>CAZBNM010000019.1:0-31368 GCA_964493495.1 uncultured Bacteroides sp.
TCCGGATTGTTGAATTGGGTGGGATTCACAAACACACTCACCACCACAATGTCATTTTCCTTGCGGGCTCGATCCACAAGCGAACGGTGGCCCGCATGGAGCGCACCCATTGTCGGCACAAGGCCTATTGATTTCGAATCTTTGCGGGCCGGTTCAAGCTTGCTCTCCAGCTCCGCAATCGTCTTGATTATTTCCATTTTAGATATTAGCGCCCGAAGGCGCCGCTATAAACCGTGCAAAATTACGCAAATTCCCGCAAACTACAAAATCTAATGAACCGGGCTCATGAAAAATGGCCCTCCATGTTCGATAGCTGCCGTTATTCAGTCTTTTCTGAAGAGATCGCGGGTGTATACCTTGTCCGAGATAGGCTCCAGAGACTGATCCATGCGGTTGGCTATGATGGCATCGCTCTCCGCTGTGAATCGCTCGAAATCGTTTACAACCTCACTTCCGAAGAAAGTCGTGCCGTCTGGAAGTGTTGGCTCGTACACTATCACCTTGGCGCCTTTGGCCTTGATGCGTTTCATCACACCCTGTATGCTGCTTTGCCTGAAATTATCGCTGTTTGATTTCATTGTCAGCCGGTACACGCCTATAGTGCATTCTCGTTCGCTTTGCTCGCCGTAAGTAGTCGACACGCTGTAGCCGTAATAGCCTGCTTTCCGGAGCACCTGATCGGCAATGAAATCCTTTCGCGTGCGGTTGCTTTCCACAATCGCAGTCATCATGTTCTGAGGCACATTCTCATAATTTGCAAGCAGTTGCTTCGTGTCCTTCGGCAGACAATACCCCCCATAGCCGAAGGATGGATTGTTGTAATGCAGACCTATGCGCGGGTCAAGCCCGATACCTTCGATAATGGCTCGTGCGTCAAGACCCTTAACCTCGGCGTACGTGTCAAGCTCATTGAAGTAGCTCACGCGTAGCGCGAGGTAAGTGTTCGCAAAAAGTTTTACGGCTTCAGCTTCTTTGAGCTCCATAAGTAGGGTAGGGATATTCTCCTTATTGGCTCCCTCTTGCAAGAGCTTGGCGAATGCCTCTGCCTTTTGCCGTATGTCATCAGGCACTAAAGCTTTTATCGCTTCATTTTCCTCCGGTGCGCTTCCCGACAACTGCGGGTATCCTACAATGATGCGCGATGGATAAAGATTATCATACAGAGCCTTGCTCTCGCGCAGAAATTCCGGCGAGAATAGCAGACGCAGCTTGCCGCCATATCCTTGCCGCTTGAATTGCTCGTGATATTTCACATATAGACTCCGGCAATATCCCACGGGGATTGTAGACTTTATCACCATGGTACATTCCGGATTCACGGATAGAACCAGATCGATAACCTCTTCCACATGACTTGTGTCAAAATAGTTTTTTTCCGGGTCGTAGTTCGTCGGCGCTGCTATAATCACATATTCAGCATCGCGGTATGCGCTTTTTCCGTCAAGTGTGGCGTGCAGATCCAGCGTTTCCTCTGCGAAGAACTTTTCGATGTATTCATCACGTATCGGAGACTCTCTGCGGTTGATTTTCTCAACCTTCTCGGGCACCACGTCGACAGCTGTTACGTGATGCTGCCGTGAAAGCAACGTGGCTATGGAAAGACCCACATAACCGGTTCCGGCTACTGCGATATTCAGTTTCTTTTTTCCCATTTTTAGAAAGGACCGGAGCTCCCGGTATGGATTGTTTGTCCTGCAAAGATACACAATTAATCCTATTTTTCGTATCTTTGCACTTCGAAAACACGTCCTCACATATGTCTGCCCCGCAATTCAGTAAAAAATACTATGTATTCCTGATTCTTTTTCTGGGAATGCTTTCTGCTTTCGGTCCGTTTGTAACGGATATGTATCTCCCGGCACTCCCGTCGATGACGGAGATTTTCCATACAACGCCGTCGCTGGTGCAGATGGGGCTTTCTGCAAGCATGCTGGGCCTGGCTGCGGGACAGGTTTTCTTCGGACCCTTAAGCGACAAATACGGGCGTCGAAGTGTCCTTATGTTTGCCATGGTCATTTTCTGCTTCTCCACCATCGCCAGCATATACTCGCCCACAATACGGTTCTTCAACGTATGCCGTTTCATCCAGGGGCTCGGAGGAGCGGGGGGTATAGTTCTCTCCCGTTCCATTTCCACCGATTGTTACTCCGGGCGTGAACTTGCAAGAACTCTTGCCATAATTGGTGCTGTAAACGGCGTCGCCCCTGTCACCGCGCCTATGATCGGAGGTCTCGTTTCCGGATCCGTCGGATGGCAGGGAATATTCTGGATTCTCCTTGCTTTGGGAATTTTACTTTTTATTATGAGTCTTGGTTTCTCCGAATCCCTTCCGGTCGATCGGCGCCATCGCGGCTCCGTATTGAGTCTGCTCAGGAATTATCCTGTACTTTTTCGTAACCGCACATTCATGGTATTTGTTGCTTTATTCGGATTCGCCAATGGTGTCCTGTTCTCCTACATATCTTCTGCATCATTCATTGTTCAGGAGCATTACGGATTTTCAGAGTTCATGTTCGCCATTATATTCGGTGTGAATGCCCTGGCAATCGCTTTCGGCTCGGCAATAGCCCTGAAGTTCAAAAGGCTCATAGATGCAGCTGTCGTCGGTGCATCCGGTCTTTTGATAGTCTCATCATCCTTACGCCTCTGCATTCTGTGGTTCGATGCATTCTGGCTGTACGAATCCCTCACTTTTCTCGAGCTGCTGTGTGCCGGATTTATCTTTACGTCAACATCCACGCTTGCCATGGACGCAGGGCGTAAATATATCGGTGCTGCTTCAGCCGTCTTCGGCGCTACCGGATTCCTTTTCGGGGGAATTGTATCGCCGCTTGTGGGGTTTGGAAAAATATTGCACACGGCAGTATCGATAACCACCGTGTGCTCTTTTGCGGCATTCGTCATTGCGCTCGTCGCGCGCCGCCATATTCGCGGATAGACTTTTGTCAGTTCACGCTTTTTTCCAGCATCAGCTCGTATATCTGGCGGGTATCTTCGGCTGTAAGTTTATAATATCCGCCTATGCTTTCGCCCTTGTTCTCGTGCAGGCGGCTCGTGAGTTTGTCAAGATCCGGCTCCTTGATGCCCAGGCCTTCAAGCGTCAGCGGCATTTTCAGCACCGTGCCGAAGAATGCGCGTAGAGAGGCTACTGTTTCAATGGCCGCCGAGCGGTCATCCTTAGCCTCGACGCCGAATACTCTGCGTCCAAGCTGCGCAACTTTCGACGGCTTATGATGGGCTATATAGGCCATCCATGCCGGGAACACAACGGCCAGACCTGCTCCGTGCGCAACCTCGGGATACTCTGCTGAAATCTCGTGTTCCATCGCATGCGAGGCCCAGTCTTCCTTTCGGCCGCAGCCCGTGATTCCGTTATGCGCCAGCGTGCCTGCCCATTCGATATTGGCGCGTGCATGATAATCAGTGGGGTCGCCCATGGCTTTCGGTGCTTCTGCAATCAAGGCTTGCAGGAGACCTTCGGCCAGACGGTCTCCGACCTCTACCTGTGTCGAGTTTGTGAAGTAGCGCTCCATGATATGGCTCATCATGTCTACGATGCCTGTGGCCGTCTGGCGTGCCGAGAGTGTAAAGGTCAGTTCAGGGTTCATCACAGCGAATCGTGGACGCAGAATGGAATCGGTGCGTAGGCTTAGCTTCACGTCGTGCCCGTCAGAGCCTTCGGGGGCTTCTATGGTGATGACAGTATTGCCCGAACCTTCCGAGCCGGCACCCGGAACAGTCAGCACCACACCCACGGGAAGGGCTTCGCGTACTTCCTTTTTTCCGTAGAAGAAGTCACGGAAATCGCCGTCATATTTCGCGCCTGCCGCTATTGCTTTTGCCGTGTCTATGACAGAGCCTCCGCCGATGGCGAGTAAGCCGTCCACCCCTTTGCTTCGAGCCAGCTTTATACCCTCGTCTACAAGTGTGTCCGTAGGATTCGGTCTCACGCCTCCTAATTCCACGTGTTCCACACCTATCGTGTCAAGTGAATTTATTATGCGTCCCAGCAGCCCGTTGTTCTTTACGTATTTCTGTCCATACACAATCAATACTTTCGAAGCGCCCATCATAAAGGTCAGGATGCCTGTCTTTTCTTCGGCGCCGCGGCCAAACTCTATCAGTGTAGGACTATAATAAGTGAAGTTTTCCATAGATGTGGTGAATATTTTGAAACGTGTTCGTTATAAAGTTGAAATTTACCTAATAAACGGAGCTTCATACATTATTGTTTGCCGGATTATGAAAAAAAATACTGTGAACCAAATTTCGCGCCCGCATGTTATATTTACAAAAACATTAAATAACTTATTTACATAACTAACTAAAAACATTCAACTATGAAATCACTCGTTGACCTCTCTTATCTCGGACGCACCCGCGCGTGGTGGGCTGTCCTTCTCGTCGGTATTCTTATGGTGCTTGGCGGATTTGCTTATTGGTTCTGGCCGGCTGCAGGTTATGCCGTCGCTTCCATGATTTTTGGCTGGCTTCTGGTGCTGGCCGGTATCGTACAGCTTTGTGTGGCTGCCGGTCCTAATCATGGCCGCGGTTGGGGCTGGTGGTTGGCCGGAGGCATGATAGACCTGTTCATAGGTTTCATGCTTGTGCGTTCAATCATTCTTAGCGAAGCTGTCCTTCCCTACTTCCTCGCCATTATATTTGTATTCTGGGGTGCCGAAGCTCTCATCTCTGCTTGCAGCCGCAGATCGGCAAAATATTGGTGGCTCGGCCTCATCAACGGCATCCTCCTCTGCCTCATCGGTTGCTTCTTCCTTGAAGCCGGCTATGTAAGCGACATGATGATGGTATCTTTCCTTACCTCGATTGCCTTCATCTACTGGGGCTTCACCCTCGCAATCGCTTCTTACGACATGAAGCCCGTCGAGCAGGAGAAGTAAGTTTTGAAATTTAAATGAACAACACAATCCCCGGCCTCCTTCCTCTGGAGACCGGGGATAGCTATATCGTTTCAGCTGACAGTTTCAGTTCACCCTGATTTTTGTTGAGCCTTCAGGCGTTACTGCAATATAAAAGCCTGCCGGAAGCCCGATTGTAGCCACCCCGTCGAAATTCACCACAGCCTGGCTGCGAAGGATTCCGTCAGCAGTGTAAACACGCAAAACATCTCCGGACACTCCTGAATAGAGAATGGTGTTTCCAAAAACCTCCACTCCGGCCGTGTCTCTCGAAGGCGAGAAAATGCCCGCGCCTTGCGGAACTATCACCTTACCTGCCATGGACGTTCCCGAGCGATTTCCCTCGGAATCCAGGGCCGTCACATAAAAGGAATAGCTATGGGCGATGGGATGAGCGAGCTCCACACGATGGTTGTCGCAGAATCCGACATTCTTATCAGTGTAATCCTCAACTGCCTTTTCCGTTACGTGTATCGTTTCCAAACGTAGGTCATCAAGAGCAAGATTGCCTCCAACTTTCTCGTAGACAAGCCGTACACGCTCCGTTTGCGCCGGGAAGTCCCTGAATTCGAATATAGCCCCTTGGCTTATGGGTGGGGTAAGCCTTGCAAGCACTTCGTTTTTTCCAAGGCTTATGCCCTCGATGCGCAGGATACTTTCGTCTGCGCCGGTTGCGCCCCGCATCCAGAACGAGATCCCCGTCACATACAGGCCCTCCTCTGCCGGCGATGTCAGCGACATATCGCTGCTGTCGAATTTCAAGGCGGGTGCATTCGTGCCGTAATACCCGTAGGAATTGGTCAGATAGACATCCGAAGCTTCTCCGGTCCACTCCCACGTCGCGGGTAGCTGAAGTTCTTTCGAGCCACTGTGCCCGAATTCGAGAATACAGGACTCTTCTCCTCGTCCGAAATTCCCGACTACACTGAGAAGGTATGCTTCCGCTCCGTCAAGATGGCTCCAGCGGGCTGTGAATCCCTGATCTTCAAAATCTGTTTCTGTTTCCGCTTCAGGATACATGTCGGCCCAACACGGCTCCGGAAGAATGAAATAGGTCTTTTCGCTCCATTCGCTTTGTTCCTGACCGGCAACCGAACAAACCGATGCGCTGTAGTTCACCCCGGCAGTGAGTCCGATAACGGTCAACGAGTTGGTATTGCTCTCAAGTATATCCTCCTCGGATTCGTCCTCGTCAATGATATTTATAAGATAGCGGTCAGCTCCCGCGCACGGAGTCCAGCTTAGCATTGCGGTCCCGTTGCTCCGGCCTTCGACTGTCGGGGCATCCGGAGTTGTAAGTACCGGTATCTCTCCATTAACCATGAAGCTCACCGACCCGTCCGTGTTTTCCACGATACCCGAAAGCGAGTATCCGGTGGACAGACCGCCCCAGCTTATAGCGTCGAAGCTGTCATGTTCGCCGCTGGGCCATGCGTAGGACTCGAGCAGTTCCGGCATGTGCACGTTTGCCTCTCCGCAGGCTTCGACTATATCGATGTACTGGTGCGACGCTATGTCATTCACACCTTCGCTTATAGCTTGTACGCCACTCATGTCCACATGCCATATCAGCATGCCTTGTCCCGGCAGAAAGGTGTCCTGTCCGTGTTGCCGACGGTTTTCAATCAGAAAATACTCTTGTTTACGCTCCGTGGGGATGTAATAGCTTGTAGTGCTTCCGAGTGTCACTTTTCCGTTCTTGGGCATCGGCTGCACCGCTATCCAGCCAAGCATCACGCGCTCGCACACCGACAGGCCTACCGGTTTGTCGCCGTCCTCCGCGCGGTCTCCACGGTCCATCAAGCTCCACGGCCCGGGAGTGAATCCAGCGCCTGCGTTCGTGGAGTGCCCGAGAAGCGGCAGTCCGAGCTCGCGGCATAGAAGCTTCAGTAGAGGACCTTGCCCAAGGCTCCGGTCAGCTTCAAGTTCCGCTATGCATACATAGCTATCCAGAATCACATTGTCTTTCGTCGTGCTCTTGTTCTTGTCCGAAAGTTTGCCCCGGTGTGGATTCACTGCCGACGTCACGCCGCTGGTCGTTTCGTCCTGACCGGCATAGATAATTACGATATTATCCACATAGCCGTCGCCGTCTGTGTCGTAACGGGAGAAATCAACACTCCCGTCGATAAGACCCGAGGCTTGCACAAGCATGTTTTCCGGATATTTGTCCTCTCCCGAAGTGTTGTTGCTGCCGTAAGACATGCGCGTGGCTGTAAGGCGCACCGGATCCGTCACATCGAATACCGGTCGGAAAAGGCCTCCCGACTGCCGTTCAAAATACCGCGCGATATTTCCTGATACACCGTCCGGATGGTCCTCTCCGGTATTGAATATGCGGTCGAAGTACTCTCGCGGATTCTCGATCGTAAAATGAATATCGCGGTATTCCACGAGTAGTACAAGTACAGGCGTACCTTCTTCCGAAGTGCTCCACGACGGTATAGTGCCGCGTAGTGGCGACATATCTGGTTCGGTAGCCATTGCTATAGGCCCTATAGCAAGAGTGGAAAGTAAAACAAGTTTGCGTATCATCCGGAATAGAATAGTTATTAATTTGAATATCGGAACCGCAGTCCTTCTGCGGTCCCGATATGTATGTGGTAGTAAGGCGCAGCTCAACGAAGCGACACCTTCGTGGCGCCCGATGCCGTAGATACGATGTAGAGACCGCCCGCAGGAAGTTCTACCGTTGCCATGCCTGCAGCATTCGTCTTTGCCGACGCGACAAGCATACCTGCCATGTTGAACACGCGCAGCATTTCACCGGCTGAAGCCGTGTACGTGATCGTCAGGCCCGAAATCGAAAGGCCCGTGGCTCCGTTCGCAGGCGAAGAAATACCCGTATTGTCCATGCGCGACACTCGGCGGCGGTCCGAAACGGTCGATTCCTTGCCATCGGCATCAACGGCTTTCACCGTGAAGTAGCACGCGTTCGGCTTCAGGTCTCCGAACACCACCTTGTGCGATTCCGTATTGCCCACGTTCTTGTTCTCATACCCTTCGAGGGGTTCCGTTCCGAGGCTCTTTACGGTTATCTTCAGGTCATCGAATGCAAGATTGCCCATTACCTTCGAGAACACAAAACGAAGCTGATGGATATTCGACGGCATGTTTTTCACCGTAATCGTCTCGCCCGAGTTAGGCGAAGGATTGCAGAAATAGATCGTCGACCATGTGTCCGTTGCGTCCGAGCGGCCTTCAAGCGTGACCTTGTTCTGTGCTGAAGCGTTCGCGCCACGCTGCCACCATTCCACATTTGTGATTTCATAAGGATTGATATCCGTGGTCAGGTTCTGGTTGCTGGCCGTGAACTTCAGCGAGGGTGCCGAGTTGCCGAAGAAGCCCTGACTGTTGCTCGTATAAGTGCTTGTTCCGGTCCAGTTCCAGCCCTGCGGCAGAGTCATGGTATCATTGCTGCCGAATTCAGTCAGCTCCGTGCTTTCGCCTCCGTCAGTCTCTGCCTCGACATTCAGTATGTATGCCACTGCGCCTTCGAGACTTTCCCAGCAAGCAGTGAAGCCCGACTCATCATAGTCTTCCGTGGGAAGCGTCTGAGGCGACAGGAACTCCCATGCAAGCGCGGGCATCACGAAGCTCGTTTCATCCGAAGGCTCGCTTTCGTTCTGGCCTGCGCATGCAGTCACCGTCAGGTAATATGTCGTCTCCGATTTCAGGTGCTCGGCTTTGTTGCTCGTTCCGGTCGTGTAGTAATCCTCGAGTGCGTACACCGCCGGTTCGCCCGATGCATCCTTAGTGTAGAGATTGAGCTTGTAGCCTACGGCGTTCTGCACAGCATCCCAGCTCAGATCCGCGCTTCCGTCGTCATTGCCCTTTGCCTTTACGCCTTCAGGCATTTCGAGATCGATTTTGCCTCCGCAGACGTTGAAGCTTATCACGCCGTTGTTCTCCGCAATTTCCGTGATGGGCACATCAATTCCCTTGCCGGCCCAGCTCTTGAGCGCAGGCGAAGTCGTCGAGGTGAAGGAAGTCTTGTTGCGCGTGCCGGGCCAGGGATAGGAGGCAAGCGTGCTCGTAGTCGTGCTGTTTGCCACGCCGCCGGCTTCCACGATGTCCACATACTGGTGGCTCTTCATATTGTTCACCACGTTGCGGTCAAATACGCTCGTCACATAGTCGATGTGCCAGATCAGCATACCGTGGCCCGGAATATACTTGTCCCAGCCCGTCTGCTGGCGGTTCTCAAGCAGGAAGAACTCCGTGCTCTTTTCCGTCTGGATAAGGCAGCACTCGTTGTTCTCGCCGATTTCCTTGAGCGTAACGGATGCCGGCCCGTTCAGAAGCTGAGGCTCGATCCACCCCATGGCATTGCGTTCGTAGGCCGAGTAGTTCGGAGGCGTGCAGCCATTGTTGTTATATGGGCCATAGTCCATCACACAATATGTGTCCGGAGTGTATTCGGCATATGAGTTTACCGTATGATAGAGATCGGGGAGGCCCATCACATGCGAAAACTCATGGATGAAGGTGCCCACGCCGTCAGGACGGTTCTGTTCCCATTCATTGGTGCAGGCATAGCGGTCGATGGTCTTGCCGTCGAGCTTGAATGCTTTTCCCACAACACTGAGTTCCCATTGATGCGGCCATACCGACTCAACAGGACCATACGATGCTTCGCCCTGGCCCGCGTAGAAGATAAACACATTGTCGACCTTTCCGTCATTGTCCAGATCGTATTTCGAGAAGTCCACCTGGTCGTCAAGCAGTTTGGCTGCGTGCACCAACATGTCCTCAGCCGCCTTGTCGCCGCCTCCCGAATTGCCGCCGTAATACGAACGCTTGTTGGGAAGGGTCACCGGCCCGAACACATCGAACTGCGGACGGAACTGCCCTCCCGACTGTTTCAGAAAATAGTCCGTCGCACTTCCCGTGCCGCCGTATTCGTTGAAGCCTTCCTTGTTCACCATGTCGCCGAAGTACTGCGCAGGATCCGGATGAGTGAATTTCACATCCTGATATTCCACCAGGAACACCAGCGCCGGAATGTCGCCAGTCCGGGGGAAATCCCCTGTCATACGTCCCATTCCGCTCTGCGGAAGGCTCGCCGTATTGGCCCGCTGAGCACTGTTGTGCTTGTAAAGCGCTTCAAGCACCTCTTCTGTGCCATAATTCCCGGCATCCTTCGCAGGAGCCTTCCGGGCGCCATTGTTTTCCTTGGTCACACGTGTGAACTCCAGCTCTCCGCTCTTGTTCAGAGCCACGTACTGCATCATGCCGTCTGTATCACGCACCATCGGCACACCGTTCTCGCTCATGAAGTAGTGGAACCTTTCATCGCCGCGTTGCTCGGCTTTTACAACCGTTCCGTCTGGCTGCACGATTTCGCGGATTCCGCGCTTCGCAGGTACCGCTTGTGCCGCAAAACCTCCCGCGAGGCCCAGGGCGATTGCTGCTGCGAATACTTGTTTTTTCATATGAAAATCGATTGTGTTTATATTGTGTTCTTGTCTGTTGGGTTTACTTGTACCTTTTTTCTTGGCAGTTTTCCTGCTCGTAACGTGCAAAGTTAAGAAAAATGTTACAATTACAACGCAAATTTCATGCCTAAATTGCACTCCTTCCCCCGAATTGATGTGTTTTTTACACAAAAAACGAGAGGAACACAGCCATCGTGTCCCTCTCGTATCAAGTGGCCCGGTGCTCCCGGGAGTACTTATCGAACGTAGATCTTGCTTACACTGTTGCCCTTGCGCACAAGGTAGATGCCCGTCGAAGGATTGTCCACGCGGACACCCTGGAGATTGTAGTAAATCGTCTGTTCAGCGCCCGTGTTCACCTCGATTGCCGATACACCGCTCACATATTCGCCCGTATGGCCGTTGGCCGTATAGATGCCGTTGTGCTTGAATTCCAGGTCTGCTGTCTGAGTGCCGCTGCCATTGTTGAAGATGATCATCATCTTCTTGCCCTCGGCATTGTCCACAGCCACGTCCGTGCGGAAGTAGCCCGTTGCCTGGTCCATCGTCATCTCCTTGCCGGGCCACGTGCCGTTATACTTCGAGTCGCTGCCCTTTTCGTTGTTGTCCCATACATAGGCATAAACATTGCTCCAGCCGCCCTGATTGTTGAAATAGGCAGTCCATGCACCTTCAGGGACGGGCACGGGATCCGGATCGGGCGTAGGCGTGGGATCGGGCGTAGGATTAGGCACCGGATCTACGCTGCCGCTGCGCATATGGCCCACTGAGGCAAGCGCATAGCTGATGTTGTCGATGTCGTCCTTCTCGTGAGAAGTCGATTTGTCAGCAGAATACGAGTCAAAGACATTGTCCACCATCGACGGGTCGAACGGGCAGCAGTCTATGCCGCTCTCGCCGCGGGTGGCTATCACGCGCACGCCAACGCCGTTGGCCTCCAGCCAGCTGCGGTTGATGCCCAGCGCCGTAAAAGGTATAGCCATCTCGTAGAACGTGTCGAACTTTGTGTCGTGAGGTTTCAGGCCCGAAGGGTAGGGGCTTCCTAAAAGATTGTCATAGCATTCCTCGTCGTAGATGCTTTCCAGAACGCTCGGATCCGAGATAAGGTTGCCGCCCGCGTCATAGTCCGCATACATCTTCTGGCGCCACAGATGCGACGGCTGGAAGCCGAAGCCCAGTGCATACTGTACCCCGATAGTGCTGAAATTCTTGCAGCAGTTAGGATTGTCGTATTCCGAATTGCCTTGTGCGTCGATTGCCGTGAACATCGATGCGCCCGCATTCACGCTGTAGCCCTGGCCGCTCATGATGAAGATATGGTCCACATGGCTCGTGTACGTCACGCCGCTCTTGCTCTCGCCCCAGATGAAGCGTCCGTCCTTCACCTTACCGCTCATGCACGGCGTCGAAGGATCAACCGACAGTGCAACGATAAACGGAACATTGCCGATGCGCCCGCCGTCGGTCAGAGGGCCGTCGCCTTCGCGTGCCCAGGTATCGCCCGTGTTGCACATCTGCCATGCCAGATATAGGTTCTTATCGTCCCAGGCAGCGTACAATGCATAGATGTCAAGTACTGAATTTTCGTGTGATCCCTTGAAGGCCGTTGCCATGTCGTTGGCGCCGCAAGTAGCCACGATCATATCCTCGCTCCAGTCATCGAACTTTCCGTCGATGGTGATGCTTGCCGTCTTGCCCACGGCTTCATTGGCATTGGTGGAATAGAACGCGCGGCTCTCGATCGGTGCGCCGCTTTCCTGCGCGCACACAGCCATAGCCGGCAGCGCAAGAGCCGCCATCAGGGCGGTTTTTGTGATTCTTTTCATGGTTGGAATGTGAATAAGTAATGATATCGGCTGCAAATTTAGTTATTTGAAACCGAAATTCCAACTTATTTTGCCGCTTCTTTCGGGTGCTTCAGAAAATACTGGTGCAGGAGTTCACGGATGTCGAAAAAGTGCTCCGCGCCGTCTGCTCCCTTCTTGCCAGCTATTATCACATCATATCCCGCCGGGTCGAAGCGCGAATCCGTCACCGTGATTCCCGACAGATTCAGGAAGTCATACTCGTGCTGAGGATACACCACAGCCCGCGCGTTCTCCTTGTCCGTTCCCGTTCCCGAAGAGGCTATCACAAGCAGCAGATGGTTCAGCTTGTACTGCCATATTCGCGCAAGGTCGTATTTCCCGTTCTGTTCATATACATATATCCGGTTCGTAAGCTGACGCAGATCCACAGGATTATCCTCGATCACCTGCATCGCGTAGTCAAGCATCTTCTGCCGTTCCGCGCGCGTCCGCTTATCCTTGGCGTATATCGGTTGCAGCTCTTCAAGAAGCCGCAGGTTCACGGCCGGACGGTAGGGGTCGTAATCCTCCTGAAATAGTGTCCCGTAGTAAAAAGCCTGAAACGCCTCGGCTGTCATCGTCGTATCATTCCGCAGAAATTCCTTGAGCAGCCGGTCGTAGTACATCGGCGAATCCGGGTCCGTCGTCTCCCGAGCTATCTTTTCAAGGTCGGGCTTCCCGAGCTGTGCGGTCCGTTTTTCCGCCCCCTTGGCCGTGTGGACCCCGAGAAGGATTGCGAGTGAAAATATTACGAATATCAGTTTGCGGAGATTCATGTGCGATAATGTTGGAGAGAGTGGGAGAGTATAAGGATATGCCCGGGGATTGGCGCCCCTTAGGCTACTGGGAAGCCTCGGCTCTATAATGAGTGAAAGGCCCCGTTCAATATAGTATGGCCGAAAGTGCGGTAAAGCTCATGCCCGCGATTACCACAGCCGGTAGCCCCGCGGCACCCATCAGGTCTACGAGCCGGTGACGGTCGCTCGCTATCACCGACCCCGAAGGCGTCCGCGAGTATGCTAAGAGCCCTAATATCGCGCCAATGGCCGAGGCTACTATAATTGCAGAGGCTACGTGGCCGCTTAGAAGTCCTAACACACCGCCTACGATTGCCCCCGCCGAGATGTAGCCGCTCGATAGGCGCGTTAGCAAAGGATTGTCAGTCTTGATCAGCTGCAATCCGAGGATTATCACCGAGGCAACGCCCCAGAAAAGCATCCCGTTCCCCGAGACTGTCACCTGGCCCCCCGCGCCGCTGAAGCATGCGCATACCACGGCTGCGTACGATACGATAGCCGACGGTGCAAGCCGCCAGAATATCAGCGCCGGCCCTAACAGCGAGGCTATGATGGTTATGATTGAGAGTGTATTCATGATTCTTATACCACAAAAGTACGAAAAATTTCGCGCCTTTCCCCGCGCGTAATGAAATTTTCGTAACAATTCACATTCTTTAGGCCTTGCGTTTCTCGTCCTTTTTTCGTTATTTTGTGGCCGTTATGTCCAAGACCAAGCTTAAAAAAGAACTTCAGCAGCTTTCCCGCGAGCAGCTAATGCAGCTCGTCCTCGACGCTTACTCCGCACGTAAGGATATTAAGATGTATTTCGAATACTTCCTTAATCCTGACCCCGAAGCCCTTTTTCGCAAGGCCGTCGATGCCGTACGCAAGGAGTGTGCACGGCAGAAGTGGACTTTCTCCAAGTTTCGTGTTTCCGTCCTCCGCAAGTGCATCGCCGATTTTGCCTCTTACCAGCCCGGCGACGATTATGTCCAGCGTCTGCGCCTCACGGTCATTGCCGAATTGCTCCTCCTTTCCTCGCGTCTCCGCACCACCGACGTCCAGGCACGTGCATTCGCCGCTTTTGTCAGCGATTTTATGAACGCCGCCGATGCCTACGGCAATGTCTCCGAAGCCCTTGCCGAGCTTCGCAAGCTTCACGACACCCGGATAGGCTCGCGAACCTTCCTTCAGCTTCTCCGGATCTGGCCTGATTAGTCCTGCGAGGGCAGAGGCATGTTCGCAAGCTGATCCCTCACGGCCTGCAGCTTGCGCTCAAGCTTCTCGCGTTGGATAGACGCGCTCCGCAGCGTTTGCTGTGCCTGAGCGTATTCCCCGCTTTCGATTATGGCTCTGCGCAGCTGGGGATTGATGGCGAACTCAGCCTTCCCCCGCTTGCCTGTCAGGATGCCTTTCAGTCCTTTCGCATCGTGCTCGCGAACCCATTGCCACATCCCTTCGAGGCTCTCGGCCGGGAAGCTCGCTATGTCCGAACCCTCCACAGTCAGGACCCGCGATGCGCTCAGCGTCCCCGAAGTCCACATGTCCTGTCCCGACACCAGTGTCAGCCCCTCGAGTCCGATGTTCCGGCCGTTCACGTTCGCCGTAAGGAAAAGGTATCCCGACTCATCCACCCGCGGCTGGATGCCTGTGGTGGACATTGCCGACGACGCAACAAGCGACGACGCGATGTAATACCCGTCCATCCCAGCGGCTGCAGCATCGATGTGCACGAATAGCTTCTGCAGGCTGTCCGTGTCCAGCTGCGCCTGTGCAAGCACCGGGCCTATCGCCTCGATGCTGTCCTTTATAAGTCCCTCCGTCGCCATAGCCTGCACGCGAAGCCCCGAGCGACGGATGTCCGTAAAGCCCCGGTAGCGCTCGTTCAGAGCCTTCACGGAGTCGATGGCCGATTGATAGTCTCCTAAATCGTTTTGAGCCACCGCGCTCCCTAAGAGCGCTGCAGCAGCTTTTTCTTCCGCCGAGGGACCGCACCCTGCGAGAACTCCTGCCATGAGCAATGTCGCTCCGGCTGCCTTAAGCAGCCTGTATGTCTTATTTACTGCGTTGTACATCTTTCACGCCTTTTACTGTTTTAATTTTCTTTATCAGTGAGTTCAGCGATTCCGTGTTCTCGATGCCCACCACAAGCATTCCCTGGAATAGCCCGTCGTGCGAATCGATCGAGATTGTCCGCAGACTCACATTCTTCTCCTTGTTGATTATCGACGATATGTTCGTCACGATTCCTAAGTCGTCTTTGCCCACCACACGCAGCGTTGCCGCAAACTGCGACCCCATCTTGCCGCTCCAGCGGGTTGGAACAACGCGATATGGATAGCGCTCACGCATGTGTGCCGCATTCGGGCAGTCCGCGCGATGGATTTTGATCACGCCCTCAGCCGACACGAATCCGAACACCTCGTCGCCGTAGATAGGATTGCAGCAACGCGCCATACGGTAGCTCATCCCCTTGATACCTTCTCCTATCACAAGCACATCCTCCCCGGAGCTGTCCTTGTTTCCGTCATTCTGGCCCTCGCCCGCAGACGGCGTCTGCAGCGTGAATTCGCTTGCCGATACACGCTCCTGTCCATCGTTGCCCTGGTTCATGGCCTCCGCCGAGGCCACATAAGCCTCGATCGCACTGTTGATGTCAATGTCCCCCTTGCCCAGTGCGCTGAAGAACTCTATCGAATTCTTGTGCCCCATGCGTGTGAGCGTCCGCGACATCGTTGCCTCGTCGAAGTCTATCTTGCGATTCTTCAGCCGGCGTTGCAGCAGCTCCTTCCCTATATCCGCGTTCTTCGACTCGGCCTCCTTCAGCATCGCGCGTATCTTGTTGCGAGCCTTCGATGTCACAACTATGTTCAGCCAGTCGCGGTTAGGTTCCTGTTGCGACGACGTGAATATCTCCACCGTGTCTCCCGACGCAAGCTTGTAGTTCAGCTTGCGGTTCTTGCCGTTCACACGGCCACCCACGCACTGCGCTCCCACCTTCGTGTGGATATTGAAGGCGAAGTCCAGGAGCGAAGCCCCCTGAGGCAGCTTGTAAAGATCACCCTTGGGCGTGAAAACGAACACCTCACGCGAGTACACGTCCATCTTCACGTTCTTTATAAGGTCCATCGGGCCCGTTTCAGCCGTCTCGAGGATGTCGCGGATATTCGTCATCCACGTGTCCAGATTGCTCTCGCTCTTGATGCCCTTGTATTTCCAGTGGGCCGCCAGACCCTTTTCCGCAACCTCGTCCATCCGCTTCGTACGGATCTGCACCTCCACCCAGCGCTCGTCCGGCCCGTACACCGTTATGTGCAGGCTCTCGTAGCCGTTGCTCTTCGGGATGCTTATCCAGTCTTTCAGGCGGTCGGGATTCGGCAGATACATATCCGTGATTATGGAGTACACAAGCCAGCAAGCGCTCTTCTCGCGCTCCGGCGGCACATCCAGCACAACGCGGATAGCGAACAGATCAAATATATCCTCCACCGAATTGTGCTGCTTCTTCATCTTGTTCCATATCGAGGAGATGCTCTTTGTGCGCCCCTTGATTTCAAAATCCAGCCCCTCCGCCTTCAGCCTCTGCCGTATCGGTTCGATGAACGCCGCGATATACTTATCGCGTTTCGCCTTTGTCTCGTTCAGTTGTCGGGCAATAGTCTGGAAGATTTCGCGGTTGCTGTATTTGAGGGCCATATCCTCGAGCTGCCCCTTTATATGATAGAGACCCAGACGGTGAGCCAGCGGCGCGTAGAGATAGCTCGCCTCGTGGGCCAGTTCCTTCACGCTCTTCTCGTCCGGATGGTGGTTCACGGCACGCATCAGCACCAGACGGTCCACGATCATAAGGATTATCACACGTATGTCCTCCGCGAATGTCAGCAGCAGATTGCGGAAATTCTCGCTCTGCACCGTCGCTGCATGCGCATAGATCGAATTCACCTTCAGAAGCCCGCGCACCAGCGTCGCCGTATCCGCTCCCCATTCAGCCGTCAGATCGCTCGCTTCCGGAATATCCGAGTCCGAATACACAGGCGCTACCAGCAGTGCAGTCACCATCGATGCATCAGGCGACAGCGCATCGCACAGCTCCGTAGCCGTGCGCAGCGCATGAAGCACCGGATTGAGGCCGAAACGCATCGGCTCCAGTCCCCCCGAAAGTGCGCTCCGCGTCAGAGCATCCCGCAGCCGTCCTATTTCAGCATGTGAGATCCGTCCGTACAGCCTCCGCACAAGACCCCGCGCGAGAGTCCGTGCCTCCGTCTGTTCAGTCGCTGTGAAATAGCTTTCTTCGTTCATCATAGGCCTTTTTCCACATTGGTTCTTACTTGCAAAGATACATATTTTTTTCAATACCGCGAACTAAAACATTCCCCGACATGTTTTTTATTCAAACAACACTTAAACATCACAATTATGTCGAACAACCACTACAAAGCCGAAACAGACCGCCGTCGCAAACGTAACCGCGTTAATATCTGGGTAGCCATTGGTGCCATTTTCCTGATCGTGCTCCTAATACTCTGGCTCACAGTCGCCGACTTCACGGGAAATACCGATGTCGCTGCATTCATCTCCCCGGCGCTCTTTCATTCCTCGGTCATCCCCGTGCTTTGACCCCTTCCACGATTACGCTTCAAAACAATACATAACTTTCGAAATTTCTCTCTTTGCTATACCTAAAATTGTAGTCCCGACCCCACAGCGACTGTGAGGCCGGGACAAATCATGTAGCCTGGCGGGGAATCGAACCCCGATCTAAGGTTTAGGAAACCCTTGTTCTATCCGTTGAACTACCAAGCCTTATTCCTCTGCAAAGTTACGAAAAAAATCAATATTCCACCCCAAAAATCTCAAATTGTCGAAATCTTTGAATCGTCCGACTGTAGGGGCATGCCTCCGGCATGTCTTCAACGAAATTCCCTCAGACATTCCCTCCTCCTCCGGCATGTCTTCAACGCATCATCATGATTTCCCCCGATAAATCAGGAAAAATCTCGATAAATCACGCTTACTCCTCCCTGAATATCAACGCCGAGGCCTGTGCTGCAATGCCCTCGCCGCGGCCCGTGAATCCCAGGCGCTCCGTCGTCGTCGCCTTCACCGACACATCCCCCGGCTCAATACACAGATCCGAGGCAATCCGGGCCTGCATCTCCGCGATGTACGGACGCATTTTCGGTGCCTGGGCAATGATGCTCACATCCACATTCCCCACGTCCCAGCCATGTTGTTCAAGAAGCGCACGCACTCCCCGCAGAAGCTTCCGCGAATCCACATCCTTCCATTCCGGATCCGTGTCCGGGAAGTGGGCGCCGATGTCGCCCAGGGCAGCAGCTCCAAGCAGCGCATCGATCAGGGCATGGATTGCCACATCTGCATCACTGTGTCCCAACAGTCCCTTTTCGTAGGGAATCTCAACGCCACCGATAATACACTTGCGGCCATCCACAAGGCGGTGTACATCGAAGCCCGTGCCCGTCCTGAATGATGGTTTCGTCATAGAGCGATACACTTTAGCGACGCTTGCCCAAGAGATCCTTCAGGCCGTCCATGTCAAAGGTCAGCGTGAATCGCAATGTCTGGTCCAGAGGAGAAGTCTGGGCCGTGGCAAGCATGTATGAGGCATCCAGACGTACCACATTCAGCGAGAAGCCCGCGCCGATACCGAAATACTGACGGTTGCCCTTGAACTGATTCTCGTAGTAGTAGCCCGCACGCACAAAGAATTGCTGGTTGTAGCTGTACTCCGCGCCAAGGCTGAAGTTGATCTCTCGGAGCTCCTCCTTGAATCCTCCCGGTGCATCCCCGAAACTCTTGAAGATACCCGTGAACGGGCTCATGTTCTTCCAGTTTTCAAGTGCATCCAGATATTCGCGCTGACCCTCCGTGGTGTCCATGTCGTAGTCAGCCTCCCGAGGGCGGGTCGGCACAAGAAGCTTGTTCAAGTCAAGACCTATCGACAGCGTGTGGTAGTCCGCAAGCGGAAACATGAAGTTCGTGCCTATCTTGAGATTCGTTGGCAGGAAAGCTGGATCTTCGCCGTTGTTGAACGCTACCTTCGTACCGATGTTCGAGATATTCCAGCCCCACGACCACTGGCACTCGTTGCGCCCGATGATCGGATAAGTCACATAGTAGCCCGATAAGTCAGCCGAAAAAGCCGACGCACCCGTCGTCTGGTCGCCGGCGTATGAATCGCTGAAACCCAGATCCGAGTAGATATATCGGAATACCACACCCATCGAGAACTTCTCCGACAGCTTGCGCGAGAAGCCTATATCGAAGCTAAGCTCATAAGGGTTGAGCGTCTGGGTTGCCGTTTCCGATGGGTCTTGCGAGGTCACCTCGCCAAGGGAGAAGTAGCGCAACGAGGCACTGACGGCCTGATTGTCGCCGCTCCCTATCTTCCAGTAGCCCGCAAGATTAGCCAGAAAAATGTCGTTTACGAGTTTGCGTAGCCATGGCGTGTAACTCAGGCTCACACCCGCCGTCGAATATCCGAAAGCATACTTCGACGGATTCCAGAACTGTGAGTTTGCATCAGGATCCGTAGCCGCTCCGAGGTCGCCCATCGACGCGCCGCGCGCGTCAGGAGCTATGCTCAGCGAGGTTACACCCGTTTCTATCGGGTTGAATTCACTCTTCTGGGCGCGGATAACCTGGCTCGTCAGGAGAAGCGCGCACGATAGGAGGACAAATATCTTGGTTTTCATCTATTTCTTTTCAGTATAATCATTCTATCCTTATAAAATAACTTCCCGGAGCCTGTTTTATTGCCCCGGGAAGCTATTTTTTTTGATTTAGGATGTTGATGAAGTCGGAGAGAAGCTTATTTCAATACCATGAATTCTACCTCCGGCGAACCTCCGAACACCGTCCCCGAGCTAAGCATAACCTTGGCGCGATACAGTCCGTCGGCTACAGGGGCTCCGCTCATGTCCTGAAGATTCCAGGTATAGGGGAAGCCTACTCCATCCTTGCTGTACACCGTTTCACCGAGCGAATTGAACACCAGCAGCTTTCCGCTCGGCTCCGTGTCCGAATTGTGGCTCATGTCAAAGACCGCACCTTCTCGCACGGGAATATCGCCTGTGCATTCCGAGCCGCTTCCGCTGTCGCTGCAACTCAGCAGCGCCTTGATGTCCGAGTTCAGTACACAGAAGCTGAGCTCCGCCTCACTCGATTTGCCCATATTGTTTTCAACGGTCAGGCGCACGGTATGCTTTCCGTCTGTCAGTCCCGAGAACTCTCGGCACAGAAGCATGGTCCCCTTGTCCGTGTAGGTCGCACCGGTAAAGATATTGCTGTAGCTCGTTTTAGAATCCAGAAGCCACATCCCCGGTGTGACCAGACCGCCGTTTGCGCGGTTCAGACCGCTTTCCGGAATCCGGACCTCAGCATAGAGCTTGAAGTCGGACCTCGTTGCGTCTTCCGGCTGGAAGTCCGGCGTATCGATGTACATGCTCAGTATTTCTGGGGCTTCATCCGATAGATTGCTCTCGAAATTATCCCCCGGAACTGCCACTCGAACGTTCGTAAGCGTCACAACCGCCATTTCTCCCGTTGTGCTGTCAGTGCCCGTAAGGACTATTCTGTTCATGTCCCCGTAATTGCTTAGCTCGGGAAGAACGAACTCTGCTTCAAAACGGCCTTTCTCGATGGCGAATGACGATTCCGTCGTCTGCTGGTGGTCAAGCTTCGATGTCACCGTCAGATACTGAGGCTGCCCGTTCCCGGCCTTATAGTCCGGGTTCGTGATGGTCTGCTTGTTCCCGTAGCGAGGCGTTTCGTAAACTTCAAGAAGCCCTTTGCCCGTGAAGTTTTCTCCGCTCAGTCCGTCCTTGCGAATAAGCTTGCCCGTGACCGTAATTCGGGAAAGTGGAAGCAGCTCAACCTCCGAATCCGCATCGTAGCTCTCACCGTCTAAGGTCTCGACTATCATCTCGTAGTTCGGCACCGGCATCACAACTGCCGGATCCCCGAGGAAATTGTAGCACAGTGTATTCACGGCCGCAGCTATCGTCGTATCCTTCGAATCCACTACCGCATTGCGGGCTTTCTGGAAAATCTGGCCGTAAGTTGTACCTGGCTGAGCCAGTGCATATTCACGGCATACTGCAAGATAGAGGGGCTGATTATATTCCAGATACACCGACCGCGAGGCTCCGATGCCACCGATCAGACCGCCTTGCGGAAGAGCCATCATGGCATCCATCAGCGACGTCTGTCGATCGAAACAGAATAGATCGCACGAAGAGAAGTGCGCGAATACCGGCACATCGTACAGCTCACTGCTCACCTGACCCTGCGTCAGAAGCTTCGTGCCGGTCACGCTCGTAGGACCGCCGTGCCCGCAGTACCCAAAGAATCCCTGCCCGTTTCTGAGTGCCTCTACAAGTATGCTGTGCGCATCCGTCAATCCGTCAGTCACCGGATAATCCGCCACGTGTGCGCGGGTCACGGTCGAGCCCTCCAGAAGCTCGTCAAACAAGGCCGCTACCTCTTCGCCCTGCTGGTAATGTGCGTTCGAGTCGCCGCGGTCGCTGCTCAGTACAATGCGCATATAGTTCGCCGCCGACGGCGGATTCTTAAGAAAATTCTCGATCTTCTGGTTGGCCGATTGTGCCTGCGTGGGCGTTCCGACCGTCATGCGTCCTACCGCGATATCCGATCCCGTATAGTGGATCTGCTGAGGATTGAATGTGTCCTTGAGCATTCCGAAATACTGATCCGACGTGTAGCAGCGGTGCGCATCTCGGGCGTGTTCCTCTATCTCAGTCTGGAACGTCAGAAGCCGGTCGTCTTTCGAGATCGTGATATTGCGGTTGTCCCACGACCCCGTCCCATACAGAAGAAGATATTTGAATACATCCGGCTCTCGGTCGTTGAACATCTTGGCCATACGGCGGTAAGCCATCGGCGTGCGAACGCCCGATGAAAACTCATTGAAGATATCTTCCTGCGTATAGACATTCACGCGGATGCCCTGATAGCTCTCGTGGATAGCCGCCAGCTGGCGTGCCTCGTTGATCAGCGTCTTTGTCGTGATGATCACCATCTCTGGTGTCTTGTCCCCGTGGATGTTCGTATTGGCAACATCCCCGCAGTATGTCACCGACGCATGAGTGGCCGACGGCGAGAACACGATTATGCGGCAGGGATCGGTCTTCGACGAATAGACCCGCGAGAGCGACACCGTCATTCGACCGGCCTCGATATCATCGCTGCGACGGATTTCATATTGCTTGATGTCCAGCGGATTGTCTACATTCCATGCCATAGCGTCCGCCGGAGTGTCGTGAACGATCACGCGCTGAAGCTCCTTGGCCGAGTTGTAATGCATGATAAGCTGACGCTCATCCCCCATGCTCGATCGGCGCGGATAGCACAGTAGCACCTTGTCGATCGCCGCATAGCTGGCAGTGCTCGTCCTCGGACGAGTGATAGTCAGCGTGATATCCTCATCCTGAAGCGCGTCCGTGGCGCCGTCAGGCTTCTGGAACTGGAGCATCCCGTCGCCCGGAGTCGCATATATCCAGTTGCTGTTAGTGTTCGTAGGGCTCATGCCGTCCTGACGGTAGGTCAGCTTCACGTTGTCCGAAATACTGCTCTCCAGCGCTTCGCTTTTCGACGTATTCATGTAGAAACTGTAGCGCAGATAGCCCGTATTCACATCCAGAACCGACGAGCCCGACGTATCGAAGTCCTTGATACGGAACGTGTAATCGCGGCTCTCGCCCGGATTCATAGGCATATCGTGATAGAAGATGCCCGCCGACATTGGATTCTGAGCCTCGTTTTCAATATACTGCAGGCTGATGTGCGTATTGAAGCTCAGATAGCTCGCCGACGCAATGGTCACCTTGTAGGACGTCACCGGAATCTTTTTCTTTGCCTGGGAATCCGTCAGGAAGTACACACCCTTGGTATCGTAATGGTTACGTGCCACTGCCCAATTCTCCGTGTGAAGAGGATATATCTTCGAATCGCTCTCCCCGTAGAAAAGCAGGCGCCCGTCCTCCGTATGAAGGCTGGCCGTCTGTGGCAGATCATCCACATGCGTCGTGGTGAACGTCCCGCTCACATCCACAAGCGGGCTGTAGCCGTAGACCGTTACCTGCGACGGGTCATCGAAGCCCCAGCTCTTTAGCTCGTCGTAGCTTATCTGGAATATTCCTTCGCCTTCCACCTCGATTTTCACCCAATGGCCGTTCGCCAGAACCGATGAACTCTGATAGTAGCTCAGCGGATAGGCATGAAGCCCCTGTGCCCACGCGCCCATTACAAGCGCAAGCCCCAGCGTGGCAAGCAATTTATTCTTTATTCTGATTGATGACATGGATATGATTGGTATTTCCAATTGTTTGAACAGATGTTTTCTTTATTTTATCCGCAGCCGCAATTGTGGGCCCGGTATGAGTTCCGCGCAGATTTCTGTGTCTGCTTGAAGCGTATACACGCATGGCATTGGATTCCGAAGTATCAGCAGGTCGCCCGTCTTGAAGGTGCAGTATCGCGAAAGTTCGTGAACAGCCTTGTCGAACCGTTCCCGCAGACCTGGTAACGATTGCTCCGTGCTCGCCTCCGGTCCCGAAGTCCGCAGCATATGGTGTTCTTCATCCAGGATTCCGGCGTCAGCGCTCTCTCCTGGTGCGATCGAACGGTCCAGAAGACCCATCGCGCCCGCTGGCAGCATGTTCGCTCGCGATGCATCCACAACTCCTATCAGTAGCACGGCGTCATAATATCGTCCTGCAACCTTCTGAGGAATATTCGTGCCCAGACGCGAAATTCGCACTGCAGGACAGATTTCCATCTCCCAATCGCCCAGATGATCTGCCACGAAAAGCGGATCTCCCGTCCGGAGGATAGTCGAATCCGTCGCCACTCGCACGCTCCCGTTTTCCTCGATCACTATAGCCTTCATCAGTCTCCCTGGTTCTGTGGCATTGTCGCCAGACGGTTATACATCAGTGCCAGATGCGAGTAGATCGAGGTATTCGCTACAACGGTGTTGTCGCCGCATACGCGTATACGTCTTGGTGTGAAATTCCATAGACCGCGCACACCCGCCGCAACAAGCTCGTCCGCTACATCCTGAGCCGCATCGAACGGAACCGTGAGAATACCCACGCTCACTCCCAGCTTCTTCACAAGCGTCGGAAGATCTTCCGGCTTCACAACCGGTATACCTCCAACAGTCGTCCCCTGGAGTTCGGGGTTGATGTCCACGCCCGCAACAACGTTAAGCCCATAGCGATGAAGGCCTTGATCGCTCATAAGCGCCGCTCCAAGAGAGCCGACACCTACTATCACCGCATTGTGCTGACGGTCGAAACCAAGAAAGTCCCGGAGCTTTCGCTCCAGTGCCGTCACCTCGTAGCCGATGCGGGTCTTCCCTCTGATATTCAGAAAATACAGATCCTTCGCAATCTGGGAGGCATCCACATTCAGCTCGCGGGCTATCTGCGTCGACGACACGTGGCTCACCTTCTTCGCACGCAGCGTAGACAGGTAAGCAAGATACCACGGCAGACGGCGCAGAGTCGGCTCCGGCAGGATTACGCCGTCTCCGCTCGCCTCTTCGTTTAGTGTATGTCGTCCGCTTTGTGCCATTTCAAATTGCAAAGATAGGGAATTTTGAGGGAATAATCAAGTGTTTTCTCCGGCCCTCGTCATTTAACGTGCCGTAACGGCAAGACGGCGCGATGCCGTTTCGTAGGTGTCGCCGTCAGCCTTGATCGATGCGCGGTAAACGTAGATACCGCGGGGAACGCGACGGCCGGCCGAATCGCACAGATTCCACGTCACCGGAACAGACTCGAACATGTCGCTCGGGCCCTGCGCCGAACCGGTCCACACCGGTTTGCCCAGTAGATTGTACACCGTCACCGTCACGGTGCACATCGTCTCGGGTCGGTCGTGGCTCACGTAGAAGTTCGCTACCGTAGATGCCGGATTGCTGTCCGTGTACACATCGTAAATCACCGGTGCCTTGTCCTGCTGCACAAAGAACTCGATACTGCGTTCAGCCCGGTTGCCCGAGGTGTCCCACACCCGCAGCTCCAGCGTATGCGCACCCGTCGAGAGATTCTCCAGCGCATAGAGGATCTTGCCCCCGGGGCGCCCGTCGTCATAGCTCGTGTAGCCCGACGATATCTGGCTGTAAACGGTCTTGTTGTCCAGCGTAGCGGTCATCTGGCGCCCTATGCCCGTATTGGCGATGTTGATGCCAACGTTATCGCTCACCTCCGCGATCAGCACGGGGGAGGGATTCACCGTTGAGCCGTTGGTGAAACTGCTGTGGTTGAGCACCAGAAGGTCGATTGATGGCGCCTCCGTGTCCTCTGTCGTGAAATCCTCTCCGTAGACATACAGATCCCGTATCAGACCCACCGCCTCGGACTTCTTTCCGTTTGTCTGCGATTTGCTCGAGCTTTGGGCAAAGAGCGAGAGTGCGGCCGGCCGGTAGTTCTGCGTTACAGTCTCGGGCATAGCGATACGCATGCTGAACACACCGTTCTCGACCTTCGCTGCCCCCGCCGAAAGCAGTGGTCCGTAATCATCGTAGACAATCACCTTGCCCTCGCCCCAGCCGTGAGTCGTCACCGAGGTCTCCGCATCGTACAGCTCCGCCAGCAGGTTGCCGTTGAAGTCTGTCAGCGTTTCGCCCGTCACCGGATGGGTGATGCGGCCGGTGATGGTATATGTCCCGCCCGCGCCCAACACAAGGTCCTCATCGCCCTCGGGAAGGTCAATTGCGATCACATTGTCGGGAATAGCCAGCCGCAGGGCCGGGTCTCCCATGAACACATACCGCAGACGGTTGTTGTTCTCAACGCGGTCGCCAAGAGAGTTGCGGATATCGTTTTTCGCGCGACGGTATATCTCCCCGGGCGTGAGGAAACGTCCCTCGTCGTCGCGTTGGGCAAGTGCCCGGCCGATAGCTTCTGTGAGCCATCCGTTGTCGGAGATATACACGGGGCGCACGGCGCTTATTGCGCCGATGCCACCGCCGTGGCGTTCCAGAAATATCAGCTCGCCTCCGCTCACCGTATTGGAGTCCCAGCGCAGGAAGTCACAGGTCGCCGTGTAGAGAAACGGTCGGTTGCGCAGATACATGTTGTTCATGTCCGTGAACGTCAGCAATCCGTTGCCCGTCCAGGACGTGGTGTTCGCATGGCCCACGAAATTCCACCACACGACGCCCTCCTCCAGATAGCGGAAAAGGTCCGAGCGGGCATCCGGATAGCGGTCGCTCACTCGGTTGTAGGCGTCAAGATAGATCTTTCGCAGGAAGTGCTGCTGGCCCGGCGTATTCTCGATTGCCCTTGTCTCTGCCTCGGTCTGTGTCAGATGCACGCCGGAGTCTTCGTCATCCGCCGTGAAGAGGAATCGGTGTCTCCACAGTCCGGCACGCGACGAATTGGCGTATTCGATAAGCTTTTCCGCAACGGACATCGCCTGATTGGCGCTCGTAACGGGCACTCGGCCCACAGCCACGCTTAGGATATCGAACCCCGGGCGGCCGCCGCTGCCATCCTCAAGCAAGGCGATGAAATCATCCGTCGTATAGCCCTCCGTGTCCGAGAGAGAAGTGCGGTTTGCGCGTGGCATCCACATCGGCACAGTAGGGTAGTTCGCTTCCGCCATCGGAACAGTCAGGTGACGGTGGTCGTAGGTCGGACGGCTCAGAATCATCACATATCGCAGCGGTTTTTCCGGATTCGCGGCTACCGAGCGGTCGTATAGCATCTTGAGATATTTGCGCAGACCCGACGGGTCGGCCGAGCCCGATGAAAACTCGTTGTAGATCTTCTCGGGTTCGGTGATTACGACATTCATGCCGTCCGCACGGTGAAGCTCGGCGATTTTCTCGGCAGCCTGATTGTAGGAAAAGGGCGAGATGATCACCATTTCGGGATACGAATCCATCGGTGCGTGAAGGTTTTGTGCCTCTATCTGCTTGAACTCTATAGGCTCCGGAAGAGTGCCGTCAGGCTTCCATGCCGCGTAATCACGCATGCCGTTGTAGGGCGTCGACCACTGCAGGCTGTTCCCGGAACCTTGAGCAGCAGAGAGAACACGGATTGCCGACGGGTCGCTGACATCCCATATCCGGGTGTCAGTGCCCGCATCCTTCAGAATGGCACCGGTCCCGGACACACTGAAGCACAGCACGCCGTCTTTGGGTAGACGGAGCTCACGGAGATAGTTCACCGTCAGGTAGTTGAGATTCGCCGAACGGATCTGGCTGCCGTTGAGCGTCACACCCACGCTGAGTTTCTTCGAGTTCGGAAGCGCGAACGTATGACGGGTGATGTTTTCTGAACCGTGTATGTGCGAGTTCGAGCTCGTTAGCGATAGCACATCAGTGCTCACTGTGGGAAGGGTATTCCCATTGATGCTGAAGTACAGGCGCGAGTTCGAGGATGCCAGGTTTGAGATAAAGGAGCATTCGAGCCAGCCCCCGGGCTCCGTTGCCGAGTCGGACGCCGGATCGGTAAGCGTGAAATCAAACGTTCGCGACATGTTGCTGCGGAAATCCTCGCCCACAAGCAGAGGACCGGCCTCGCCCGGCGAGGTCAGCTCCAGTTCGTGGTGCTCGCGTGCCCAGAAAGTCTCGGCTATGCGCGAGCCGGGCTCCGAACCGCCGATTTTGTCGGCCTTCATGCGCTCGCTTCCTTCGGCTCCCTCACTCAGGAAGTAGTAGCTCCGGGTCGTGTAGGGATTCTGGTCGTAGTGGTAGTAGGAGCCCTGCGATAGAGTCCAGTCTCCCGCACCGGTGGCATAGAAAACCAATCCGCGGCCCTCCACATATTCCGAATAAACTTCCGGAAGGTCGTCAATATAGCTCTCCGCTGTCATCACATCGGCAATACGGCGCCCGCCGTAACCGAAGACACGTACTTTCGATGGATCATTAAAGCCCAAAGAACGAAGACGTTGGGTAGGCACAAGATAAATCCCGGCCTCCTCTACGCCTGCGCGCACAACAGTGGAGCCCCTCGAAAGCAGGGAGCTCTCAGTGTAGAGCCCCGTGTCGAAAGCTCGGCTATCAATGATTCCTCCGCATATCAGCACGAATATGACCACCGTGCGGAGAAGAATGTATAGTTTTTTTGTGGAAATATGCATGATTAGAGATTTTCGCTATCAATCTTAACGGACTTTTAGCCCTTCATATTGTGTGCTGACGACTTTTTTCCGTACCTTTGTAGCGTATGGACAAAATGAACTGGCTTCAACTCGTCAACGACAAACGTTTCGGTCTCGAGAACTATCACGACCCCAAGAAGAGCCGCACGCGCACCGACTTCCGCCGCGATTACGACCGCCTTGTCTTCTCCTCCCCTTTCCGAAGGCTTCAGAACAAGACTCAGGTTTTTCCCTTGCCGGGCAGTATATTCGTGCACAACCGTCTGACGCATTCCATGGAAGTGTCATGCGTCGGACGCAGCATCGCCGAACTCGTTGCTGTTGGTCTTCGCAAAAAGTATGCCGAAAGCGCCGATGGCGTCGAGCATTTCGACCATCTCGGAGATATTGCCGCTGCAGCGTGTCTGGCTCATGATCTGGGCAATCCGCCTTTCGGCCATAGTGGCGAGAAGGCCATCGGACATTTTTTCAGTGAAGGCGCCGGCCTTTCATTGCGGGACTCGCTCACCGACCGTGAGTGGAGCGATCTGATCAACTTTGAAGGAAATGCCAACGCCTTCCGGGTTCTCACACATCGTTTCCGCGGCAGGCGCGAGGGAGGATTCGCTATGACCTATTCCACATTGGCCTCTATCGTGAAATATCCTTACGAGAGCACGCTTGCCGGCGAAAAGGGCAAGTTCGGCTTCTTCCTGAGCGAGCGCGAGAGCTACTGCCGCATGGCCTCCGAGTTGGGCATTCTGAAGCTTTCGCGACCCGGTGAACCTCTGCGTTTCGCACGTCATCCGCTGGTCTATATCGTGGAAGCTGCCGATGATATTTGCTATGAAGTCATGGACATTGAGGATGCTCACAAGCTTAAGATACTTTCCACCTCCGAGGTTATAGAAGCTTTCATGGCATTCTTTCCCAAAGAGCGCCATCCGCACATGCAGAATGTAATGGATTCGGTCGACGATCCCAACGAGAAGGTTGCATATCTCCGCTCTTGTGTTGTCGGTTGCCTTGTGGAACGTTGCTCCGATGCCTTTCTCAACAATGAGGAAAGTATTCTTGAAGGTACTTTCCGCGGCTCTCTGCTCGACCATATCCCCGACTTGGAAAAGCAGGGCTACCGGCATTGCAATGCACTTTCCTGGCATAAGATATACCGTGCATCCGAGGTCGTGGATGTCGAGCTGGCCGGTAACCGCATCATTACATTCCTCCTCGAAAAACTCATCGAGGCAGTAACCCATCCCGAATTGTATTATTCGCGTCTGCTGCTCGCCAAGTTTCCGCAGCAGTATGACGTGGAATCCCCGTCGCTATATGGAAAGATTCAGGCCGTGCTCGACCATATCTCAGCCATGACGGACGTCTATGCCCTCGACCTGTACCGTAAACTTAAAGGACTCTCACTCCCGGCCGTATGATGATTAAACGCTTTATATTCACTGCTCTGCTCCTCATCGCTGCAATTGCTCCTGCCGTAGCGCGCGACTACACCCCCGAGGATATACCTAATGTGCAGCTTGCCGATTCGACGGCATATGTGGCTGATCCTGATGGACTTCTTAGCCCTGAAACCATAGCGGAGCTGAACAGTATTGCTGCCGATATCCGCCGGCAGTCCACCGCGGAATGTTACGTGGCTGTTGTCGGCTCCATCGGCAATCGCGACATCGAAAGGTTTGCCACTGAACTCTTTACCCGGCTTGGATTGGGCAAGCAGGATAAGCGCAACGGTCTATTGCTTCTTATGGCGCGCGACCAGAACAAGATCACGATGCGCACGGGTTATGGTCTTGAGGGCGTACTTCCTGATGCGCTTACAAACAGGATAATGCGTGCCCGGGCGTTCGGACATTTTCGTGCCGGCGAATATGATGAGGGCCTTATCGGTATTATGGATGGTGTCCGCGAGGTCCTGACTGACCCCGAGGCTGTCCGCGAAATTCGTTCCGACCTTCCCGACAATCGTGGTAAGCGTGAGGACGATACTGATTTCTTTCAGGTCTATCTTGTCATTTGCGGTTTGCTTGCCTTCGTGATGCTTTTGATTTTCCTTGCCACACTGTATTCCGTACGGGGAAAGTCCGATTTCGACAAGTACACGGTTCTCCAGCGATTCGCTGCACCTTACCTCGCCTTCTCTTTCCTTGGTCTGGGGATGCCTCTTGTGGCCACGCTCCCCATGATCATTCTTTTGCGTCATTGGCGCGACCATGTGCGCACCTGCCCCAACTGCGGCACGAAGATGGTGAAGATAGACGAAGTTCACGATAACGATTACCTGACTCCGACACAGGACACGGAGGAGAGGGTAGGGAGCGTGGACTATGACGTGTGGCGCTGTCCCACCTGCGGCGAGATGGAGATTCTGCCCTATGTCAACCGCAGTGCCCCCTTCCAGGAATGTGACCATTGCCATGCCAGGACTTCAAAATACGTTGGTAATACTGTTCTTCGTCAGCCCACCACTGCGTCGGAAGGGCTTGGCGAGCACCGTTATCACTGTCTGCATTGCGGCCACGACCAGACCAGACATTACAAGATCGCACGTCTTGCGCCCGTGGTTATCGTAGGTGGTGGCGGTGGCGGCCGCGGATTTGGAGGCGGCGGAGGCTTTGGCGGGGGCGGATTCGGAGGCGGCGGAGGCTTTGGCGGGGGCGGATTCGGAGGCGGATCCACCGGGGGCGGCGGCTCTACCATGAGCTGGTGACTTTCCAAAACTCAAGGGGCTGTGTAGCAGAATTCTCTGAACACAGCCCCTTGGCTTGGATATGAAGATGTTTTATTCCTCGTATTTCTTTACGATTACGGAAGCGTTGTGGCCGCCGAAACCGAAGGCGTTCGAAAGCGCTGCGCGAACGGTGCGCTTCTGAGCCTTTCCGAAAGTAAAGTTGAGATTATAGTCGATTTCGGGATCGTTGTCGCCTTCCTCGTGGTTGATGGTGGGAGGCACAATGTCTTCCTCCACGGCTTTTATGCTGAACATCGCTTCCATTGCGCCGGTAGCACCCAGAAGGTGACCGGTCATCGACTTCGTGGAGGAGATGTTGAGCTTGTAGGCTGCCTCGCCGAAAAGATCCACGATGGCCTTCACTTCCGAAATATCGCCCTTGGGCGTGGAAGTGCCGTGTACGTTGATGTAGTCGATGTCCTCAGGCTTCATGCCGGCGTCCTCAAGTGCCATTTTCATGGAGAGGATTGCGCCGAGGCCCTCGGGGTGTGTAGCTGT
>CAZBNM010000020.1:0-29589 GCA_964493495.1 uncultured Bacteroides sp.
AGCGTATCTCGATCCGCGACACCCGCGGCATCATCGACGCTATCCTCGACGGCGCCATCCTGAAGGCTCCCACCAAGGAACTCCCCATCTTCGACTTCGCCATCCCCACGGAACTCCCCGGCGTAGATCCAAAGATTCTGGATCCCCGCGACACCTATGCAAACCCCGAAGAATGGTATGCAAAGGCCAAGGATCTGGCAGAACGTTTCATCAAGAACTTCAAGAAGTACGAAAATAACGCAGCCGGCAAGGCTCTGGTAGCTGCCGGTCCGCACATCTAATCCGTACGCGACCCATCAAAAAAAGCGTCGAGGCTCCGGCCCCGACGCTTTTTTCATATATACCCGCGGAGCGTGAACTTTTCGGGAGCGTGACATGTTGGAAATTAAAGCAAACAAAATAAATACAATACTCCTCAAAAATGAAAAAGACTCTACTTGCAGGGCTCATGACATTTGCCCTGATTCTCGGTTTCAGTTCATGTAAAGACGACAATGATCTGCCTGACGTGAGCATTCAGGTCGAATTCAAGGATGCGACCATTGTGGACGGCACGATCTACGTCGTGCAGGGCGAAACCTTCGAAGTTGAATCCGTGACGCCCGTGAACAATGAAAGCAACAAAGCGGTGGAACTGGGTGGCGTAACTTACTACTGGGACTATCAGGCTGTGGGCGCAACGAACATCAAGCCTTTCAGCATGGAACTGACTGTGACCCCGGAGACACCCGTCGGGCGCCACATTCTCGAGCTCTTCTGCCCGGTCTATGCCGTGGACAAAGCTCCGGCCAACGCCATGATAAGCTATACGGTTGAAGTGGTTGCGAGCGCTGATGACCTTCCGGTGAGCGGAGATACGTCGGTGAGCACGATTCCGCAGGTTTCGAAAACCGATAAATAACCGAGCAGCTACAACATTCCCTAACGCGGGACCTAATGCCGATTTCGACATTAGGCCCCGCAGCTTTGCAGTATATTCATATTTTTTGCGTACTTTTGCAAGAAATATACGAAACTCAGGGATGTATAAAATAACAGATAAACACTACTTCTCGCCCAAGGTCGTGCGTCTGGAAGTAGAGGCTCCGGAAATCGCCCGCGCCCGCAAGGCCGGCCACTTCGTGATAGTGATCTGTGACGAAAAGGGCGAACGGATTCCGTTGACCATCGCGGATGCTGACGTGAAACGCGGCACGATAAGTCTCGTAGTTCAGGCAGTTGGAGCCAGTACTGAAAAAATATGCGCTATGGAACCGGGCGACAGTTTCACGTCGCTTGTCGGCCCATTAGGGAAAGCCACCAGGATTGCGAAACACGAAGACGGCGCAGTGGTGTGCTGCGGAGGTGGTGTGGGCGTAGCTCCGCTTCTGCCTATAATCAAGGCCATGAAAGCTGCCGGCAACAGGGTTGTGTCGGTGCTTGCAGCCCGCAACAAGGATCTTATAATCCTTGAGGATGAGGTGCGACGCCACAGCGACGAGACGATAATCATGACCGACGACGGCTCGGCAGGGCGAAAAGGCCTTGTCACTGATGGCGTGGAAAGCGTGCTGCAGAGCGAGCGCGTGTCGGAAGTGGTGACTATAGGGCCTGCGGTGATGATGAAATTTGTGGCTCTGCTTACAAAAAAATACGATGTCCCTACGGTTGCGTCGCTCAACACCATCATGGTGGACGGCACGGGCATGTGCGGGGCATGCAGGGTGAGCGTGGGAGGCAAGATGCGCTTTGTGTGTGTCGACGGCCCTGAATTCGACGCCCATCAGGTGGATTTTGATGAAATGATAATGAGAATGCGTGCGTATGACTGAAAATAAAAATCTTACGGACCGCAATGCGCCATGGCGTGCGGAATTGCGCAATGAACTTACAGCCAAGGAGCGTACGGCCATTCCGCGCGCGATGATGTCGCAGTTAGAACCATCGTATAGAGTAACGACCTTGAAGGAGGAAGTAAATTGCGGACTGTCGACGGATCAAGCTGTTCTTGAAGCAACCAGATGTCTGGACTGCCCTACCCCGACTTGCATGGAAGGCTGTCCGGTAAGTATTGAAATACCATCGTTCATAAAGAATATCCAGCGCGGTCGTGCCGACCTGGCCGCAGAAGTCCTGCGCATGACCAGCGCATTGCCGGCTGTATGCGGACGTGTATGCCCCCAGGAGCGTCAGTGCGAAAGCCGATGCATATACCACAAGATGAAAAAAGACCCTGTGGCCATTGGCTATCTTGAACGCTATGCAGCTGATACGGAGCGTAGCCTTCACACGATGGGATTGGTGCGGGATGTAGAGCGTCCGAAGAGCAACGGCATCCGAGTTGCTGTCGCAGGCAGCGGTCCTGCAGGATTATCTTTTGCCGGAGATATGGCACGGAGAGGATTCGAAGTGGAAGTATACGAGGCTTTGCACGAGATTGGAGGCGTCCTGAAATACGGCATTCCCGAATTCCGGCTTCCGAATGAAGTTGTGGACGCGGAGCTTGACTCGCTGCGCAAGGCCGGAGTGGTGTTTCATGCCAACACGGTTATCGGAAAGACACTAAGCTATGACGATCTGCTCAACGCCGGATTCCGCGGAATCTTTGTGGCTTCGGGCGCGGGGCTTCCGCGTTTCATGGGCATCCCCGGTGAGAATCTTGGCGGTGTGATGTCGAGCAACGAGTATCTGACCCGCATCAATCTCATGGGAGCGGGGCGTCCGGGCTATGCGACTCCGGTTGCTCACGGCAAGCGGATTGCAGTGGTTGGTGGCGGCAATACGGCGATGGACTCCGTGCGCACGGCTCTGCGCATGGGCGCGGAAAAGGCTATGATTGTCTATCGCCGGAGCGAGGCGGAAATGCCCGCCCGTGTGGAAGAAGTTGCCCATGCAAAGGAAGAAGGAGTCGAATTCCTGACGCTATGCAACCCCGTCGAATATCTTGGTGATGAGAAGGGACGTGTGCGTGCGATGCGCCTGCAGCGCATGACGCTTGGCGAGCCGGATGCATCGGGGCGTCGCAAGCCTGTGGCCATTCCCGGGGCTATTGATGAGATCGAGATAGACGAGGTGATCGTAAGTGTTGGAGTATCGCCCAACCCATTGATTCCGGATAATATCGAGGGGCTTGACGTGACCGATCGCGGCACGATTTCCGTAAACGAGAATCTGCGCAGCTCACTGGCGACGATTTTTGCCGGAGGCGATATCGTGCGTGGAGGTGCGACGGTAATTCTGGCCATGGGCGATGGACGAAAGGCAGCAGCAGCCATGGCTGCACAACTGCTCGGAGAATGACCGCCTTCAGAAAATACGTAATGGTCAGCTGTCTGGTGGCCCTGCTCCAGGCTGTGAGCTCCTGTGCCGGAGATGCGCAGCGGAGCGAAAAGCCATGGATTGCAGTGAGCGTTGCGCCCCAGGCTACTATAGTCAAAGCCATAGCCGGGGATGAATACGACGTCCTGACCGTGCTTGAAAAGGGGTCGGACCCGGAAACGTTCGAGCCGGGCATGCAGACGCGTCTGGCAGCAGACCGTTCGAAAGCATATCTGAGTCTGGGAGGGTTGCTCTCTTTCGAGAACTCGCTGGCACAATCACTGAAGGACGGCGTAATGGTGTTCGACACTGCAAGAGGTATTGCACTTGAGTACGGCACGCACGGCGATAGCGACGCGCACCATGACTCCGAACACGCGGGGGGCGCGGACCCGCACGTATGGACATCTGTGACAAATCTTGCGCTCATGGCTGAGAATATCCGGGCGGCTCTCGAGCAGCTTAATCCGGCGAATGCCGGGCTCTACGCCGAGCGAACAGAACGGCTGCAGGCACGTTTCGACAGTCTGGACGGCGCATTCCGTGCGAGGCTCGGGGAAGCTGCGTCGAAAAGTTTTGCCGTATGGCATCCCTCGCTATCTTATTTCGCACGTGATTACGGGTTGAAACAGATTGCCTTGGGACAGGAACACAAAGAGCTTTCGGCAAAACGGATGAAGGAACTCACGGATTCCGCGGCTGCAGAAGGCACGCGTGTATTTTTCCTCCAGAGGGAATACGACCCGCGGCAGGCGGAAACAGCAAACGAAAGGATAGGTTCGAGACTCGTGACGATAGCGCCGCTTGCGGAAGACTGGGAGGGGCAGATGGAACTGATAGTAAATGAGCTCACACGATAACATTCTGGAACTTGAGGGCGTTGGGCTCCGTCGCGACGGAAGGGAAATCCTGCGCGATGTGCATCTGCATGTGCGCAGAGGGGAGTTCCTTGTCATAACAGGGCCAAACGGCGGCGGAAAAACCACACTGCTTCGCCTTATCTTAGGCCTGCTCAAACCAAGCAGGGGAAGTATCGTGCGCGACAAGGATTTACACTTTGGCTATCTCCCGCAGAAAACAAGCGTGGACTCGCATTTCCCGATAAGCGTGGAGGAGGTGGTGATGTCGGCGCTGCTGTCGAGAGACATTTCGCGCCCGGAGAAAGAACGTGCGGTGTCTGAAGCTCTCGAACGTGCGGAAATGAAAGCGCTTTGCAAGCGTCCTATAGGCCAGCTCTCGGGCGGTCAGCTGCAGCGCGCGCTTATAGCCCGCGCGCTGACGGGGAATCCGGATGTTCTGATACTTGACGAGCCCATGAGCTATCTCGACCGCCGGTCGGAGGCCATGATGCTTCAAATACTGAAAGAAGAGAAGGCCCGCGGGACGACCATACTGATGGTGACACACCGGGATTCGGGAATCAGCGCCCTCGCCGACCGGAGCGTGTACATCTCCACGACGCTCGAGGAACAATAGCGGGCGTGCGAATGTTTTTCGTCAAATCCGTGCGGGAAAGAAAGCTTATGTCGGGAATAATTCTTATCTTTGTACTTTAAAACCGAACATACTTAAAGACAATGAGCGACATACCCGAAAAGAACAAGCCCGAAATGCCTGAGGCCATTCACGAGGAAGTGCGTCGAACGGAGCCGGCCGCGGCCTCGACACGTCGGATGATGATAATAATTATTGCCGTCTGCGCAGTGCTGGCGCTTGTAGCCGCCTATTTCGTATTCACATCCATCCGTGCATCTAAAGCACTGGAGGAAGCACAGGCTGAAAAGGAACAGATGCTTCTTGACGCAGCCAGCCGCGATCTGGAGCGTGAAAGCGCCGAACTGGATGCAGAATTCGCCCAGTTCGAGAACGCCCGGCAGTATATACAGAACGATTCGGTGAAGCGCGAGCTTACTGAAAAATACGAGGCCGCACGACTGCAGGTGGAAAAGCTGCAGCAGGAGCTGAAGAACCAGAAGCAGAAAAGTGCCGCGGAGATTGCCAAACTCCGCAATGAAATCGATACTCTGCGTGCGCTTCTGCGACACTATGTCGAAGAAATCGACCGACTGAATAAAGAGAATGAGGCATTGCGGTCGGAAAATGAAGAAATCAAGGTCCAGAATCAGAAGCTGAATTCGCAGGTTGCAGAGACTTCGAAGCGCAACGAGGTGCTGTCGGAACGGATGACACTTGCCGAGAAACTCAATGTGACAGGTGTTTCTCTAACGGCTCTGAACAAAAAAGGCAAAGCCGAAAAGAAGGTACAGAAAGCCACTCAGCTGATGATACGCTTCACCATTCCGCAGAACAATTCCACGCCTGTTGGCGAAAAAACGATCTACGCCCGCATCGTATCGCCCTCGGGCCAGCTGCTGGGCAATGGAGGCAGCTTCTCGTTCGAAGGCGCCAGTGTGCCTTGCACGGCCCGGAAGACTATCGAATATGCCGGCGAGGAAATCGGTGGAGTCACTATCTACTGGGATGTGGATACTCCTCTGATGGCCGGGGAATATACCGTGGAGCTTTTTGCCGATAACTACCGCCTGGCATCGCGAAGCTTCACGCTGAATTGAACCGTGGTATAGATTCCGGGGAGCATGAATATTTTTGAAACCGTATACGAACAGCTCACGACCATCGAGGTGAACACGATCAACTCGATCTTCAAGCTGTGTCTCAGCATGCTTCTTGGCGCGCTTGTCGGCTACGAACGAAAGCGCAAGGGCCAGGCAGCGGGCGTGCGCACCTTTTCGCTCATAGCCATGGGGGCCACGTTGGCCATGATTCTGAGTATCTATGTGCCCCAGGAATACATGGGGCTCAAAAACGGCGATCCTGGTCGAATTGCGGCCCAGGTGATTACTGGTATCGGTTTTCTGGGCGCGGGAGCCATAATCCAGATGAAGGGTTCCATCCGCGGCCTTACCACCGCCGCGGGCATATGGATGATAGCAGCCATCGGTCTTACAGTCGGTGTGGGCATGTATCTCATCTCGATAATCGCCACGGCGCTGATTCTGTTTATACTCGTGGAGCTTGAACGGTTGGAACAGCACGTGAGCAAGGGCTCGGAGAGCCGCATAATCCGTCTGCGTCTGGAAGGAATCGTGCAGGATATTGCCGACTACCGCGCGCTGCTGAAGCGTAACCGGGTGACTCTGCAGAACTTCTATGTAGACTATGATTTCGAAGCCCGGGAGACAAGGCTCAATCTGGTTGTGCTCGTGCGGGAAACGACGGATTATATCGTGCTTTTCACGCAGCTCGAGAAGCTGAACCCGACCAAAGCCATCTCACTTGCCAACCAACTAAGCATCTGACGACCCTGCGGAGCCAAGGGCTGAACATCTTCAACACGACACGCAATGAATACAGAAAGCCTCATAACCGACCTTGCCTTTATCCTGCTCCTTGGAGCAGTGGTGACGGTACTGTTCAAATGGATCAAACAGCCGGTTGTGCTCGGCTATATCGTGGCCGGCTTTCTGGCGAGCCCGCATTTCGAATATCTCCCCTCGGTAACGACAGAGGAAAACATCGACTTCTGGGCCGAAATCGGTATTGTGGTTCTTCTGTTCGCCTTAGGACTCGAATTCAGCTTCAAGAAGCTACTGAACTCCGGGGGCTCGGCAGTGGTCACGGCACTTATCGTCGTCACCGGAATGATGGGCGCAGGCTTTACGATAGGTCACGTGCTTCACTTCAATACAATCAACAGCCTTTTCCTTGGGGGTATGTTGTCGATGAGCTCAACCACCATCATCATCAAGGCTTTCACTGACTTGGGACTGCGACAAAAGAAATTCGCATCGCTTGTGCTTGCCGTGCTGATCGTCGAAGACCTTTTCGCGGTAGTCATGATGGTGCTTCTTTCGTCGATCGCCATCAACAATAGCGTGGAGGGCTCGGAACTGCTTTTCAGTGTGTGCAAGCTCGTGTTCTTCCTGCTAATATGGTTTGCCGTGGGGGTTTACATGCTGCCCTCTCTGCTCAACCGCATACGGCGTTTTCTCAATTCGGAAACACTGCTTGTTGTGTCGATGGGCCTGTGTCTCGGGATGGCTGTATTCTCGGTGTACTGCGGTTTTTCGATGGCCTTGGGCGCATTCGTCATGGGTTCCATCCTGGCCGGAACAAGCTATGCCGAACGCATCGAGCATGTGGTGACGCCGATCAAGGATCTGTTCGGCTCGGTGTTCTTCATCTCCGTGGGCATGATGGTGCGTCCCGATATTCTTGCGGGCTACTGGCTTCCGATTCTTATCCTTTCGCTCGTGGTGATTGTAGGGATGATAATTTTCGGTACAGCGGGCATGCTCGTCACCGGTCAGACGCTGAAGGTGGCCATCGAGAGCGGATTCTCGCTCACGCAGATAGGTGAGTTCGCATTCATCATCGCTTCTCTGGGCATGAGCCTCGGAGTGCTGGAGCCCACGCTTTATCCCATCGTGGTGGCTGTGTCGGTTATCACCACCTTCACCACACCTTTCTTTATCAAGGCCTCCGTACCTTTCTACAATTTTGTGGAAAGGCATTTGCCGAGCCGTCTGCATTTCCTGATTGAACGCTACCATAAGGACGTCGAGAAGAACGAAGCGGCGGGCGCATCGTGGAAACCCGTGCTGAAGCGCTATCTCTGGCGCACGGCGCTGTATTCGGTGGTGCTGACCGGAATCTCGCTTCTGAGCAACCAATATCTTCTGCCCTATATGCGCGGGCTCGTGGGAGAGTACGGCAATCTCGCATGCGCAGTCATCACATTGGCAGCCATGTCGCCCTTCCTGATGGCCCTGATGCAGCCCTTGAGCGCGTCAGCGGATGAGAACGGCGTGGCCGAGGCGCGCGCGTCGATCAATGCGCTGCCGCGCACGGTGATGAACATCTTCCGGTTTGTGATTGCATTGTTCTTCGTGATAAGTGTAGTTTCGGAAGTATACTCAAAGCGCATGGGTGTACTCGTCGCCGCTGTTGTGGTTTTGCTTGTAGCCTTCTTCTTCTCGCGGCGGCTCCGGAAGAGCATGTCACGTATAGAGACACGATTCATCGACAATCTGAATGAGCGTGAACTTCGGCGCTCGGGCAAGAACAATGCCGTCGTGGGTGATCTGCATTTAGCATACATCACCGTGGGCACGGGCTGCGATTTCGCGGGCGAGCGACTCGCCAATTCCAATCTACGCCACCGCTACGGGGTGAATGTCGTGAGCATTCAGCGCGGACAATGCACCATTCCGATTCCGGGTGGGCAGCAGCGTCTGTATCCGGGCGACACGGTGGGCGTAATCGGGACAGATGAACAGATTGCCCGCATCCTCCCTGACCTTGAAAAGGAACTGAGCGGCGACGCCAAAGCCGGCGGCTCGCTGAACTCGGCACAGCTTACGAGCATTCTGCTCACCGAGCATTCGCCACTGGCGGGAAAAACACCCCGGAACTCGAATCTGCGCGACAGCTATGACGCGCTTGTCGTGGCCGTGGACCGCGGAGAGGAGCACATTGATTCGAAGCCCGACCTCGTGTTCGAGCCCGGCGATCTTGTATGGCTCGTAGGCGATCCCAAGAAACTTACAAATCTGAAATAAGCAATTATATACAATCATATTATGGACGATCAGCGCTATAACCTCCGAGGCGTTTCGGCATCGAAAGAAGATGTTCACAACGCTATAAAAAACATCGACAAGGGACTCTTCCCCGGGGCATTCTGCAAAATTGTTGCGGACTATCTGGGAGGCGATTCCGAGTGGTGCAACATAATGCACGCCGACGGCGCGGGCACAAAGAGTTCGCTGGCCTATATCTACTGGCGCGAAACCGGAGATCTGAGCGTATGGAAAGGGATAGCTCAGGACGCACTGATAATGAACATCGACGACCTGCTGTGTGTGGGCGCGACGGATAATATTCTGCTATCCTCCACGATCGGCCGCAACAAGCGTCTGGTGCCGGGCGAGGTCATCGCAGCCATAATCAACGGCACCGAGGAGCTGCTTGAAGAGCTGCGCGCGCAGGGCGTGGGCATCTATTCGACCGGCGGCGAAACTGCGGATGTGGGCGATCTTGTGCGTACGATTATAGTTGACTCGACTGTAGCCTGCCGCATGCGCCGCAAGGATGTGGTGGACAATGCCCGGATTCATCCGGGGGATGTGATCGTCGGTCTGGCAAGCTACGGCCAGGCAAGCTACGAGCATGAATACAACGGCGGCATGGGCTCGAACGGTCTGACATCGGCCCGTCACGACGTATTCGAACATTCGCTGGCAGAAAAATACCCGGAAAGCTATGACAACGGGCTGCCCGTGGAACTGGTGTATAGCGGACATTGCGGTCTCACGGACAAGGTGGAAGGAGCCCCCGTGTGCGCCGGCAAACTCGTCCTCTCCCCTACCCGCACCTATGCTCCCGTCATCAAGGCTATCCTGAGCGATATGCGCGGAGCCATCGACGGCATGATTCACTGCTCGGGCGGCGCGCAGACCAAAATCATGAACTTTGTGCATGGTGCCCACGTTATAAAGGACAAGCTCTTTGACGTGCCCCCGCTGTTCCGACTCATTCAGGAGCAGAGCGGAACGGACTGGAAAGAAATGTACAAGGTGTTCAACATGGGCCACCGCATGGAAATCTACGTTGAACCGCGCTACGCCGACCGCATCATCGAGATTTCGGAATGTTACGGCATACCGGCGCAGATTGTGGGACGCGTTGAAGCTGCTGAAAGCAACCGACTTACAATTAAGGGAGCCTACGGCACCTTTGAATATTGACACTGCATAACATCATGATTTTCAAGCCCTCTCTGATCTCCAAAAGCTTGCTCGCGGCCATGGCTGCGGGAGCGATACTTTTCTCCACCCAATGCACAGGGCATGCCGACGATAAGGCGGGAGATTCTGAGGGGAAGTTGCCTGACACACTTCGGGTGGCTACACTTTATGGGCCTACAAGCTACTTCATATACCGCGATGAACCCATGGGTTATGACTACACCCTGGTTGATTCGCTGGCCCGTCAGAAAGGAATGGTTCTGGACCTTCAGGTCGTGCCGAGCCTTACGCGGGCTGTGGAGATGCTTGATTCCGGAAAGATCGACCTCATAGCTTATGAAGTGCCCGTGACGGCACACTACAGGAATTATGCAATTCCATGTGGCCCGGAGACGACGACGGAACAGGTGCTTGTACAGCCCAAAATCCGAGGCGAGGCGCAGATTACCGATGTGACGCAGCTTGTGGACAAGGATGTGTATGTCGAGAGCGACTCACGCTTTCTGCGCCGCATGCAGAACCTGGATACGGAACTCGGAGGAGGCATAAGAATCCACGAGGTGAACGCCGACTCGATAATTACCGAGGATCTTATCGGCATGGTCAGCAGCGGTGAGCTGCCTCTTACTGTTGTCGACAGCGACATAGCACGTCTTAATGCCACGTTCTATCCCGATCTTGATGTGAGCGTGCCGGTGAGCTTTCCGCAACGTTCCGCATGGGCTGTCGCGCCCAAGAACCAATGGCTTGCCGACAGTATCGATGCGTGGTTTGCGCAAGCCGGCCCTCAGGAGATTAATCATGAACTGCTGAAACGCTACTATGAACAGACTAAGTTCGTGCCCAGTGTGCGTTTCGATTTCTCGAAAGGCTACATTTCCAAATATGACAATCTCTTCAAGCAATACGCGCCCACTGTAGGCTGGGACTGGCGTCTGATGGCGGCCCAGGCTTATGTGGAGAGCAAATTCAACGCCAACGCGAGATCATGGGTGGGTGCACGCGGACTCATGCAGGTAATGCCTTCTACAGCACGCGGCTACCGTACGAATCCGAAGAACCTGAATAATCCTGAAACGAGCGTAAAGGTTGCATCTGCTCTGATAAACGATCTCGACGGCTACCTGAAGCCATACGTGCCTTCCGACGGCGAACGCCTGAAGTTTGTCATAGCGGCCTATAATGTGGGTATCGCACATATCTACGATGCAATCTCGCTGGCCAAGAAGAACGGACTCGATCCGGAGAAATGGGACGGCAATGTCGAAAAGGCGCTGATGATGAAGATGAATCCCAAAGTCTACCGTTCGGACGATGTACGCTATGGCTACTGCCGTGCGACGGAAACAGTGGCCTACGTGAAACAGATCACGAATTTCTATGACCAGGCGCGGCGGGAAATTCCGGCCTGATGAAAAAGCTAATCCATTAAAATCATACTATTACACTAATCAATCCAAATCCAATGAGAAAAACCAAGCTCACCGTAGGACTCGTGTGCCTGCTCTGCGGCGCGATGCTCTCCAGCTCGTGCATAGGTTCGTTTTCGCTTTCGAACCGCCTGCTGACGTGGAACCAGAACATCAGCAACAAATTCCTTAACGAACTCGTGTTCTTCGCATTCTGGGTTCTTCCCGTATATGAAGTCTGTGGCCTGGCCGATGTGCTGGTGCTGAACAGCATTGAATTCTGGAGCGGTTCCAACCCCGTGGCATCCGGAAAGAAGGTTCTCGAAGGCTCCAATGGCGAGCGCTATCTCGTGCAGTGGGACGGCGAAGGCTACACAATCAAAGGCGAGACCGATGGCTCGATCGTACGCCTCGACTTCAATAAAGAGGAACAGAGCTGGAACTATGACATCAACAATGGCGCGGCCCGCGGCATTCTCTTTACTTTCGTGGACGATACTCACGTGAGCCTCCCCGTGGACGGTGGACGCGAATGGCGCACGGTGGAAGTATCCCAGGCAGGCCTTATGGCATATCAGCAGCTCGCCGGTGCTACCCTCGCCGCCCGCTAAACCGGGACACTTACGTTCACAAGTATCAAAAAGAAGCAGTTCAGGCTTAGCCTCCTTTCTCCGAGGCTAAGCCTGATTTATATCCATATAGAGCTCTATATTTTATAATATTCCAAAATGGTAAGTATCAATCATATCATCGGGCAATGGTGCTTCCGGTTTCAAACTATACGCGTGCAATCTGAGTTTGGAATTACCATCTCTAATAATCGACAAAGCATGTTCTCTCTCTAACCCGACCCATTCGGATTCCGCAGCATTCTTTGACCAAAAAAGCACAAAAAGATCGGCGTTATCAATATACTCAAGTATTTTATCTTTGAAAACATCTCCCGGTTTAAGTGTGTGCCGATCAAAAAAATAATCGTTTCCAAGCAGGCTACAACACTCAGCGAAGCTCTTAACCTGACCTTCATCTGCATGAGAATAGGAGATGAAAATATGCGAATACTTACGAGTTCCCACATCCGCTAATATACTTTTCCCTTCACACTCTGCGACGTCAATGGTGAATAGAAGTTCGCCTGCCGGAACACCATTCATCGATATAAATGCAGTTCCAAACACATCTTTAAACGAGTTATCATTAAGCCTCGCCATAAATGAGCAATCAACGAAATGATTGCTCCACGTAACCTTCTTTGATGTTTCATTCAATGATACTCCGTCCGACATCTCAAGACGGACTTCGAGCGTATCACCCCGCTTCACCGGTATGTCCAATGGCTTATATTCTTTCTTACGGGCATTTGGATCGATACTTTTCACCTTGGAATCAACTATATCAGTTTCCTCCGGCATATAAAAATACACCCTGATCAAGAAAGTTCTGTTTGCCTGAATTTGAGCGGGCGCATATAGACAGACATTGACATCGTCGAAGCAACCGGCCTTGTCATTTAGATCATTTGCAACAACATCCTTTGCCGAGCTTTTCCCGAAAAGACTACCTATGGTTTTGAACATTGACTTTAGACCGCGACCCGACTCCTTTCTTTCGCCCTTATTCTTATGAATAATCGGCCTATTTACGCCGGAGGGCGCTTGTAAATGATCAGGCATCTCTCTTGGAGCACTACATCCGGGAAATGCAGCCGTCGAAGCAAAATAATCAGTAGCGGCAAAAAAGTCCGTATCATGCATATCCGAGTTATTATTATACGGAAATTCATCACTCGAATCCACTTTATCCACTATGTCGTTCACCCTTGTACCATTTAGGTTAGAAGTGAATAATCTAAATAAAAATTCATCTAAGTTCTGAGGCCTATTAGCTGCACTAAAGTCCAGACATCGATTTATTATATTCCAAAGATTTCTATATTGTCCTACATTACGAGGAGGTGGAACTCTTTCCCCCGCAAATCTCCGTGATATGGATCTTCCGATAAGCTCCTTGCTACTCCAAAACGGAGGACGCATATCGTTCATGACGAAATACGCAAGCATGGCAAGAGAATACACGGCAGATGCTTCATTGAAAACGCCATCGCGATATGTCTCCGGTGCTATAAACCAGATACTGCCACAGAAATCGCCGTCTATATTCTTAGTTTCCAGCCGTATTTTTCCGTTACACGGTTCACTTAAGGCATTTCCAAAATCGCCCCACTTATATACCCCCTTTGAAGACACAAATATGTTATTATAATGAATATCCTGATACTGAACTCCTAAATCTCTACACTCAATAAGACCCTCTGTCAACTGGCAAAGTATCATACGAAGACTATTGTCCGAAAGCTTGTAGTAATGTGAATTCAGAAGCTCACTCCATGGTGTCAGCTGCTCCAATTCCAATATATTATTGGAAAACGAAACCATCTTAACGACATGCGTACAATCTTTTAATGACGACAGGATACGAGCCTCATGCTGCAATAAGTCGAATCTGGAATTTCTCGAAATTTTAAATACATTATCCTTATTGCAGGGATTCAGATATATTTTGGCAAAAGATCCGGAATCAGATTTACAACAAAGCATTTGCTCCTTAGACTGCCATAGTTCCACATCCGGAATACGAAGTATTGAATCACAACAAGTAGGCAACGCGCTTGCGTATTCGATTTCGCGATTTCCAATTATTTTATCATTTGATACACCAAAGTAATTCCACAATATGGAATCACGCTCAATCGGGGCTTCGTTATCGTTCAATAAATGGACTAAAGATTTATCGGCCAAACAAAAATCAACATGATACCACTTGCCATCAACTTTTACGATATTCCATGCATGACGCCCATTATCGGATTTATCGGAATGAAACTTACCGAAAACTAATTTAGATTCCATTCCACATATGCCAAGAAGATATTGCGCAGTCTTCGCATACCCCGTACAAACGGAATTTCTATTTATTAGGATACTATAAATAGTCTGATTGAAGGACGAATATTCATTATAGCTTGTCCGCTTTGCAATCCACTTATAAATATAGACAAGCTTTTCTAATTCTGATAATCTGTTGACGTAGTGGATATTAAACTCCGAAGTAATGACTTTATCAATCTCCTTTATGAAGAATTCCGACTTATTCTTTGTGAAATTAAATTTTAATATCAGAATTCCGGTTGCCTCTACATAAGAATACTGATTAGAGAACCAAAAAATCTCCGGATGGCTCCGCATGAAAACCCTAATAACCTCACTAACCTCCTTTGAAGAAGTTTCTAAATCTAAACAGACTCTCGGCTCAAAACTCATTATGGATTTCTCAATACGATCTTTTAAACCTAAATCTTTTTGCGGAGTCATGATTGTAGTTATTTGATATAATGAGTTATAAAAATGCGAAGATTTACGTACAATATTCTAATTGCACATAAACCTTCGCAACATTTTTCAGAGTTTTATATCGCTATCCCGATGGATAAAATCAATGGGCTGCGGAGTAGTTGGGGGCTTCGCTGGTGATGGCGACGTCGTGAGGATGGCTCTCGGCAACGCCGGCGTTCGTAATGCGCGTGAAGCGGGCGTTGTGCAAGGCATCAATGTCCTTGGCGCCGCAGTAGCCCATGCCGGAACGAAGGCCGCCCAGCATCTGGTAGACAACCTCATAGAGCGAGCCCTTGTAGGGCACGCGGGCAGCGATGCCTTCCGGAACGAGCTTCTTGACATCGGTTTCGTTGGCCTGGAAATAGCGGTCCTTGGAGCCTTTTTCCATGGCTTCGAGCGAGCCCATGCCGCGATAAGTCTTGTATTTACGGCCATTGTAGATAATGGTATCGCCGGGAGATTCCTCCACACCGGCAAGCATGCCGCCGAGCATCACGGAATGTGCGCCGGCTGCAAGAGCCTTAACGATATCGCCGCTGTAGCGTATGCCGCCATCGGCAATGAGAGGAACGTCCGTATCCTTGAGGGCTTTGGCTACATCATACACGGCAGACAGCTGCGGAACACCAACGCCGGCAATGACGCGCGTAGTGCAAATTGAACCCGGGCCTATGCCGACCTTAACACCGTCAGCTCCGGCCTCGACAAGATAGCGGGCTGCGTCGCCGGTGGCGATATTGCCTACTACGACATCGATATGCGGATATTTTTCCTTGACAGCCTTGAGGACACCGACAACACCGCGGCTATGGCCGTGTGCGGTATCAATGACAATAGCGTCTACACCGGCGGCAACGAGGGCATCGACACGTTCCATGGAATCGGCCGTAACGCCCACACCGGCAGCTACGCGAAGACGCCCGAGGGAGTCCTTGCAAGCGTTGGGCTTGTCCTTGGCTTTGGTAATATCCTTGTAAGTCACAAGACCTACGAGGCGGCCATCGGTATCGACAACCGGCAGCTTCTCGATCTTATGCTGCTGAAGGATTTCCGCAGCTTCCTCAAGATTGGTGCTCTGAGATGTGGTGACAATATTTTCGGAAGTCATGACCTCACTGACAGGGCGGCGTAGGTCGCGTTCGAAGCGAAGGTCACGGTTGGTGACGATACCCTTCAGCATTCCGGCCTCATCCACGACGGGAATACCCCCTATATGATACTCCTGCATCATGCGGAGAGCATCGCCCACGGTTGCATCGGCCAAAATGGTCACGGGGTCGTAAATCATGCCGTTTTCGGCACGTTTCACGGCATGGACCTGACGGGCCTGCTCCTCGATGGACATGTTTTTGTGAATCACGCCTATGCCACCTTCACGAGCAATAGCGATTGCGAGCGCGGCTTCCGTGACAGTGTCCATGGCTGCGGACACAATGGGCACGTTGAGGGTGATGTTACGCGAAAAACGGGAGGTGAGCTTAACTTCGCGGGGTAGGACCTCGGAATAAGCGGGAATGAGAAGGACGTCATCGAAGGTGAGACCGTCCATCACAACTCTATCAGCAATAAATGACATACTACGATTGATGTGGGTTTATTGCGTACAAAATTACGCATTTTCCCCGAAACACACAATTTTTTTTGTATTTTTGTGGATGAAAACATGCGTCACACGATATGACAAAGGAAATAAAAGGGAATGAACTGCGAGAAGTGCTCGACCGTTATGCGGCGGAGTATAACGTTGCCGAGTTTGCAGAGTCCGATCCCGTGCAATTCGCGCGGCGATTCACGGAGCTTGCCGACAGGGAAATCGCGTCGTTGCTTGTGTCTACCATATCCTGGGGACGTCGTCCGATGATACTTCGGAATGCCGAGCGACTTCTCGGACTTCTCGAGGGCGAGCCGTTGCGTTTCGTGCTTGACGGCGACATCGACTCCATTGCCGACGACAATATCCACCGCACGTTTTTCGGGCGCCACCTACGCTACTATCTCCGCGGTTTGCGCGAGCTTTACTCCCGATTCGGTTCGCTTGAGAATTTCGCAAGACATATAGGAGCAGACGCTCCCGGTGAGGCTCCAGCATGGAAGATTGCAGAGGAGCTTCGAAAAGTGCTCGCAGATGCGAACGCATCTTGCAATGAAATGCTTTGCGGCCCGGACCGATGCCTGCCGTCGAAGCCGTCGACCTCGGCTTTGAAGCGTCTCAACATGGCGTTGCGCTGGCTGGTACGACGCGACGGCATAGTGGACCCGGGAGGATGGGAGCTTATTGGCCCCGAGCGGCTCTATATGCCCATGGATGTGCATGTCTGCAACACGTCGGCAGCGCTCGGACTTCTTGACAAGGCACCCAAAAGTCCGGACAGAAAGACGGCAGAGGCCCTCACGGCAGCGCTGCGGGAATTCAGGCCCGAAGACCCGACAATATATGATTTCGCACTCTTCGGACTGGGCGTGAACGGTGCCCTACCCGAACTTGCAAAATAAAATCAAACATACAAAGGAACTACAAAATAAGAGGAATAGCATGAAAAACATCATACGCGCACTGGCAATAAGCGCACTGGCGGGAGGACTGCTCTGTCCGTCCCGGGCGGAAGCAGAAAAGCTGGTGATACTGCATACAAACGACACACATTCGCAGATAGACCCGATCGAGACGTCAGGGCTTGGAGGCGTCCTGAGGCGCAAGGCTGCCATCGACAGTGTGCGCGCCGCCGAAAAGAACGTTCTGCTTGTGGATGCGGGAGATGCGGTGCAAGGCTCACTCTTCTTCTATCTCTACAAGGGAGAAGTGGAGGCCAAGCTGATGAATGCGATGGGAGTGGACATGGGTATCCTGGGCAATCACGAATTCGACAACGGCATGGAGGCACTGGAGGAGATGCTGCGCGAGCGCAATGATGAACTTCTGGCCACGAACTACTATCTTGAGGACTCCAACCTGAAGGGGCTCTTCAAGCCGTATACGATGCGCACCGTGGGAGGAAAACGAATCGGATTTATCGGAGTGAATCTAAATCCGACCGGTATGATTGCTGACGGCAATGCCGAGGGTGTGGTCTATTCCGATGCCGTGAAGACTGCCGACCTCACGGCCGAGTACCTGAAAAAGGTTCTGAAGGCCGATTACGTTGTGGCGCTGACCCATATCGGTTATGCCCCTGAAACTCCTCCCGGGGATGATGTCCTCGCAGATCAGTCGGAATATATCGATGTAATCATCGGGGGACATTCGCATACGGTGATTGATCCGTCAACGGTGACGGGCCGCGAGCGCTCGCAGGCAGTGAATGACGAGGGGCTGCCGGTACTAATCGCGCAGACGGGCAAGAGCGGCGCATATCTCGGCAAGATAAGCATCGATCTCGATTCAATAGGCACGGGCTCTAAAATCTATCGCCCGACATCGGAACTTATTGTTATCGACAAGCGTTTCGATGCAAACCCGGATGCAGAGCTGACGGCAATCATCGAACAATATCGCCCGGGGGTGGACTCGCTTCTGCGTATTCCGGTGGGACATGCGCGGCACGATGTGGAACGCGCCGGTACACGCGAGATCAACTTCATGGCCGACTTCATCTACACACGCGGAAGCGAAATGCTTGGAGCCAAACCGGACTTCGCAATCATCAACAAGGGAGGGCTTCGCACGGACATTCCAAAGGGTGTCATCTCCAAAGGGCAAATCATAAACATTTTGCCATTCTACAACAAGATCCTCGTGCTTGACGTCAAGGGGAGCGATCTCCGCCAGGTTTTCGATGCAATGGCGCGCACGGACGGCAACGGAGTGAGTGCGCAGGTCTACGCGGAGTATGATCCGGAGAATGACGTGGCCACAAAGGTGCTGATAAACGGCAAAGCGCTTGATGACTCGAAGGTATATCGTGTGGCAACGATAGACTATCTTGCAACCGGAGGTGACTATATGTCGGGGCTCCGCGAGGGCGAAGTGGTAATCGAGGGCGACAAGTGGCTATACGATGAGATGATAGACTGGCTGACGACAGGTTCGGGACGCGGCAAGAGCTTCGGCTACGGTTCGTCAAAGGCACGAATGATTCCGGTAAACAATTAAAAGTATGACTGAAATGAAACGCTTGAGCATAATTGCAGCCATGCTGGCTGTCTATTCGGCAGGGGCAGCCGCGGAAGTACTCCCAAATATGTATGATGGCAAGGCGGAGGCGGCGCGGGAATATGCCGATTCGGTATATGAGACACTGGACGAGAAAGGACGCATCGCGCAGCTTCTGTTCCCCAAGGCCATTCCCAACCGCGGCGATATGTGGACTGCTACTCTCAAGGACTGGACGGAGAATGTGGGTGTGGGGGGCTTGCTCTTCACAGAGGGTACGCTTGAGGAATACGCCGAAGTGACGAACTATGTGCAAAGCCATAGCCGCGTGCCGCTACTGATGACATTCGACGGCGAGTGGGGCCTTTCGATGCGCATCGGGGGAACTCCTCGTTTTCCGCTGAACATGACTTTAGGAGCCATCCGCAATCCTGGATTGCTCTACCGATACGGGCAGGAAATGGCTCGGGAGTGCCGTCTTGTGGGCGTGCAGGTGAATTTCGCACCGGATATGGATGTGAATTCCAATCCGTCCAATCCGGTTATCGGACAGCGGTCGTTCGGGGAGGATCCGGAATGGGTTGGGCGTCTCGGTGTGGCCTATTCCCTGGGGCTTGAGGATGGAGGAGTGCAGGCTGTGGCCAAGCATTTCCCGGGTCATGGCGATACGGACGTGGATTCGCACAAGGCATTGCCGACGGTGGACCATTCGCGGGCTCAACTCGACAGTGTGGACCTGGAGCCTTTCCGGCAGTACATCGAGGCGCGCTGCTCGGGCATGATGATCGGACACATCGCTGTGCCGGCACTTGATCCGACAGGCACGCCGGCCTCCCTTTCGAAGACCATCAGTACGGATCTTCTGCGCAATCAGATGGGATTCAAGGGTCTGCTGTACACGGATGCTCTTGAAATGAGCGGCGCGGATATCGGTCAGGGTGTAAATCGCGCTCTTGCGGCATTGAAAGCCGGGGCCGACGTGCTGCTGTGCTCGCGTGATCCGAAAAGAGATGTCCGGGCCATATCGGGGGCACTTGCGGACGGCAGCGTGAGCACTGCAATGCTTGCCGAGCGGGTGAAGCGCATACTTGAATACAAGTATCTGCTCGGGCTTCCCGACTTCCGTCCGGTATGCACCAATGCTGACTCGCTGATGCGGGCGATTGACACGCCTGAATGCCGCGCGCTGATCGATGAGCTTGCAAACGCTGCTGTGACCGTACTGTGGAACAAGGGCAATATCCTGCCGCTGGGACATCTGGACAAAAACAGCATAGCCATCGTGAATATCGGGGCACCGGCAACGAACGAGTTTGCGCGATATTGCAAAAAATACGCACCTGTGGAGGTGTACGGCATAGGTCACGCCGGGGCGCTTACTCCGGATTTGAAACGGCGCATTGAAGCACATTCGACCGTGGTGATAGCTGTCTACAAGACTGCGGGATGGGCCCATGAGGCATATGCGCAGCTGAGCGGGGGCTCGGCAAAGACGATCGGTGTATTCTTCACAAGTCCGTACAAGATAGCCTCGCAGGCTGCATCGGTAAAGAAGAACGAGGCAGTGATGCTTGGATACGAGGAGCGGGACTTCATGCAGCGTGCGGCGGCGCAGGCGCTTTTCGGCGGCATTGCGGTCGAAGGCCGTCTGCCGGTGAACATAAAGGGTGTGGCCAAAGCCGGCGCCGGAGTGTCGATAGGAAAAAGCAGGCTTGGTTACGGGTCGCCTTTAAGCGTGGGGATGCGTGCGTCGCTCACGGACAGTCTGGATGCTGTCATTCGCCAGGCCATCGCGGGAAAGGCCATACCCGGCGCACAGCTGCTTGTGGCCCGCAAGGGTGTGATCGTTCATGACAAGAACTATGGACACACGACAGCGGGAGGTCCTGTCGTGACTGATGCTACGGTCTATGACCTGGCTTCAGTATCGAAAGCTTTAGGTACGCTGCCCGGAGTGATGAAGGCATATGACCTGGGGCTGATAGCTCTCGAGGATACCCTGGGAGCTCTGCTGCCGGGGATACGCGATACAGCTAAAACGGGGATAACAGTCCGGCAGCTTCTCTATCATGAGACGGGAATGCCCGCATCGCTGAACGTTTTTGCTGCGATGTTTGATCCGGAATCGTACAGTGGAACGCTGACGTCATCGCGGCGTGATGCGGCACATCCCATAAAAGTCCAAAACCGAGTGTGGGGGAACCGCACGGCGCGCTTGCGACATGATCTTTCACGCCACCGTCCATCGGGTTCTTTCGATGTGGAAGCGGCGAGCGGAATCTATGTGGGACCGGTGACGATGGACACGCTGATGCAGCGCATCTATGATATCCCCCTGCGGAAAAGCCGGGACTACAATTATTCGTGTCTGAATTTCTGCATGCTGATGAAGGCTGAGGAAGGCCGGACGGGGATCCGACACGACCGGTGGGTGACGGACTCGATATACGCGCCATTGGGTGCGTCGCGTATCGTTTACCGCCCTCTGGACTCGGGAATAGATCTCGGAGAAATCGCCCCGACGGAGCATGACAGCTTTCTGCGGAAACAGACGGTGCACGGATATGTGCACGACGAGTTAGCGGCGTTCTCCGGAGGTATTCAGGGGAATGCGGGCTTATTCGGAAACGCAACGGATCTTGCCAAGGTTTGCCAGATGTGGCTAAACGGGGGTACGTATGGCGATGCACGCGTGCTTGGGAGCGAGACGGTGGAGCTATTCACCACGGACAAGAGTCCGAGCTGCCGACGCGGCCTGGGCTTCGACAAGCCTGACACGGAGAATCCGGACAATTCGCCCACATGCGAGGAGGCCGGAGCGGAAGTGTACGGCCATCTCGGATTTACGGGGACCGTATTCTGGGTAGATCCGAAAGAAGAACTGATTTTCATTTTCCTGACAAACCGCGTGAATCCCACCCGCGACAATGCGGCTTTCTCGCAAATGAATATCCGCCCGGAGCTTTTCCGCCAAGCATTAAAGGCCATAAGTCAGTAATCGGTATGAGCAAAAAATCGATACGGTTCTTCAATGAACGCGAGGTTAGAGCTTTGTGACGAAAGGTTAAAATGAAAATCGTGGGGGGAATTGGGGGGAAAGCCGGGATTTTTTGCTTATCTTTGCGAGCAGTACCAATTACCAGAATATGAAAAAAGCAAGCATACTCCTACTGGCCATCGGGGCCGGCGCGCTAACGGCCTTTTCGGCCGGAAAGAGCACAGAATCGCCTTTATGGCTTCGTGACGCGAAGATTTCGCCAGACGGCAAAAACATAGTATTCACCTACAAGGGTGATATTTACCGCGTGGCAACAAGCGGGGGTGATGCAGTGCGACTGACATCTCGCGACAGCTACGAACAGATGCCGATATGGAGCCCGGACGGCAGCAAGATAGCGTTTGCCTCGGACAGAAACGGGAATTTCGATATTTTCGTGATATCGTCGGAGAATCCCGGCTCATGGGAGCGGCTGACCTATAATTCGGCGAACGAACTACCTGAAAGCTTCACCCCCGACGGGAAGGCGGTGCTTTTCTCGGCATCGATCCAGGATCCGGCCTCGAGTGCTCTCTACCCCTCGGGGCGCATGACGGAACTCTACCGAGTAGAGCTGACGGGAGGGACGCCCAAGCAGCTGCTCCCCACCCCGGTGAAGGCTGTAAGCTTCCTGCCGGACGGAAAAAGTTTCCTCTATCAGGACGTGAAGAGTTTCGAGGATGACTTCCGCAAACACCACACGTCGTCGGCAACGCGCGACATATGGCTGTACGACCGCACGACGGGGAAGCACCGTCAGCTGATGGACCGTCCGGGGGAGGACCTGAATCCGGCGGCGGCTGAAAACGGAGATTTCTATTTTCTGAGCGAACGCGGGGGGGACAAGAGCATCAATGTGTGGAAGAGCAATACGGCCGACGCGACACAGGCCGAACGAGTGACCTCTTTCAAGACCCACCCGGTGCGTTTTCTCTCGCGAGCCAACAACGGGCGTCTTGCCTTCACCTGGGACGGGGAGCTCTACACGCTTGAACCCGGGGCGAAGAAGCCAAGCAAGGTGGCGGTGAGCATATCGGCAGACCAAAATGAGGAAACGCGAAAATTAAGCGCAAGCTCGGGAGCAAGACAGCCGGCTGCATCGCCTGACGGCAAAAATGTGGCGTTTATCTATCGCGGGGATGTGTACGTGACTTCAACGGACTACAGCACAACCAAGCAGATAAGCAACACGGCCGAGGCGGAAGGAGATGTAGCATGGGGCGATGACACGAGTCTCTACTACACGAGCGAAAGGGACGGTAAGTACAACATCTACAAGGCAACAATCGCACGGAGCGATGATGAGCCTTCCTTCCCTTACGCGACGACAATCGTTGAGGAGGCGATGTTCAAGCCGGACGGGCACGAACGGATGATGCCACAGATTTCTCCGGACGGCAAGAGCATGGCATTCATCATGGACCGCAACAAGCTTGCGGTGATGGATCTCAAAAGCAAGAAGGTGCGCATGCTGACGGACGGCTCGACGGACCGAAGCCGCTCGGGGGGCTTCCGATTCCGCTGGAGTCCGGACTCGAAATGGATAGCCATGGAGGTGATACCTCGGAAGCATGATCCGTATGCAGACATTGCAATCATGAACGTGGAAAGCGGAGAAATCACGAATCTGACGAACAGCGGATATTTCGACATGGATCCCCGGTGGGTGCTTGACGGAAATGCGATAATCTTCGAGAGCGAGCGCTACGGTATGCGCAACCACGCTTCATGGGGGTCGGAGTCGGATGTCATGATCGTGTTCATGAACCAGAAGGCATACGACGAGTTCAAGCGCGACAAGCAGGATACGGAACTTGACGAGGCCATCGAGAAGCTCCACAAGAAAAAAGAGAAGGAGAAGGAAGCCGGCGAGAAGAAAGATGACAAGAAAAAGGAAGACAAAAAGAAGGACGAGAAGGCCGACGCGAAGGATATAAACATCGAGCTCGCGGGCATCACGGAAAGAATCGAACGCCTGACACCCATCTCGACGCGACTGAATGACAAGGTGTTCAGCGCGGACGGCAAAACGCTATGGTTTATCTGCAGGACACCCGACGGTGCAGCCCTCTGGAGCGTGGACCTTGTAGAGGGAGACGTGGCCCGGAAATCGAAACTCGCCGGCGGCTCGACTTTCTTTACCTCGCCAGACGGGAAACACCTTTTCGTGAACGGTCGTGGCATGAGCAAACTTAAGGACGGAAAGACCACTTCCATAAGTTTTGAAGCTGAGAAAGTGCTTGATCCGGCAGCCGAACGCGAGTTTATGTTCGACAACGTGGTCCGCGAGGAAGCAGAACGATTCTATGTTGCGGATATGCACGGTGTGGACTGGCCGGCGATGACTGCGTCTTACCGCAAATTCCTGCCGCACATAAACAACAACTATGACTTCGCGGAGCTGATGAGCGAGATGCTCGGTGAGCTGAACGTGAGCCATACGGGAGGCCGGTACGGGGGCGGCTCTCGTTCGAACAATCCATCGAGAACGGCATCGCTCGGAGTACTTTATGACCTGAACTACACGGGCAATGGTATGAAAATCGAGGAGATTCTCGAGCAGGGACCCCTTTTCGGCAAGGGAATCGAAGCCGGTACGATCATCGAGAAGGTGAATGGAGAAGAAATCCGTCCGGACAATGATCTGACGCTTCTGCTTGACGGGGCAGCGGGAAAACGCACACTTCTGACGCTCCGTGCCCCGGGCGCCAAAGAAACAACAGAAGTAGTTGTGAAGCCCATATCGGCCGGCGCGCATAGCGAGCTTCTGTACAAGCGTTGGGTTGCAGCCCGCGCTGCCGATGTGGACAGATGGAGCAATGGCAGACTGGGATATGTGCACATCAGTTCGATGAACGATGACAGCTTCCGCAAGGTTTACTCGGATCTGCTGGGCAAATACAATGACCGTGAAGGCGTGGTTATAGACATACGCTGGAACGGGGGCGGACGACTTCACGAGGACATCGAGGTGCTTTTCTCGGGTGAGAAGTATTTCACGCAGGAGATCCGCGGCGACGAGACGTGCGACATGCCGTCGCGCCGATGGAACAAACCGTCGATCATGGTTATGAGCGAGGCATGCTACTCGAACGCACACGGAACACCCTGGGTTTACAAACACAAGAATATCGGAAAGCTTGTGGGAATGCCAGTCGCCGGGACGATGACGAGTGTGAACTGGGTGACGATGCAAGACCCGACGCTAATCTACGGCATCCCGGTAATCGGGTACCGTCTGCCTGACGGTTCTTTCCTGGAGAATCAGCAGCTCGAACCGGACATCAAGGTTGCGAACGAACCCGAAAGCGTCGCTGCGGGAGAAGACACCCAGCTTCGCACGGCAGTCGAGGAACTTCTGCGGGAACTTCCTACAAAGAAAAAGTGAAACGACCGGTAGAGAATACTTTATACGGCCTGACGGGCTACCCGCTCGGGCACTCCTATTCGAAGACCTTCTTCACGGAAAAATTCCGTGCAGAGGGTCTTGAAGCGGAATACAGGAACTACCCGCTGAAGGAGCTTACGCGCGACAGCGTGGTGCGACTCGCACAGGAGAATCCAAATTTGCGAGGATTGAACGTGACTTCGCCTCACAAGCAGGCGGCCTACGCACTTGCGGACGTCAGGACAGAGGAAGCAGAGGCAGCCGGGGCGGCGAATACATTGCGCATCACGCATATTGAGTCCGGCGACGGAGTGCTGATCGAGGCCCACAATACAGATATAGAAGGATTCCGGGAATCGCTTCGCCCATATATAAGCGGGGGCGCAAGCCAACGGCAGGCTTTCATATGCGGAAGCGGCGGGGCGGCTCAGGCAGTGAGAATTGCGCTGGAGCAGTTAGGAATCAAGAGTACTTTCGTTTCGAGAAATCCGGAGATGCAGAAGGGAGCCATCGGTTATGACGAGGTAAGCGACAGACTGGAGCCATTCGATATAATAGTGAATGCCACACCGCTTGGAACAGCGCCCCGGACAGATGAGTTTCTCCCCCTACCCTACGATAAGCTCGGGCAGGGCAATATATTCGCAGACCTGGTCTATAATCCGGCAGAAACGACCATGATGCAACTGTCCTCGCGATCAGGAGCGCGAACGCTGAACGGGCTCCAAATGCTTGAGCTGCAGGCGATAGCGTCCTACAAATTCTGGAACAAGCTATAAAAGACAAGACAAACAGCTAAAACCAATAAACATGAACACAAACAAATCTTTGGCAAAAGCTATCTACATCGGGTTCATAGCCCTGATTCTCTTTCCGTGGAATTGCTTCGGGCTGCCGGTCATAACCGCTCCCATAGCATTGCTGTGCGGGTTGATTTTCGCTTTTATATTCAAGAATCCGTGTCCGAAGTTCAACAAGAAGACATCGAAATATCTACTGCAGGTTGCCGTGGTGTGTCTGGGCTTCAACATGAACCTTCAGGAATCGCTAAAAAGCGGAGCAGAGGGGATGCTTTTTACGGTTGTATCGGTAGTCGGAGTAATGGCATTAGGGGTGCTTATTGGCTACTATCTGCACATAAACCGCAAGACGGCATATCTCATCTCGTCGGGTACGGCCATCTGCGGGGGAAGCGCCATCGCAGCTGTGGGCCCTGTGGTCAAGGCCGATGAAAACGAGATGGCTGTGTCGCTTGGCGTGATATTTATACTTAATTCCATAGCGCTTTTCATCTTCCCGCCTTTAGGGCACCTTCTGGATATGAGCCAGGCCCAATTCGGCACCTGGGCGGCAATAGCCATTCACGATACCTCGTCGGTTGTCGGCGCCGGTGAAGTGTACGGAGAGGAGGCACTTCAGATAGCAACGCTCATCAAGCTGACGCGTGCGCTGTGGATCATTCCGCTTGCTATCGTGACAATGTTCATATTCAGGGACAAGAGTAGCAAGATCTCCATTCCATGGTTTATCTTCATATTCGTGCTTGCTATGGTCGTGAACACGTACGTGCCGCTTCCCGAATGGTTTGTGAGCACGATGGTATGGATCGCACGCCGCGGAATGGTTGTGACACTATTCCTTATCGGCGCATCGCTTTCGCTCCAGAGCATCAAGAATGTCGGCATCAAGCCGCTTATTCAGGCTGTGGCTCTATGGATTGTGATAGGCATTTCGAGCCTCCTTGTGGTGCTGAAGACCATATCATAAAAACTCCGAAACGATGAAGGCGCCTCTGTCGAAGGCCCCCGGTTCACTGCTACTGGCAGGAATGTTGTGCGGCATTTTATGCTGCGTGGCAGTGAGAGCATCCTCAACCGGGCTGTGGCTAACGACGGGGGCAGCGCTTTTTCTGACGGCAATTCTGGCTCTCCGCAGGCGCTGGCTTGCGGCTATGAGTGTGTGTTTTATAGCAATCGGGGCATTGACGACGGCGGCAAGCGTGCCGAGCACTCCACCGGCTGAACTGTGCGACGGACGGATGCACACGCTGACAGGAAGGGTGGAAAACGTGGAGCAACGGGCAAACAGCCAGCTTGCAGAAATAGCGATTGCACGAGAGGACGGATGTGGTGTAGGATTCAAGATTCTACTGACAATCGGGGATTTACTTCCGACGCTTGAGGCGGGAGAGAGGGTGAAATTCAGCTGCAGAGTCGAGCCTGTGGACTTCGGAGAGCAAACGGAGGGAGAATGGCAACTGATACCGTACACGTACTATTATACCCGCGGCGCGGGAGCGCACGGGTTCTGCACCGGAGAGGGAATACAGGTGATTTCGGCGCCGGCAGGATCGCTACGATTTCTGCCTCAGCGCATAGCGCGGGAGCGTGCGGAAGTCATCGGGCGCAGCAGACTCGACTCGCAGGCACAGGCGTTGCTGCTCGGAACCATACTGGGACAGCGGGAGGCTGTGGGAAGCGATGTCCGCGAGGGCTTCAATGCACTGGGGGTGGCGCATCTGCTGTGTGTGAGCGGCTATCACGTGGGGCTTGTGGCATGGATTGTGATCGCGAGCCTGGGTCCGCTTAAAGCTCTGCGGCAAGTGGGTCGGCTACGCAATCTTCTTGCGGCACTCCTTGTGTGGGTGTATGTGCTTGTGTGCGGGGCTCAGCCGGCTGCAGTTCGAGCGGGAATAATGGTAAGCGTGTATCTTCTTGCGGCCTACATCGAGGAGGATTCGCAGCCGCTGAACAGCCTATGTATTGCAGCTCTTATTATTTTATGGTTTAATCCTTTCCAGCTGTATAACGCGGGGTTTCAGCTTTCGGTGTGTGCGGTCGCGGGAATACTGCTGTTTTCGGAAAAACTAAACCCTTTTCCGGAGCGCCACCTCGTGCCCCACTCTATCGCTGCCATATTTCTTCTGCCTATCAGCGCTATTTTGGGGACGCTTCCGGCGCAGCTGGCAATTTTCCACAGCTTTCCCATGTACTTTCTGCCGGCCAACATAGTGGTTGCCTTTGGCTTTCCACTGTTTCTGATTGCAGCAACAGGAGCTATAGGCCTCGGGAACCTCGGAGCCGGAGTATGGGTGGCAGCTCCGGCAAACTTTCTTGCCGAGGGAACGGAAAAAATATGTAATGCCGTGACGGGAGAGCAGCTAAGGCTGGAAGATATATACATAACGGACTATGGGATAGCGTTAGTAGCAATTGCTCTGATAGTACTGGGATTGGCTTTACGGGTTCCATACGGACGAGAACGGGGAGGTATGATATTAATGGCGGGGCTTCTGGCTGCCTTAGGCTTGAATTTCGCACCAAAGGCTCCGGAGGGAGCGGTGCTTTACGGTTGGGAGGAGCGGGGAAAAACTTATACCGCTCTCCAGAGGGGGGAGAAGGTGAAGGTATTCAGTGAGAACGGCAGGACTCCGGGAGGTGCGTCAATGAGCTTCCTACGGATGCGTGGAGCACGGCAGATTGAAATGCCGGAGGGGCGCAAGGGATTTCCCTCGAGCATCAACCATCATGCAGGGAAGAGCAACATGCCGGACACAATAAGCGGGAAATCTATTCGGACGACAACGATCCGGTCCAATACCATTTACAGGGTCTATCCGCCGGAGGAATAAGCTCGAGCGCGAGGGGAGATGCAAAGGAATTTGCGACTTTCGGGAACAGAGCCGGATAATAATCGGATTGTATTTCCATATTCCGTCAAAAATTAGTAACTTTGCAATCGAAGCGCACAGCGCTGACGACCAAAGCAGAAAAGATATACTTAAGTACAAATAACCAACTGTTTTAACCTTATGAAAAGAGTCTATACATTCGGCGATGGTAAAGCCGAAGGTAATGCCGAGATGCGAAATCTTCTCGGCGGCAAGGGCGCGAACCTTGCAGAGATGAACCTTCTCGGCATGCCCGTTCCTCCCGGCTTCACTATCACTACCGAAGTGTGCAACGAATACACTCAGTACGGCAAGGACGAGGTGGTAAAGCGCATAGAAGAAGACGTGCGCAAGGCAATCGCCCACACCGAGGAACTTACCGGCAAGAAGTTTGACGACCCGAAGAATCCTCTGTTAGTATCGGTACGCTCGGGCGCGCGCGCGTCGATGCCTGGCATGATGGACACGGTGCTGAACCTGGGTATGAACGATGCAACGGTTGAATCCCTGGCCGAAAAGAGCGGCAATCCGCGTTT
>CAZBNM010000021.1:0-27725 GCA_964493495.1 uncultured Bacteroides sp.
GGCCGTGTCGGAGATGCTTGCCGTGATCAAAGCCAAGCTTGACGCAAGCCGTTCGCTGCTTTACGAGACGGCCCGCTATGTGGACCTCTACAAGGCTCTTGAGGACATCGAGCGCGAGCGCAAGCTTACACCCGATGAGAAGGCCGAACTGAAGACATACCGCAAGTTAGCAGACGCCCTGACGCCCATGAGCAAGGGTATGAGCTCGGAGTACTGCAACCAGAACGCCTATGACTGCATACAGATCCACGGCGGTTCGGGCTTCATGAAGGACTATGCATGTGAACGCGTGTACCGCGACGCCCGCATCACGTCGATCTACGAGGGCACGACGCAGCTGCAGGTTGTGGCCGCTATCCGCCACGTCACGACCGGCACATACAAAACACTCATCGACGAATATGCCGCCACGGACTTCAAGGCTGAACTTCAGCCGATGGCCGAGAACCTCAAGCGCCTGACGGCTCTCTATGAAGAAGCTATCGCTGCTGTTTCGGCGGTCGGTAAAGCCGAGTACACGGATTTCATGGCACGTCGTCTTGTGGAGATGGCCGGCAATATCGTGATGAGCTACCTGCTTCTTCTGGATGCCAACCGCAACGACAGCTTCCTTGCAAGCGCCGAGGTCTACAACAAGATTGCCGACGCTGAAGTTAGCAAGCATTCGGAATTCATCAAGAACTTCAAGCCCGAACAGCTTGCCTTCTACGGCATCAAGGGCGCAGAAGCGTAAAGAAACACCCACAGACAAAGATGCTGAGCCGTTGCAGGACGGTTCAGCATTTTTTTGTCCATCAGCGAAAAGGAAAACGGATGGCCACTCCGGCAGCCACGGCAGGAGGAATTCAATTTGATTTTTTTAGGGGAAGGATATTGCAAAGCGAGCAAGTTTTTTGTATATTTGTACTCTAATATGCCATGCGCCTGCAAAAGCAGGAAATAAATACACAGACACCATATGAAATTCAACGTATCCAGTAAGGTTCTCTACAGCGCAACTTCGGCTGTGAGTAAGGTCATCAACAGCAAGAATGCGCTTTCCATACTCGACAACTTCCTGTTGAGTCTGAATGGCAACATTCTGACAATAACGGGTTCAGATGCCGAGAATGCACTTACGGCCCGAGTGGAGGTTCAGGACGCGCATGGCGCGGGCCGTATCTGCCTTGGCGCGCGCCGCCTGGTGGAACTGCTGAAGGAGATGCCGGATCAGGGTGTTGAGATAGACATCAACGAGGACACGCTTGAAGTTCAGCTGACCTATTCGGCAGGTCATTACGGCTTTGTGGGACAGCCCGCCGAGCAGTATCCCGAGTTCCGCGCACCTGCTTCGGAAAGCGAGCCCGTGAAATTTACGGTTCCCACAGAGAACTTCCTGACGGGCCTGGAGAATACGATGTTCGCCGTTTCGACGGATGAATATCGCGCAGTGATGCAGGGCGTTTATCTCGACATCAAGCCCGAATCCATCACCTATGTTGCCACTGATACGCGCAAGCTGGTGCGCTACATCGACAGTCGCACCGCTCCCGGTGTGACGGCCTCGTGCATCGTTCCGACGAAGCCGGCCACGGTGATCAAGAATGTGTTCTCGAAGGAGGCTCTCCTGTCGGTGACGATGACATCGCGTTCGGCTCGAATCGAGACGCCTAATTTTACTTTTGAGTGCACCTTCCTCAACGGCAACTATCCTGACTACAACCGGGTGATCCCGCGAAACAATTCGCTTGTGCTCACGGTGGACCGTACGGCTCTGATCAATGCAGTGCGACGCGTGGCCATCTTCGTGGAGGTTGAAGGCGGTCTGGAGAAGTTCCGCATCACTCCGGAGTGCATCCTCCTGAAAAGCAATGATCCGGCACTTTGCACAAGCGCCCGCGAGCAGGTGCCGTGCTCGTTCACGGGATCGGAGCTGACAATCGGGTTCAGCGCCTCGTTCCTCCTGGAGATCCTGAATACGCTCAAGGGTCAGGAGGTGATCGTAAACTTAGGCGATGCAGGCCGTCCCGGCATGTTCCGTCCGGGAGAGGAAACCGAGGGCACGGAGCTGGTGATGCTCCTGATGCCTATGACTGTCGGAGAATTCTAAACACGGGTAGAGATGCGTTTAAAACTCACACGTCCAATCGTATTCTTTGACCTGGAGACGACCGGGACCAACATCACCCACGACCGTATCGTGGAAATCTCGCTGATAAAAGTGATGCCTGACGGCACGGAAATCGAGAAGACGCGGCGAATCAATCCCGAGATGCCCATTCCTGCAGAGGCTACGGCGGTGCATCATATCACGGACGAGGATGTGGCCAACGAGCCGACTTTCAGGCAGATTGCCGCTTCGCTTGCGGAGCTTATCCGAGGTTGCGACATCGCAGGCTTCAACTCGAACCGTTTTGACATCCCGCTCCTTGATCAGGAATTCCAACGTGCGCAGATCGCGTTCGACATCTCTGAGGCTCACTTCATCGATGTGCAGACGATCTACCACAAAAAGGAGCCCCGCACACTTGTGGCCGCTTACCGATACTATTGCGACCGCGACCTTACGGAAGCCCACAGCGCGAATGCCGACACGCGGGCGACACTGGAGGTCCTGAAAGCTCAGCTCGAGCGGTATGAGGACCTGCCGGACACTGTAGAGGAGCTTTCCGAATTTGCGTGCGCCAACCGAAACGTTGACCTTGCCGGACGACTGATATATGACGACCAACACCGGGAAGTAATCAACTTCGGGAAATACAAGGGTCGTCTTGCGGAAGAAGTCCTTTCCAAGGACCGCGGCTATTACGGCTGGATATTAGGAGGGGATTTCCCGCAGAATACGAAAAACGCGTTCACCCGCATTATAAAACGCATAAAAAACTGATAACAAGCCAATGAGCGCCAATTTAAAGGGTAAGCACATCATACTTGGAATAACAGGAGGCATCGCCGCATACAAGTCGGTGATGCTTCTCCGTTTGTTGATAAAGGCGGGAGCCGAGGTGCAGGTAGTGATCACGCCGAACGGCAAGGAGTTCATAACTCCGGTGACATTATCGGCTCTTTCGGGCAAACCGGTGGTGAGCGAATTCTTCAGCGCCAATACGGGAGAATGGCACTCGCATGTGGATCTGGGTCTCTGGGCTGATGCGATGGTGATCGCTCCCGCAACGGCCTCGTCGATAGCTAAGATGGCTAACGGAGTGGCAGACAATATGCTCATCACGACCTATCTTTCGGCGAAGGCCCCGGTGTTCATCGCGCCGGCAATGGACCTTGACATGATGGCACACCCCTCGACCACGCGGAACATCGAGCTTCTGCGGAGCTACGGCAATCATATCATCGAGGCTGCCTCGGGCGAGCTTGCGAGCCATCTGACGGGCAAGGGACGAATGGAGGAGCCTGAAAGAATCGTCCGGGTGCTTGATGATTTTTTCGGCAAGGATAAGGATCTTGACGGGAAAAAGGTGATGATCACGGCCGGGCCCACGATCGAGCGTATAGACCCGGTGCGTTATATCGGCAATTTCTCCACGGGCAAGATGGGCTATGCACTGGCAGAGGAAGCGGCGGCGCGTGGTGCGGAGGTTACGCTGGTGAGCGGTCCGGTGAACATTGCAGCGCAGCATCCTTCGATAAATGTCGTGCGTGTGGAGTCTGCGCTGGAGATGCTTGCAGCATGCGAGGAGGCCTTCAAGGACGCTGACATAGCCATCATGGCGGCCGCAGTGGCTGATTACCGACCGGCCGAGATGCGAGACCACAAGATAAAACGCGAGCACAACGGTATTGAAAATCTTGAGCTTGTAAAGAATCCCGACATAGCGGCCACCTTAGGGGCACAGAAGCGTGCAGGGCAGCTTCTTGTGGGTTTCGCACTGGAGACGGACAATGCCTTGGCAAACGGAGGCGAGAAGCTTGAGCGCAAGCATCTGGACATGATAGTGGTGAACTCTCTGGCCGACAAGGGCGCGGGCTTCGGCACGGACACGAATAAGGTGACACTGCTTTTCGGCGACGGCCGTGCGACCGAGAGCTACCCGCTGAAAGACAAAAAGGCTGTGGCATCGGACATCTTAAACGCTATCGCCACGCTTTAAGGCGTCAAACCAAATATGAACCATACTCTCCCCTACTCTATGAAACACTATATATTCGCACTGATAACGTTGCTCGCGGCAGGAATTCTTCCCGCGGGAGCGCAGGAGCTTAACTGCAAGGTGACGGTGAATGCCGATCAGATAAACGGGTCGAGCAAATCGGTGTACGAAACCCTGCAGCAGGCCATCTCCGAGTACATGAACACTACGGTGTTTACGAACATGCAGTTTTCGGCCAACGAAAAAATCGACTGTACGCTGTTCTTCACCATCAAGGAATACAATGACGAGCGGATGACGGGCGACCTGCAGATCCAGGCCCTGCGTCCGACCTACAATGCGTCTTACACGACGACACTGATAAATTTCAAGGATACGAAACTGGAGTTTTCCTATCAGGAAAACGAACCGCTGATTTTCTCGCCTCAGAACTGGGAGAGCCAACTGACGGGAATACTGAATTTCTATGCATATCTGATCATAGCGATGGATTGCGATTCATTCCAGCTTCATGGCGGGGATGAATACTATGAGCGCCTTGCGACCATCGTGCAACAGGGACAGAGCTCTGGCGAGAGCGGGTGGAAGGCTTTTGAGGATACGAAGAACCGTGCGGCGGTGCTCGCTTCGCTGACGGATCCGGCAACGACAGGAATGCGTGACCTGCTCTACCGCTATCACCGCCGGGGTCTTGACGAGATGGTGCAGAGCCCCGACAAGGGGCGTGCGACGATTACGGAATCCCTGCAGACCATCGCCGACATACACTCGAAGGCGCCGATGAGCGTGGCACTTTCGATGTTCAAGGATGCGAAACTTGATGAGCTTGTGAACCTGTATTCCAAGGCTCCGGCAACCGAGCGCAGCGCGGTGTACAATCTTTTAGAACCGATATATCCGACAGAGACCAGCCGGCTGGAGCAGCTGAAGAAAGGAGCAGAAGAAAGATGATCCGCAGTCTTCACATATCCAATTACGCACTTATCTCGCGTATAGACATCGAGTTCGCTCCGGGGCTGAATATCATCACGGGCGAAACCGGCGCGGGTAAGTCGATAATCTTAGGTGCTCTGGGGCTGCTGCTTGGAGGACGTGCTGACATGAAGGCCGTGCGGGATTCGGGCGCGAAATCAGTGATCGAAGCAAGCTTCGCCATTGACGGCCACGGCACGATCGAACAGATGCTGGCCGAAGCGGACCTGGACATGATTCCCGGGGAATGCATACTTCGACGCGAACTTTCGCCCGGGGGACGGTCGCGAGCGTTCATCAATGATACGCCGGTAGCACTGTCGACATTGCGGGATGTTGCGCTGCGTCTTGTGGACATACACTCGCAGCATCAGAATCTGCTTATCTCCGACCCGGATTATCAGCTGCGAATAATTGATTCCCTTGGCGGGAATGGTGCGCTTCTGGATGAATACAGAAAGGCATATCAAGCCTACCGAGCGGCTTTAAAGGCATACACTGACACGCGAGAGAGCATCCGTCGGAGCCAGAGCGATGCGGAGTATCTGGAGTATCAGTACACGCAGCTTGCGGAGATGCGGTTGCAGCCCGGCGAACAGGACAAACTTGAGGGCGAACGCGCTATCCTGAGCAATATCACGGAAATCAAGGCGCGTGTGTCGGCAGTAACAGAGCCTCTTTCGGGGCGTCCGGGCAATGCCCTTTCGCAGCTTGGCGAGGCGGCTTCGGCCTGCGAGTCACTGGCCGCGGGGGCGGACGAAGCTCCGGAGGGGGACAGCGACATGCGGGAGGGCGGTCTGCGCGCACTGGCTGAAAGGCTTCAATCGGCGCGAATCGAACTGCGGGATATTGCAGATTCCCTGCAAGAATTCGAAAACTCGCTGCAGGCCGATCCCGAACGGCTTGCAGAAGTCGAGGAAAGGCTGTCGGAGCTCTATTCCCTGGAGATGAAGCACCATGTGGACAGCTGCGAAGGGCTCATAGAGCTGCGTGACCGTCTTGGAGCCCAGCTAAAGGCCCTGAACAATAGCGAAGACGTGCTGGCGGAGCTTGAGAACAAAGCGAGAAGAGCCAAGAAGGAAGCCATGCTGCTTGCCCAAAGGCTTAGCGATGTGCGCACGTCCACGGCGTCGGACTTTGCGGAGCTGCTGAAAACACGCGCCATGCCACTGGGGATGCCGAATCTGCGCTGCGAGGTTGCGCTGACGAAGGATAAGTTAGGGCCTAACGGCGCCGACCGTCTTGAGTTCCTTTTTGCGTTCAACAAGAACCAGGCGCTTACGCCGGTTGGCTCCACTGCATCCGGAGGCGAGATTTCGCGTCTGATGCTCTGCATAAAAAGCATTGTGGCGGAGCGGATGGAACTTCCGTCGATAATCTTCGATGAGGTAGATACGGGTGTTTCGGGCGACATAGCACAACGCATGGCCGAGATGATGAGCAGCATAGGGCGTAAAATCCAGGTTATCACCATCACGCATCTTCCGGGTGTGGCAGCGCACGGACACAGGCACTTCAAAGTCTACAAGGAGGACGACGAGGAGGCGACGCATACGCATATCAGGGCGCTAAGGGAGTCTGAACGTGCGCCGGAACTGGCTTTGATGCTCAGCGGCTCGGCGGAAGATCCGGCTGCCCTGGCAAATGCGCGCGCACTCCTCAAGAAAGCTAAAGCATAACAAGAACAACACATAGACAATATGGACAGCAATGACTATATCTTCGGGCTTCATTCGGTGATTGAAGCTATCGAAGCCGGAAAAACGATAGATAAGATTCTTTTGAAAAAGGATCTTCACGGAGATCTTGCCATCAGGCTCACTCAGCTTGCCCGCGCACATGGCGTGCCGGTACAGAGAGTACCGGTTGAAAAAATCAACCGTATAACACGCAAGAATCATCAGGGCGTTGTGGCGCAGGTTGCGGCAATAGATTACCACCGACTCTCGGATGTGGTTTCGAATCTGTATGAGGAGGGTATCCTGCCTTTTGTGCTTGTGCTGGACGGTCTGACTGACGTGCGGAATTTCGGAGCGATCGCCCGTACGGCAGAGTGCTGCGGAGTGAATGCGATCATCATTCCCCGGCGCGGGTCGGTGAGCGTGGGCGCGGATGCCGTAAAGACTTCCGCCGGCGCGCTGCTGCACATTCCCGTGTGTCGGGAGGAGAGTCTGCGCGATGCCGTTGAGTATCTGAAGGACTCGGGCTATCAGATTGTGGCGGCTACGGAAAAATCCGACGAGAACTATACGCGCGGCAACTACACGACTCCTGTGGCCATAGTGATGGGTGCAGAGGATACGGGCATTTCGAAAGATGTGCTCGCGCTGTGCGATACGCCGGTGGCAATCCCTATGTTCGGGAAGATCGGGTCGTTGAACGTGAGTGTTGCAGCGGGCGTGATGATGTATGAGGTTGTGCGGCAGAGGCTTGAAAGCGACCTTGAAGTAATCTGAAGCAATCCATGGCGGACACTTACTACACCCTTTCGGGCCCGAGCGAGGGAATCTATAAGGAGAAGATGAGCAAGTTCATGGCTTTTGCTATGCCCGTGGAAAGCGCGGCAGAGGCCAAAGCCTTCATCGGTAGTGTCCAGAAAAAATATTTTGACGCGCGGCATGTCTGCTGGGCGTATATGATCGGGTCGGCTCGGACAGAATTCCTTTCGAGCGACAACGGCGAGCCTTCCGGGACCGCCGGAAAACCGATTCTCGGCCAGATCAATTCGTTCAATCTCACAAATGTGGCGATTGCTGTAGTGCGCTACTTCGGAGGAATCAAGCTTGGCACATCAGGGCTAATCGTGGCCTACCGCGAGGCGGCCCGCGAGGCGATAGAGGCCGGTGAAATCATCGAGCTGCACGACCTGGAGGATATATCGTTCACATATCCCTATCTAAGTATGGAGAAGGTGATGCGTCTGGCCAAGGGCGGCGAGGCGAGCGTTATCGCACAGGAGTTTGACAATGTGTGCAGCATGACCTTGCGAATACGGGCGGACCATGCCGAGGAGCTCCGGCGGCGTCTGAGCGACATCGAGGGTGTTTCAATAATCACGACTACTTAAAGGACCATGAGGTATTTTCTTATAGCCGGGGAAGCTTCCGGCGACCTTCACGGGGCAGCTCTGATGAAGGAGCTGCGAGAGATTGACCGGGATGCGCTGTTCATGTTTTTCGGAGGAGACAAGATGGCAGAGGAAGCCCGGACAGCCCCAATAGTGCATATGCGGGAAATGGCGTATATGGGCTTTTCGGAAGTCCTCCGGCATTTAGGCGATGTGCGCCGTAATCTCTCACGTGCGGGGCAGGAACTCCGTATTTCGAAGCCTGATGCACTGATACTGATAGATTATCCGAGCTTTAATCTCCGTGTGGCCAAGGAGGGTGCGAAACTGGGCATTCCCATCTTCTATTATATCCCTCCGAAGGTGTGGGCCTGGAAAGAGTGGCGAGCAAGAAGCATCCTGAAGCTTTGCTCGAAAGTGTTTACGATATTTCCGTTTGAGAATGAGTTTTACGCACGTACGGGCACTCCGAAAGAGGGCCAGATTGTGTATGCGGGCAATCCCTCGGTTGAAGAAACGGACCGTGAACGGCTGCTTGCGATGAGCCATGAGGAGTTTCTGCTTAAGTATCGTTTGCGTCCGAACCGCCCTCTTGTGGCACTGCTTCCCGGAAGCCGCAAGGGGGAAATCCGGGCAAATCTTAAAGTGATGCTGGAGACAATGGATCGTTTCACGCAATATAAAGTCATCATATTGGGAGCGCCGGGGATAGAAGACGCGTATTATACCTCGCTTTTGGGAGGCCGAGAAATTCCTATTCTTCGCGAGGAGGCACCCCGAATCTTCGCTCATTGCCGCGGGGCTCTGGTAACCTCGGGAACGGCAACGCTTGAGGCTGCATTATGCTCGGTGCCGCAGGTGGCGATGTATCGCTCGAACGGCTCTAAAGTAGCATATAAGCTCATGGAGAAAATACTTCACGTAAAATACGTGACTTTGCCAAACCTGATAGCTGACCGGGAAATCATTCCGGAGCTGCTGTTGCATAACTGCACGGCCGAGCGTGCGAGCGAAGAGCTATCCAAACTGCTTCGCCTTGAGTCGGACGCGCGTGAAAAACAGCTTGAGGGGTACGGGGAAGTACGACGAATACTTGGGCCCCAAAATGCGCCAAAGACTGCCGCACGCTCAATTTTCGAGAGCATCGTGCAAGCATGAGAGTCTATTTTCGCGCGAGAATATCGACAATACGAGCCGATTTGCGGATTGTTTCTTCCCATTCCTCCGCGGGGATGGAATCGGCAACGATGCCACCACCGACGAAGGCTGTCCAAACGCCATCAGCATCGACGCGGGCACAACGAAGGTTAACGTAAGCCTGACGCGCGCGTGAGCCGGGTAAACGGAATTCAATATAGGAGCCATAACACCCTCTGCTATGCGATTCATGGCGATCGATAGCTGCCCGGGCAGCCTCAAGAGGCATGCCGCACAGGGCCGGCGTAGGGCTCAATGTGTCAAGGATATTTGAAAAGGCGGCACTGCCGATGCGGGCGGAGACAGGTGTATGGAGGTGGGCGATGGAGCCATAATGCAGTGTCCCTGTCGGACTTACTTCGATTCCCGAGGCTCCGGAAGCGCGGAGCGCGTCGACAATATAGTCTATTACATAGGTATGTTCGCGGAGATTCTTATCGTCCCATGGTCCAATCTTTTCGGCGGGACGGGTGCCGGCGAGAGCCATGGTCGAGAGATTGCCCGAGCCGTCGTCAGCAAGGAGGAGTTCGGGTGTGGCGCCGAGCCAGAGGCCTGTTTCGGGCGTGAAGAACATGAATGCGAGGGCATCGGGAAAAGAGTCGAAGAGCTCCACAGCGCGTGATGCGAGCTGTGAGAGCTCCACATGCCCTTGAATCGTACGGGAGAACACTACCTTGGGCATTTCAGGGGAAATCTCCTGCAAAAGAGCACGGAGAGAAGCGAGATAGTTCTCGCGGCTCACGGCGCCAAAACCTTTCTCGCCATTATCCCAGGGCTTTATCCTGAAATACGGACCGGACTCCGGCGCGGGGCCCAGTGTGGGATTCTCGAAAAAAAAGCGATCGCCCTCGGGCAGCCGCACGAACGCGAAAGGCCGGCCCGCGGAAATTCTGCATGCTATTTCATTCGACAGGCTCGGCATACAGGTCGTAGGCTTCAGCGTCGGTTATACGGACATTGATGATGTCGCCCGGATTTAGCTTGATCTTTTTGGCTATAAGTACTCCGGGGTCCACTTCGGGCGAATCAAACTCGGTGCGGCCGAGATAGAACTCGTCCGTCTCTCCATCGATAATAGCACGCATCACGCTGCCGATCTTTCCGCGGTTGTGCTCAAGAGCAATATCCTGCTGAATAGCCATAATTTCATCCAGGCGTTCCTGCTTGACCTCGGAGGGTATGGAGTCATCGAAATTGCGCGCGGCAAAAGTATCGTCCTCCTCGCAATATGCGAACGCGCCCATGCGCTCGAACTTCTGTTGGCGCACAAAATCGCACAGCTCGCGGAATTGCTCAGGTCCTTCACCCGGGAAACCTGTCATGAGAGTCGTGCGGATGTGTATGCCGGGGACTTCGCGGCGAATGCGTGCAAGAAGCTCGCGGGTTGCCTTTCCATCGATATGGCGCCGCATGTTCGCGAGGACGGGATCGCTGATATGCTGAAGAGCGATGTCGAGATAGCGGCAAACCTTTGGATTGGATGCCATGACGGGCAAGATGTCGTATGGGAAATCGGCCGGATAGGCATAGTGCAGCCTGATCATTTCAACACCGGGAATCCGGGACATATCTTCTATAAGGCCTGCAAGCAAGGACCGGCGCCCTTCGGAGATGTCGCGGCCATAGTCGCTAAGATCCTGGGCAATGATGTTGAAATCCTTGGTTCCCGACGCGGCGAGAGCCCGCACTTCGTCGAGAATCTCTTCGGGAGGCCGCGACTGATAACGCCCGGTTATGAGCGGTATAGCGCAGTAGGCGCAGAAGCGATTGCAGCCTTCGGCGATTTTGATGTATGCACTGTGCGGGGATTTGGAGAGCACGCGTTCCCAGGGGCGTTCGGGCTTCCGGGGCTCCGCGGCCACGGCCTTGACGATCGCGGGCCAATCGAACTTGCCGAACCAGCCGTCGACCTCCGGAATTTCGCGGGGGAGCTCGGCTTTATAGCGTTCGGAAAGGCATCCCATGACGAAAATACGACCGATACCACCTGCCTCTTTTGCAGCGGCGGCATTAAGAATCATTTCGATAGATTCCTCCTTTGCATCGCCAATGAAGCCGCAAGTGTTTATGACCACATCCCCACCGGTGAATCCGTCGGCGTCAAAAACAACGTCGACACCCGATGTACGAAACATCCGGGCGAGCCTCTCGGAATCGACAAGATTTTTCGCGCACCCCATGGTGATGATATTCACCCGAGGAACGGCATTGGTGACCTTTGCGGACATTACTTATCAAGCTTAGAGGCAAAAAGCGACTTGACAAACTCGCGCTTGTTGAACATCTGCAAGTCGTTTATGCCTTCGCCAAGTCCGATATACTTTACCGGGATATTGAACTGATCGCTGATGCCGATAACGACACCTCCGCGCGCCGTGCCGTCGAGCTTCGTAACGGCGAGATCCGTGACACGCGTTGCGGCCGAGAACTGGCGCGCCTGCTCGAACGCATTCTGGCCGGTAGAACCATCAAGCACAAGCAATACTTCATCGGGCGTCTTGCCCAATACCTTCTCCGATGAGCGCTGAATCTTGGTGAGCTCGTTCATGAGGCCCACCTTGTTGTGGAGACGTCCGGCAGTATCTATAATGACTACATCGGCACCCTGGGCGACAGCGGATGTAAGCGTATCGAAGGCCACAGCGGCGGCATCGGAACCAAGCTGCTGTTTTACGATAGGCACTTCGGCGCGCCGGGCCCATTCCTCGAGCTGCTCGATAGCAGCTGCTCGGAATGTATCTGCGGCGCCAAGAATCACCTTGTAGCCGGCAGTACGGTACTGGTGAGCGAGCTTGCCTATGGTTGTGGTCTTACCGACACCATTGACGCCAACGACCATAATGACGTATGGGCGTTTTGCGTCTTCAGGAATAGTGAAGTCATAGCCTTCGCCGCCTTTTGAGTCGGCGAGCATATCGGTTATTTCCTCGCAAAGAAGGTCGTTGAGCTCCTCGACATTCATATATTTTTCGGCAGCGGCACGGGCCTTAATGCGATCGATGATCTTGAGGGTTGTCTCGACACCAACGTCACTGGAAATGAAGATCTCCTCGAGTTCATCGAGAAAATCATCATCAATCGTGCGCCGTCCGGCAAAGGCACGCTTGAGTTTACTGAAAACACCCTCCTTTGTTTTCTGGAGACCGCGGTCGAGTGTTTCTTTCTTTTCTTTTTTGAAAAAGTCAAAGATTCCCATATATCGTAGAGTGTCTGTAATAGATTACAAAATTAGCGAAAAATATCGGTATACCTGCATTTGCTGAGGAAAAATATTCATGCGCAAGGTCAAAGACGGGTTATTTGCGAGCTTTTCGGAAAAAGCGTAGGGGGAAAGGGGATTTATTAGTATCTTTGCATATGATTTATCCGGACTCATTCGAACACAAGACGGGCTTCGATGCCGTGCGTGAAATGGTTGAGGGCGAGTGCAGCTCGGCTCTGGGCCGCTCGTGCGCAAAGGAGGAACTGGTTTTCTCGAGCGATGCAGACGTCGTGACACAGCGGCTTGAAGGGTGTGCGGAGATGGCATCGATAACCGGAGCGGAAGGCGGGGCCGGCTTTCCTTTAGGGCAGATCCACGACCTGCGCGAGGAACTTGGACGCCTACGGCTGCCGGGGACCTGGATGCCGGAAGGAGAATTGCTGAAACTTCGCACGACCTTAGGCGCTATTGACGATATCGCGGCCTTTTTTGCCGAGGCACGCGAGGAGGACGGTACGAGTCCGTATCCCGTACTTGACGGCATAGCCTCGGAGATGCATACATACCCGGGCATAATACGGGAAATCGACCGTGTGCTGGACCGATTCGGCGAAGTGAAGGACACGGCTTCGGCTGAACTGGGGCAGATACGGCGCTCGATATCCTCGACATCGGCATCGGTTGCGGGCGCCATGCGGCGGGTAATTTCGCAGGCTGTGAGCGAGGGATACCTTGAGGCGGACACGACGCCATCGGTGCGCGACGGACGCCTCGTGATTCCTGTAGCGCCCATGCACAAGCGCAAGATTCCCGGAATAACGCATGACGAATCGGCCTCGGGAAAGACGTTCTACATCGAGCCTGCGGCTGTTGTGGAAGCGAACAACCGTCTCCGCGAACTGCGGATAGAGGAACGCCACGAAATCGTGAGGATACTTACAGCGCTGGCCGATTCGATCAGGCCTCACGCCGATGATATTCGCGAACAGGGATTGCGCTGTCTTGCGACCTTCGATTTCATACACGCCAAGGCACGCTTCGCGAACATGACGGGCGGAACCCTCCCGCATATTCAGCCTCGACCGGAACTTGAGTGGTATCATGCCTGCCACCCCGTGCTTGAGCTGTCGCTGAAACGCCAGGGAAAGGAAATCGTGCCGCTTGACATCACGCTTAAAGCTCCGGGGGAGAGAATACTTGTGATTTCGGGACCTAATGCGGGCGGCAAATCCGTGACGCTAAAGACGGTGGCCATCGTGCAATACATGATGCAGTGCGGACTGCTCCCTACCCTGCATGACAATTCACACATGGGCATCATGGAAAGCATCTTCATAGATATAGGCGACGACCAGAGCATAGAGGACGACCTCTCGACCTATTCCTCGCATCTCCGGAACATGAAGCTCTTCCTAAACCGAGGTAATGACCGCACGCTTGCACTTATCGATGAGTTCGGAGGGGGCACAGAGCCACAGATCGGAGGCGCAATCGCCCAGGCACTGCTTCGGGCTTTCAATGAACGCGGCATGTGGGGCGTCGTGACGACCCATTTCCACAATCTGAAACAATTTGCCGAGGAAACACCGGGACTTGTGAACGGCTCGATGCTCTATGACCGCCACAGGATGCTTCCGACGTTCCGCCTGGCCATAGGTCAGCCTGGTAGCTCGTTCGCCCTTGAGATTGCAAAAAAGACAGGGCTGCCCGACGAACTGCTGCAGGAAGCCCGTGAGCTTGTAGGGAGTGATTACGTGAATCTGGACAAATATCTGCTGGACATTGCCCGCGACCGACGCTATTGGGAAAACAAGCGGAGGGACATACACCAAAAGGAAAAACATCTTGAGGAGCTGATCGGGCGCTATGCGGATGATGCGGAGACCCTTCGCGCAAAACGTCGGGAAATCATAGGAGAGGCCCGAGAAGAGGCCCGCAAGATTCTGGAAGGTTCCAATGCGGCTATCGAGAATACCATACGCGAAATCCGCGAGGCTCAGGCAGAGAAGGAGCGCACGGCAGAGCTGCGAAGGAAGCTCGAAAAAGAGAAAAAAGAGCTGCAGGCGAGCGGAGACTTGCTTTCCGATTCAAATCCCCTTCTTGAAAAGGCGCGTCGCAAGACCGGCAAGCGAGGGCAAAAGCAGCCTTTGCAACCGAAACCGCAATCAGAGGAACCGCTTCGAGCAGGCGACAACGTGACTATGGACGGGTCGAATGCAGTCGGGACTATCAGCGAGATATCCGGGAAGACTGCCACGGTGGTATTCGGACAGCTTAAAACGACGGTAAAGCTCGAACGCCTGAAACGAACTATCCGCAAGGCGTCAGAACCCACGAGACGTCCGGGCGAGGGACCGGGAGCTTCATACCTGTCGAAGGCAACGGCGGAAATGAGCAGACAACGGCAATTGAACTTCAAGCAGGAAATAGACGTGCGTGGAATGCGTGTGGACGAGGCCGTTCAGGCGGTGATGTATTTTATCGACGATGCCATACAGTTTAACTCCGGGCGCGTGCGGATACTCCACGGGACGGGCACGGGAGCCCTGCGACAATATATCCGGAACTATCTCGAGAGCGTGGATGCCGTGCGGTCGTTCCACGACGAGGACGTGCGTCTCGGGGGCGCGGGCATAACAATTGTTGAATTTGAATAATGGATAAAAGCTCGAATGCCAAGGAAAGCCGGCTAATGACATTGTTCGGCACCTTCTTCAAAATAGGAGCCTTCACTTTCGGCGGTGGTTGGGCCATGATCAGCATCATAGAACGTGAAATCGTGGACAAGCACCGATGGCTGGATAAACGGGATTTCCTGGACCTTCTGGCGGTGGCGCAGTCGATGCCGGGAATATTAGCCGTGAATATCTCCGTGGTTGTGGGCGACAAGCTTCGCGGCCTTAAAGGGTCCATTGCTGCCGCACTCGGCACGATCATGCCTTCGTTCCTGATAATCCTGGCCATTGCAATGTTCCTGACGCCTGAGACCATTACGTCCAACCCCGTGCTTACGGCGATTTTCAAGGGCATCCGCCCGGCTGTGGTCGCCCTTATAGTTGCACCCGTAATCAGCTCCGCGAAGGCTTCGGGCATAGGCTGGAAGACATGCTGGATTCCGGCAGCCGTGGCTTTGCTGATATGGAGCAAGCTTCCGGTGGTGTCCAATCCAATACTATTCATTACCCTCGGGGGGCTTTGCGGCTGGTATCTGACCACACGCGGCATCATTGCCCTTGACTCGACCAAAAGCGGCAAGGAGGACGCATCGAAATGATTTTCCTGCGTCTGATATGGAGTTATCTTAAAATCGGACTTTTCGGTTTCGGCGGTGGCTATGCCATGCTCGCTCTGATCGAGAATGAAATAGTGACGCCCGGCTGGATTACAGAGCGGATGTTTACGGATATAGTCGCCATCTCACAGATGACTCCGGGGCCTATCGGCATCAATTCCGCCACATACATAGGGTATGTGGCCGTGATGAATGATCCTTCGGGAGCCTTCGCTTCGCCGCTATGGGGCATTCTGGGCTCGATACTATGCACGCTTGCAGTGGTGCTTCCACCCTTTCTGCTGGTGCTGTACGCGGGGCATTACGTGACCCGACATCACGACAGCCCGGCTATACGAGGCGTGTTCGCCGGCCTCCGCCCGGTGGTCGTGGGACTAATCGCATCGGCTGCCCTGCTTCTGATGAACAAGGCCAATTTCGGCGAAACATCCCCGGATATACTCAAAAGCATAGGCATAGCCTGCGCCTCACTCTGTGCCGTGATGTTTACGAAAATCCATCCTATCTGGATTATAATCGCCGCCGGTATCCTCGGTCTGCTTATCTTCTGAAACTCAAAACAAACTATTATGGTAATACAACGCATTCAAACACTATTTCTACTGCTGGCTGTGGGATTCATGATCCTGTTTTGCCTCACTCCCTTCGCATCAGCGGAAGCTGCCAACGCAGCCGACTCATTCACGCCGGTTTTCGTCAAGGACGCTCCCGTGTATATGATTCTAAATATCGTCATTGCCGTCCTGCTGTTCCTGGGAATATTTATGTTCAAAAATCTCAAGCAGCAGATGAAGGTGACGGTTGCGTCGATGCTACTAATTTGCGCGTCGATAGTATCCTTCGGATTCCTTCTTTTTGTGGGAATGCCTGACGCTCACGTGATATGGACGGGCGGAGTGCTTCTGCTGGTGTGCGCGCTTGTGTGTGCATTATTTGCCTACCGTGGCATGAAAAAGGATCACAAGCTTCTTACGAGCTACGACCGCCTGCGCTGACCGAGGTAAAACCATTCAGGGGAGACATATCCGGCGATATGTCTCCCCTGTTGCTTCAAACCCCGCGCGTTATTTATACTAAATCTAAACAATACACGGGTAGGAGATTTTTTATGTTTCACGTATAAAACATCCGTCCAAGCCCCATACAGGGGTGAAAAAAACAAGGTATCCCGGTGGCGTGGAACATAAGCCATACAACTTAAACACTTAAATTACTGCACAATACAAAACCAAGACGCAACTAAAAGCATAGCGCTGATATTGGAATTCTTAAGATATTGAAATCAAAACACTTGCATAAATTTCAGAAAATGCAAGAAAAAATGCGTTTGTTTTTCAACTTTTTTTGGAGCAATTTTGCATTGACAAAAGGCACTCATGCCTTGAACAAATCATTATTTATTTCTTAACACCGACAAGTCTCCTCGCTTCCTTCGGGATAGTGCTGTTCTTTTAGCCTCCTCCCTCACCTATGCCACGCACCCATACAGAGCTCTGGGCCGAATGTTGCGCCTACATACGCGATCTTATCGAGCCTATACAGTACGACACCTGGTTCCGGGACATCACTTCCGTGAAGTTCGAAAACGGGGTGCTGGAGCTTCTTGTAAATTCGAGCTATTTCGCCGATCAGCTTGAAGAGCGTTTCCTGAAAGTGCTCAAATCGGGAATAAATAAGGTGTATGGCCCCGGCGTCCAGCTCTACTATGTGTATCACACGGTGAAGAACGACAATGCGTCGACGATAAAGATGAAGTCGGCCGCCCCCTCGCCCGTAATCATGCAGCAGAGCACGGCGCAAGTGGCTAACCCGTTCAAGGCAAAGGACAACCGTCAGGTTGAATCTCACCTGAATCCGCGATATACATTCGAGAACTACTGCCTCTCGGACAGCAACAAGATTGCAGGCTCCATAGGTGAATCCATTGCAGATAATCCTTCCGTAAAAACTTTCAATCCGCTTTTCGTATTCGGGCCGACGGGTGTGGGGAAGACGCACCTTATACAGGCTATAGGCATCCGCATCAAGGAGCATAATCCGGACAGCCGTGTCCTGTACGTGACAGCACGACTTTTCGAAAGTCAGTTTACAGCTGCCAGAGCAAAAGGCGAGATCAACAGTTTTTTCCACTTCTATCAACATATCGACACGCTGATTATTGATGATGTGCAGGATCTTCGCAATAAACCCGCCACGCAGAATACATTCTTCCATATATTCAATCATCTGCATCAGAACAACAAGCAGATAATCATGTCGAGCGATTGCGCGCCTGCAGATATGGACGGATTGGAAGCGCGCCTGCTCTCACGATTCAAGTGGGGCATGTCCGTCGCTCTCGATAAGCCCGATATTGAACTACGCCGTGACGTCCTGCGTCAGAAAGCGGCGCAGGACGGCCTGTCATTGCCGGAAGATGTCCTGGAATTCATTGCCGTGAACGTTACAGACAGTATCCGCGAGCTGGAGGGGATTGTGGTATCGCTACTTGCACATGCTACGGTTCTAAACCGCGAGATAAACGTTGACATGGCCCGTGTGGTACTTGCTAATGCCGTGAAGATGCCCCGCAGGCAGATCAATTTCGAGATGATCGCACAGGCCGTGGCCTCGCATTACGATATCGACGCGGATCTGCTCTTCACTAAGACGCGGCGCCGCGAGATTTCGGATCCTCGTCAGGTTCTGATGTATCTTGCAAAGAAAATCGGGAAGATGTCTACAACCACCATCGGCAATCGTCTCTCCCGTTCGCATGCTACCGTGATATATGGCTGCAAAGAAATAGAAGAGCGCCTCAGTGTCGAGAAAAAGCTAATACAAGATATACAGGCCATAGAGAGTTCCTTCTCAAAGTAAAGCAAAAACGTCTAATTTTAGTTTACAAAGCTAAAACAATCTAAAAATATCGGACATACTTTTGTGTGTCCGACGTTTTTTGTGTATCTTTATGCATTGTTTGTATCACATATAATCGAATTACCATGAACCGAAGTCGAATTCTCAGTGTGGCGATTGTCGCGGCTCTGCTTGCGGGCGCCACATGGTGGATGGGAAAGAATCCGTCTCATGCAGCGGCAGCTGAAGCTTCCGTTATGCCAGTGTGGCTTGAATCCGATTCGGCCGCAGCGATAGCGTCGCGTGTTCGTTCGGACTTTTCCCTGACTTTTGACGAGGCTCTCGAAGCGGTGCGTAAGGACCATCCAGAGGTTTCGGAGCAGGACGTGCGCGACTTCATTGCCCTGCACTACATGGAGGCTCAGGTGATCGACGACACACTGCGTATACACCGTAAGTCGCCCCGGAATCTCAAGCTTCTCAATCCCGCAATGAACGGAGGTGCAAGAAAACGCGGCGACCGTGCATCGGCAGCGCGCATCAGTTATGTAGATTCGGTGCTTGACTTCAAGGCCGGACGGAACGAACTCGGAGGGGCTCATGAGGTGACCTACAGTTTCAGGATTGCCGTTCCTTACAACGAGGCGCTTCAGGGCGACAGCCTGCGTGTGTGGATGCCAATTCCTATGGCTACCCAACGTCAGAGCGCTCTTGAGATTCTTGAGGTTTCGCAGCCCGACTATGTGCTATCCGGCGACCGATCCGTGCATTCGACAATATTTTTTGAAGCTCCGGCACCTGAAGCCGAAGGCGATACGGCCGTATTTGAATACACGGCGCGTTTCATAACACGCGGCCAATATGCTTCGCCCGAGGAAATCGAAGGCGCCCTAAAGCCCTACGACAAGACGTCCGTCGACTACATCCGCTACACCTCGCCCGAAGCGCCGCATATAATCCTTGCCGACTCGCTTGCACATGCAATCGTGGGTGATGAGACCAATCCCTATAGACAGAGCGAGATGGTGTATGACTACATCATCGAAAAGTATCCCTGGGCCGGCGCCCGGGAATATTCAACGATTCCGTGCATCCCCGAATATGTCATTACCGAAGGGCACGGCGACTGCGGCCAGGTGTCGCTGCTGTATATCTCGCTGATGCGTTCGCTTGGGATTCCTGCAAGATGGGAAAGCGGATGGATGCTTCATCCAGGAGAAAAGAATCTCCATGACTGGGCGGAAGTATATTTCGAGGGAATCGGTTGGCTTCCGGTGGATGTAAGCTTCGGCCGCTACACGACATCACCGTCCGAGGCCGTCCAGGGGTTTTATTCCCATGGAATTGACGCGCACCGATTTGCCACCAACCGAGGTGTGAGCGGCGCGCTCTGGCCCTGGAAGCGTTTTGTGAGAAGCGAAACCGTTGACTTCCAGCTTGGCGAAGTAGAGAGTACTCGCGGGAATCTTTTTTATCCCGGCTGGGAACAGAATTTCAAAATTATTGACATACATCCTGTGAAATGAAACACAGCTTTATAGTACCGATATTCACAATCGCACTACTGTTTCCCGCCGGAGCGGGAGCCCAGTCATCGATGAAGGCTCTCGAGCGAGCAACGAAACTTGTTGAAGATGTCCGCGTGGCTCACGCACCTGACAAGCGTCAGACTGTTTATGAAATCAAGGCATTCAGCGATCCGGATGGTGGCTTGGTCGTGGGAGGAAAAACCTCGAGCGCCTCTGCACGTGAAGCACTCCAAGCATTCATGAACGCTTCCGGAGACGACTGGACGGACCGCATCGAGCTCCTACCCGATACATTATGGGCACAACCGCGCATTTCCGTAGCTTGCCTCCGCACAGGCCCTTCGCATGCAGCGGAGATGGCCACGCAAGCTATTATGGGCATGCCTCTCCGTGTGCTTGAGAAGGATGGAGGATGGTACCGCGTACAGACTCCCGACGGCTACATAGCCTGGGTAACGGACAGCTCCATCGAGCCCAAAACCGCTGCGGAGATGAAAGCATGGCGCGGAGCACGCCGCTACATAGTAAGCTCTCCATATCAGACACGGGCCTACACCACTGCCGAAGCTACGGGTCTGCGGGATGTTGTAACGGATCTTGTCAACGGTAATATAGTAGAGGGCGTGGATGCGGAAGGTGCCGTGAAAAACGGGCGTATACTTGTGAAGTTGCCTGACGGCCGCAAGGGCTATGCTCCTATCTCAGATCTGACTCCTGTAGAGGTATGGGCCGATCAGAATTTTGATCCTGAGAAGATTCTTGACATAGCTTATTCAATGGAAGGCACCCCATATCTTTGGGGGGGGACTTCGGTGAAGAGTCTTGACTGCTCGGGGCTGGCAAAGGTAAGCTATCTTGCTAACGGAATCATACTTATGCGTGACGCCTCTCAACAAGCCCTTACAGGCACCCGTATAGAGGCTAAGGATTGGCGTGACTGCCGTGCGGGCGACCTGCTCTTCTTCGGAAATGCGAAGACGGGAAAGGTTACGCACGTTGCAATCTACGACCACGATGGCAAATATGTTCATTCATCCGGGCGCGTGAAACGCAACTCGGTTGACCCGGAGGACCCTACTTACCTACCCACCCCATTCCTACACGCCGTGCGCATTGCCGGTAATGAAGAAACACCCGGGATAACGCGTGCACGCAATCATCCATGGTATTTCAACCTCTAAACCATAACCTTATCACAGACACACAGATATGAATCGACGTAATTTCCTTAAAACCGGACTTATTGGCGCAATTGCGGCCGCATCGCCTATTTCCATATCCGCTCTTGACAGTGCTACGAAGCCGCTGTTGGGCGGCAAAAGCGGACGTCTCAACCTCCGTTTCTTCCCCTATGAACTTCAACTCCGCCATGCATTCAACCTGGCCCGCTATCAGCGCACCACCACGCCGGGCGTGCAGGTTGAGCTTGAATACGACGGCCTTGTCGGTTATGGCGAGGCTTCGATGCCGCCCTATCTTGGCGAGAGCGTGGACAGCGTGACACGTTTCCTTTCCAGTCTCGATCTTAGCCAGTTCTCCGATCCCTTCCGTATCGAAGATATTCACGAATACATGGATAGTGTTGCGCCCGACAACCGTGCAGCAAAGGCATCCGTTGATATTGCCCTTCACGACCTTCTGGGTAAAATGATGGGACAACCATGGTTTAAGATCTGGGGGCTCAATCCCGAGAAATGCCCCAACACGTCCTTTACAATCGGCATCGACAAGCCCGACGTTGTTCGTCAGAAAGTCGATGAGGCTTCGCCCTATCGTGTTCTGAAAGTGAAGATGGGATTGGACAATGACAAGGAACTTGTGGAAATAATACGGTCGAAGACGGATGTTCCTATCTGCGTTGACGCCAATCAGGGTTGGAGCAACAAGGAAAAGGCTCTGGAAATGTGTCATTGGCTTGCCGAGCGCAACTGTCTCTTCGTAGAACAGCCGATGGACAAAGCGGCAATCGATGATACGGCTTGGCTGCGCGAGCGCTCTCCCCTGCCCATCATTGCTGATGAGTTCCTCCAGCGTCTTCCTGATGTTCGTCGTGCGGCAGGTGCATATGACGGCATCAATATCAAACTGATGAAGAGTACGGGTCTGCACGAAGCTCATCAGATGGCAACCGTGGCCCGCGCCATGGGTATGAAAGTGATGTTGGGCTGCATGACTGAAACATCGTGCGCCGTGACGGCTGCTGCCCAGCTTGCTCCTATGGTTGACTGGGCGGATCTGGACGGCAACCTGCTCATCGCGAACGACCGCTTCGACGGAATCAAGATCGTTGATGGCAAGGTGACGATACCTGAGCGACCGGGCATCGGTGTGGAGCTTTTGAGCTAACATGCTATGCTGCTACATTCCAAGTCGTGTTTTTCAGCGAAAGAATTAACATTTTCGCCGCATGTACTTGGATGTTTCAAAAAAAAGTTTTACCTTTGCACTCCGAATTGTAGAATATAAACAACAAAACACTATAGGCAATGAAAAGAACGTTCCAACCCTCGAACCGCAAGAGAGTAAACAAGCACGGCTTCCGTGAAAGAATGTCCACCCCCGAAGGCCGCAAGGTTCTGGCCCGTCGTCGTGCCAAAGGTCGTGCACGCCTTACTGTGTCGAGCTCCATCGCCAGCAAGTAATAGCTGACTTTCTGCCCGACTGCTCTTTTGCAGTGCCCACAATTCACGAGCTTCCCGACAGCCTACGAAGGCCGCAAGGAAGCTCGCAATTTTTAATCTCTCTCAACAAGCAATGGACATTCTGACTGTCAGGGAATATTGCCTTACCCTCCCGTATGCCACCGAGGACTCCGCTTTTGGCGAGGATATACTGCTCTTCAGAATATGTGGCAAGATATTCGCATGTCTGTCGCTTGATGGCAACAACCTTCTGTCCCTGAAGTGCAATCCTGATTATGCCATCGAACTTAGGGAACAATATTCGGAAATCGAACCGGCATGGCATTGGAATAAAAAATACTGGAATCAGCTTTGCATATCAGGGAGTCTGCCTAAGGATTTTATTTTAGGCCTTATCAGACATAGCTACAGAGAGGCGGCCGCAAAACTCACCGGTAAACAGCGTGCGGAATTTCCTGGCATCGCCAATGTGAAGGAATAAAATGGCGGAGCGTGTTTTTCAATTCAAGGATTTTGCGGTGAGCGACACGCATTGCGGCCAGAAAGTATGTAGCGATGCCGTTATCTTCGGAGCATGGGCCTGGCAATATGAAGCTGCTGCCGGTCCGGTGCTTGATATTGGCTCAGGTTCGGGGGTGTTAAGCCTTCTTTGCGTGCGTGCATGTCCGGATGCCCTGGTGTGTGCCATCGAAATCGATCCGGCTGCCGCTGCCGACGCCCGTTATAATTTTACGGCATCGCCTTGGAGAGACAGATTGGAAGTATTCGAAGGCGACTATAGAAATTTCACCCCCACCCTGCCTCCGGAGGCAATCATCTGCAATCCTCCTTTTTTTTCTACAGGAGCTCTTGCTGATGATGCATCCCGCGCAGTGGCACGTCACGAAAATACCCTGTCATATCAAGGCATAATAACCTACGCTGCTGCGCATCTGAGCACCGATGGTCGCCTGATGCTGCTCGGGCCTTCCGAAAGGGAAAGAGAGGTAATATTTGGCGCGGAAATGGCAGGACTGAAACTTCGGAGGCGCCTATGTGTGCGAACCGTTCCGCGAAAGGCTCCCGTCAGGGGCTGTTGGGAATTCCGGAGGCAAGACGGACCCATCGAATCCCGGGAGCTGGCAATGCGGGACAGTTCCGGAAACTATTCGGATGATTACCGTACACTAACCGCAAACATATACCATCATCTATGACAACCCGAATCAATTATGCGAAAATCTGATTTACTATTAAGCCTCGGACGGCGTCTTTGGTTGCTGCTTTGTCTTTTTGTTGTGGGCTATGCAGTATGTGTTGGCCTCTCAGTCCTTCTGAACAAGATATTAAGCAGCAACTTCGCTGCGTATCTGCGCATAAGCATGGTCGTTCAGGATCTGTGCGTGTTCATTATCCCCGCAATAGGTACAGCTTGCCTTATATGCCGCAGGCCGGCCGATCTCCTCGGGCTCATGAAAGGCAGCAAGCCGCAAGTTTATCTTGCCCTTATAGCCATCCTTTTCTTTTCCATCCCTCTCATGGAGACAATAGTCTTCTGGAATTCACATCTTCACTTTCCCGCTTCGATGGAAGCATTCGAAAAAATGGCAAGGGAAATGGAAGCGACCGCCTCTTCCCTCACAGAGACACTTCTACGCAGTAATACGAGTATTTTAGGGCTCATCGTAAATCTTCTAATCATTGGTGTGCTGGCGGGTTTCTCCGAGGAGCTTCTATTCCGTGGATGTTTTCAGAGACTTCTGACTACAGGAGGAGTGAATCCCCATGTTGCGATATGGGTTGTGGCAGTTGTATTCAGCGCATTCCATTTCCAGGTTTTCGGTTTCGTGCCCCGAATGTTGCTGGGCGCATATTTCGGTTATCTTATGCTATGGACCGGAAACGTGCGGGTACCTATGCTCGCTCATATACTAAATAATTCCATATATGTGGTTGCGGCGTGGTTGCAACTACTCAAAGACCCCACGACAGTATTGAGTAGTAATGATGCCGGTGAGCTATACTCATGGCCTCTCGTTCTGGCATCCGCGATAGGGACCTCTGTAGTATTGATTTTACTCAAAAGAAGCTCGAAGCACCAATAAAATTTGCAAACTCAGAAAATAATAAGTATCTTTGCACCGCTTTCGTAGCTCGGGGCGTAGCGCAGTCCGGTAGCGCACCTGGTTTGGGACCAGGTGGTCGCAGGTTCGAATCCTGTCACCCCGACTGCTAATTCTTATAATTTTTCCGCCACAGATCCTTTCCGGGCCTGTGGCGGATTTCTTTTTCTTTCTAAAATCATCTTTTATTATCGAAATCGAAGAATAATTATTATTTTTGCAAATAATCAATTGAATCTTTCATGCACTCTCCACTGCCATAAATCTAATCAGAATCAGCACAATGAAAAGGATTGTAGTTTTGTTTATATTCTTTGTAATGTTCAGAGGCTTTGTTTTCGCTCAAGCCTTCGCCCAATCAAGCGATACCGCCTCTCATAAAATTCTAAATGAGCTTCAAATGATTCGAAGTTTCCATGAAGAAACCCGGAACCAACGTCAGCGGGCTATTGAAGATAAAATGCGTCGTGATAGCATCAGCAACAGAATAACCGGTGAAGAGATGGTTTCCGACCTTGGTATCATGTCAAGAATCGAAGATAATACACATCCCGACATCGTCAAGGACGGCTGGAATCTCTATGGACTGTTAGCGATTGTAATTGCTTTGTTTTCCGCTCTATATACATATATAACGTATAAGTCCCAACGAGAGACGGAGAGCAATACCAAGAAGCTGTCGCAAAACATGCAACGTTCGCTACTCAATGACCTCATACGTCATCTCTATAGAAACTTCATAATCACATATACTATGAAAACAAAGATGGAGGAAATAGACTATCATGGCTATCCATCTGAGGAACACTTCCTGAAGCTCCGGATTCCCATGGAAAATATACATCTCGATGCATTCTATGGTGATGACGAAAAGTTTCGCAGCATACACAATCTGTATCTGAATCTCCGGAATTACAATGAGGAAGTTGAGATTGCACTCAAGCATATGATGAATCCTCTACTGAATCGAGGAACCAAAACAGAGGATTTCGGCACTTTAGAATTTAAAGTCTTCTACTTAACATCCCGCATCATACAAACCATAAAAGAAATCTGGGGAACCAAGGATAGAGAACATACTACATACAACTACAATAGTATGATAGAATCCGAAAATGAACTTCCCGAGGATATAAAGAACGAGATAAAAGATGCCTTACTCAAGGCATCTTCCAAGAAGAATAATGCATTAAACAATATAGAAGTTCCGGGTTGCGGGAATTTCGAAAAGATTACAATCAAAGATATTTCATCTGCCGGTTATACAAAGCTCCTGGAGGAATACGGCATAGATCCGAATGAGGTATGTAAGGAGATGAACGCAGCCATTACAGAAGAACGAAAGAAAAATGATCGGGGAGCATGGAAAGTAAGGATTATTCAATTCTAATCAATCCTTTCCTTACGCACATACACACAATCCTCCCGGTCATGAATAGTTGGCAGGGAGGATTGTGTGTATTAGTCTGAAGTGGCTTGTATTTCCGACCGGCTCTTTTTTCAGGGCCTCTATCGGGAAATAATATGAAAGGCTTTTAGAGTGCCGCTAATGTTGCATTTAAGGCGACAAGCTTTGCTGTTGCGTCTTCGAGTTTCTTACGCTCACCTGCAACGACAGCCTCCGGAGCATGCGCCACAAAGCGTTCATTGGAAAGCTTCTTCTCAACAGAAGCCTTGAAGCCTTCGTAATACTCTATATCCTTGAGAATACGAGCTTTCTCTGCCTCGACATCCGTGCTCGCAGCCATAGGTACATTGAACTCACACGTACCGACCATGAAGCTCTGCGCTGCAGGATTCTTGACTGCACTTTCAATGATATCAGACAGGCCCGAGAGCTTGGCAACAACAGCTCCAAGCCCTTCTGCGGGAAGAGCACTTCCTACCACATGGAGTTCCAGACTTTCTTTTGCCGGAATATTCTTATGGGCACGCACTGCACGGACTCCGGCAATTATCTCCTTAGCTATTTCCATGCGCTCGAGAAGAGCCGAATCATATGCGGTAGCCTCGGGGAGCGATGCATACATTATGCTCTCTCCGGGACGGCGCTCTGAAATATGCTGCCATAGTTCCTCGGTAATGAATGGCATAAAGGGATGAAGCAAGCGGAGGAGTGCATCAAAATATCCAACCACCTCTTTGTATGTATGTCCGTCTACGGGCTGTCCGTAGGCAGGCTTAACCATCTCCAGATACCATGACGAGAATTCATCACGGAAAAGACGATAAACAGCCATCAGAGCCTCCGAGATGCGGAATTTATTGAAGAGATCATCAACCTCGGCTATCGTTGCAGACAATCTGGCACCAAACCAATGCGATGCAATGCGGCACACGTCCGGTTGCTCTGCCGCCTCGTCAACATTCCAACCTTTCACAAGGCGGAATGCATTCCAGATCTTGTTGCAGAAGTTGCGGCCCTGCTCCACCAGTTTGTCATCGTACATGATATCATTTCCCGCAGGAGCTGCCAGCATAAGGCCCATTCGCACACCGTCGGCACCATAATCACGTATTAGGTCCAGCGGATCAGGGGAATTGCCCAGGGATTTGCTCATCTTCCGGCCGATGGCATCACGCACAATACCCGTGAAATAGACGTTGTCGAAAGGCTGCTTGCCCACATATTCATATCCGGCCATGATCATGCGCGCAACCCAGAAGAAAATGATGTCCGGACCCGTAACGAGTGTGGCCGTGGGGTAATAGTAGTTGATCTCTTCGTTGCCGGGATTATTAATGCCATCAAACAGCGTGATGGGCCACAGCCAGGAAGAGAACCATGTGTCGAGGGCT
>CAZBNM010000022.1:0-27083 GCA_964493495.1 uncultured Bacteroides sp.
CTCCCATCGTCGGTTTAGCAAACCGGTGGTTTCAGCCACTCACCCACCTCTCCTTTCTGGCGGGATTTGCGCCTTTTGTTTTAGCACTGCAAAGGTAGTGTTAATATTTCAATTCTCCAAATATTTTTGCGCTTTTTTCTTTACCTGCGCCTCAATCCTTCTTAAATCGCGATTCATCACGCTTAATCTCGATAAATCAGGATAAATCCGAATATCCTGCCGCTGAATCTGAAGAAATACCGGAAAATTTTTCTAAATTTGCCATCATAAGCCCCTCCACCTATTTTCGACCTTCACCATGAAGAAATTCACTGCCATATTATTTTTCCTCGCCGTGGCCCTCGCTTCGGCCATCAGCCTTCTTGCACAGCGGGCCGTCTCTGCTCCCGAAACCGTTCTTTCCCCCGGGAATGCCGAAATGCTGAATCAGATCGACTCGCTTCGGCCTGTCACGCCGGGTGTCCCTGTCGTCGTGGACAACGACACGCTCTTCGTGATCTATGCCCCCCGCGGGGGATATTCCGCGAAGACGCGTGCTGAGATGACATCCGAGATGCTCTCCCGTATAAGCCGCGACGAGGCTTTGGGACGCGACAGCTTGCGGATGCACGAATCCGACGGCTATGTCGACATCGTATATGGCGATAAGGTACTTCTTAGCGTTACGGACCTTGACGCTATGTGGGAGCGTACAACCCGCGACGAGCTGGCCACTCGATATTCGCAGATATTGGGCGCAAAGATTGCCCACATGCATCGCGAGCACAGTTTCATGCAGATTCTCAAGCGTGCGGCCCTCTTTGTCCTCGTTTTAGTCGTGCAGTATCTGCTTTTCAAGCTCACAAATTATCTCTTCCGACGTCTTCGCCGACGCATTATCCGCTTCAAGCGCCAGCGACTCAAGCCCGTCGTGTTGCGCGATTACGAATTGCTAAATACCCGGCGTCTCGGCCGGATCCTTGTCTTCTTGTGCAATGTCCTCCGCTACCTGGTCATTCTTGTGCAGCTCACATTCAGCGTGCCAATACTGTTTGCAATTTTCCCGCAGACAGAAAAGCTCGCCTACCGGATTTTTCAATACATCATAGCACCCGTCAGGATGGTATGTAGCTCTGTTGTCGAGTATATTCCGAATCTTTTCATTATCGTCGTGATATGGCTCTGCATCAGATACATCATAAAGCTGCTGAGCTTTATTGCCGGTGAAGTCGAGAGTGAGAAGCTCAGAATCTCCGGCTTCTATCCCGATTGGGCGCGTCCCACTTTCAATATCGTGCGCTTTCTGCTGTATGCATTCATGATTGCCATGATCTACCCCTATCTTCCCGGTTCGGATTCAGGGGTGTTCCAGGGTATTTCAGTGTTTGTAGGCCTGATTGTCTCGCTCGGTTCAAGCACCGTCATCGGTAATATCATCGCCGGCCTGGTCATAACATATATGCGCCCGTTCAAGATCGGAGACCGCATCAAGCTCAATGACACAACAGGAAATGTCATCGAGAAGACTCCCTTCGTTACGCGAATCCGTACACCTAAAAACGAGGTCGTCACCATCCCCAACTCTTTCATCATGTCATCGCATACGGTGAACTACAGCGCCTCTGCCCGGCAGTTCGGCCTGATCATACACACCACCGTCACCATCGGATATGACGCCCCGTGGCGACAGGTGCATCAGCTTCTTATCAACGCAGCCCGCCTCACCGACGGCGTCCTTTCCCATCCCCGTCCTTTCGTGCTCGAAACCGAGCTGCAGGACTATTATCCCTGTTATCAGATCAATGCGTACATCAGGGATGCCGACCGTCTTGGACCCATTATGTCCGACTTGCATCAGAATATCCAGGACGTGTTCAATGAGGCCGGAATCGAAATCATGTCCCCGCATTATTATGCCCGACGCGACGGAAGCGCATCCACAATACCCTCCGATATTTTCGCCGGCGCAGTCAACGAAACAATCATCGAAGAACGCCCCCCCTCCAACGCAAATATTTGAATCCGCCTGCCCTCCCCGTAGGGACATGCCTCCGGCATCTCCGCAACGCAATATTTGAGTGAGCTAGCCCTCCCTGTAGGAACATGCCTCCGGCATGTCAGCAACGCAATATTTGAGTGAGCTAGCCCTCCCTGTAGGGACATGCCTTCGGCATGTCAGCAACGCAATATTTGATAGAGCGCGCGAGCTTCAGCTCGCCCCTCCCCGATAAATCCCGCATCCCCCTCCGGGGGTGATACCTCACTCCTCCTCTAACAACCCCTTTTCTACCATCAGATCGAGGATGTATTTCGCATCCTCCGATGCCTGCTCGCCGTCTATGCCGTATTCATCCACAAGAATGGCGGCCGCATCGTCGGCATTGAATGATTTCCCTTTGAGCTTTTCCCAAAGCAACGCCGCCGAAGAATTGAGTGTTATCATCTTGTCGAAATTGTCAGCGTTGTTTCCCTCAGCCAGAATGATGTTCTGGCCCATCACCGTGCGCAGCGTAAATCCTTTCTTTATCTTCATGTCTTTTCTTTTGGATATTCTTAATGATTGTATCTGCCCCTTCGCCAAAGCATAGCCCCGATTAATCAGGCTTAATCACGCTTAATCCCGATAAATCCCCCTTTGCTCCAATCAAACCCTCTCGACAAACCATCGCAGCCTCCGCATCCGGCCGGCAGTGCATCTCGCACACACGCACATCCATCGCCAGACGCTCGAGCGTCTGATGCCGCCGCGCCCGCAGTTCCTCGCTTAGGAAGGGGAGGAAGAACACCGAGGCCGTCAGCGACGCGTAGGCTTGGAGCCCCTGCAGTCGACGTAATTCATTTTCCTTCGCACGCACTATGCGCACTATAGCCCCCACGGGAGCCGAAAGATTCCGGTAGCAGTCCGTTTTCCCGCTCCAGGGCGACCCGTAGGCCATTGCCGTTCCGTCCGCATTGAAGCGCACCACGGGGTTGTCATCGTTGAGCAATTCCGCCCCGGCAATGCACTCCACCCACAGCGCCGCATGCGTGCTCTTCCCTGTCCCGCTCTTGCCCTGAAAGAGATAGGCTTTCCCATCGTATAGGATCGATGAAGCGTGAAACAGCAGAGTCCCCGTGCCGCATGTTGCAAGCATGAAGGCCATCATCAGCGCGTGCGTAAGGAAATAGTGGTCCCTTGCCGCATCCCCCTCCCGTATTATTATTTCCGCTTCATTGAGCAGTGGTGGCATCTTCATCCACACACGCCGTTTTCCTTCCGCCTTATGCTTGAATTCCATGATCAGGCTCCCGTCCTCCGTTCGCAAAGTCCGCCCTGTCAGGAAGCCCGCCCCGTCATTTCCCGGGCTGTATATCACATCCCCCTCGCTCGCCGGAAGCTCCCCCGCATGCACATCCACAGTCAGATCCGGTTGCCCGGCCCGGTCCCCTGCGAACGGACGGAACCTTGGTTCAATCAACTTCCACGACTCCACATCCCCTGCAATCCTTAGCTCTATCTTATTATCTGCAATAACGTATTTTCCCATTTTCGTATCTATCCCTGATGATATAATAAATCCTGCGAATAGGCCATAACGCGGTCCATACCAAGGTGAATATTCGGTGGGGTAGGGCATCCGTAGAAAATTGCCTGAAAGGCACAGCATGCCACGGCCTGAACCCCGACGTGCGGTGAACCTCCGCCACACGACCGATTATGTTCTCGCGTCTCGCCGTCTCCGTCCCAAGGCAATTGTCCCCGCGGGTAATATACACCCGCTCTCCGTCTGCATCATTCCGGATCTCCACAAGCCGGTGCACGATGTTTGTCTCCTTCTCCCCCGATCCCCCATGGCGGAACATGAGGATATCGCCCTTGCGAGGTTCCCCCTCCATCGGAACAACTATCACGCAATGTTGCCCGCTCCATAGCAGCGGACGCATGCTGTTGCCTGTAGTCTTCGGCAGCACAAAACCGGTGCGTTCAAATAGGTTCATATATTAAAAAAAACGCCGGCTATAATTAGTCAGCGTATTTTTTATATATTTGAGCGGATATATTAATCCCAATTATCACCTTCTACAGGATCCTTATCGATTTCACCACCGACATTATTGCTGTTGTTGCTATCTGTTTTGAGGAACGAACCTTCGAGAATAAGTTCAATCTCTTCAAGATCGGGTTTTTCGTATTTACGGAGTTTTTCGTACTTCATAATATATAGTTGTTTTTCGTTTATAATCAAGACCTATTTAACCTAATTTACGTCCGTTGGAAACTTCAGTACTAATTACGTGCAAAATTACTGCTATTTTTTCGAATTACAAAACATTCTGCATAGTTTTTTTATAGCTTCTGTAATTTTATTTCAAATAATCTCGCAATTCTCCACACCCCCCCGCCGCACCCTGCCTCCGGCATGTCTTCAACGAAAGACCTCCCCCCTACGGAGATTATTTGATTCTGCGTCGGAGCTTCAGCTCCGCCTTTAATCCCCCCTCAAAAAAACGAGGACACGGCCCGCCGGCCGTGTCCTCTCAAAAAATTTCTTATCTCGCTCTGATTACTTCACCAGAACCTTCTGGCCAAGGACAATGTAGATGCCCTTCTGGACATTCACGCTTGTCGTCGTGCCGGCCATAACGTCTGCAATTGCAACGGCGCGGCCATCCAGCGAGTAAACGGCTACCTTGCCATAGTCAGCATCCGAAGTGATGATGATTTCACCCTGACCGCCAACTACGTTGAACGATGTGAAGTCCTCCGACGTCGGAGCTTTGATGCCCGTGAGCTGCTCGGTGATTTCAATACCGTCCTCATCCATGATGCGAACGCGGCGCGGCGCGATATTGGACGACTTCGTCGGGTCACGCTTGATCACCATACGGAAGGCAGGGAACGTGGCGGTCGAACCGGCCGGGTGGAAAGCTCCACCGCTCAGTCCGTACATATTGCCCATCTCTGCGTCATACTGACCGGCGAACTCACTTACACCTACACGCTTCAGGTTGCCGAAGCATTCGCTCTTGTCATCTGCATCGTTGCTCGGAGAGCTTACAACCTGCTTCTCCGTCTGCTGGATGGTGATGGGTTTATTAAATTCGAGCTCGAAACCGTTAGTGTTGCCAAGAATAAGAGCAGGTGTGTTGGCCGCAATCGTGCCATTGTGCTTTGTGAACCAGAACGTATCATCGGCTTCGCGATCGTATGTGCAGACAGCTTCAATGCCCGATGAGAGTTCCGCGCTCAGGTCGAAAGGCAGACACACGGTGTTCATACCCGAGTTGAACGTACGGTTGTATTCAACCGAAAGAGCCTCTATGTTCACCGGGCAGAAGAAATCAACCTTATCCTCGATCACAACCTTATCGCAAGTGTTGTTGAGGCCGTAGAATACGTTTGTAAGATTATCAAGTTCGCGTACATCATCCGTCAGCGAGCCGGCGAACGTATTGGGCTCGCGTTCGATTCCACCCGTGCTCGTTACGAAATCACCCGCAGAATTGATCTGTGCGTAATACTGCTTTGCCGAGCCGGTTGTGCTATAAACATTCAGGCTGTAAACCTTCGAATCATTGCTCACAGGCACGATGCTTCCGTTGCCGGAGAACGAGACGCCGTAGTTGTCGCGTATATCAAAGCCAAAAGTTTCGATGCTCGAATATCCCGTGGACTTGCCGCTCTCGTCGTAGTAGGTGCCCGAGTACTTACCGTTGTTATACTTCCACACAGCAACGTTATCGAGTACCGAGCCGGCCGTCGATTTTGCCAGGCTGCCGTTTACAGCGGCATTGTTGAGCTGACCGCTGAATGTACCGTTGATGAAATAGTCGGTAGTAACTGTGATGATGTGGCCTTGACCCCAGATCGTGCCGTTGAATGCTTGGTTGATCGCTACATCAGCCATAACATCTTCGTTAAGCTCGATATCATAATACTTCTGCTGCTCGGCCTTGTCGGCTGCTGCCTGTGCATCCTTGAGCTTTACCTGCTCGGCTGCAACCTTCTCCTGATAAGAAGCCACACTGGCCTCAGCATCGGTAACAGCCTGGCGGCCTGCTGCGATTGCCTTGTTTGCTTCCTCAGCCGTGTCGTTTGCGGTTTCGATCTCAGTGTTCAGCGAGGCGATGTCCTTATCGAGGCCGCTGATTGTCTCTGTGTAACCCTCGATTTTGTCAAGGATGTCCTTATAATCCGGAGTGTTCAGGTCCGCTGCATCAAAATCGCCTGCGGCTGCATCATCCCATGCCTTCTTCAGGGTAGCCTGCTGCGAAAGAGTGCCTTCCGTAGACCCGGCCGGAACCTTCGTATAACCGTCTATCTGGGTCTGAAGATTTGTCATAGAAGTGCGCGTAGAGGTAATGTTGCCATTCACCGTCTGACGCTGCGAGCGAAGACCGGAAATATATTCTTCTTTCTCTGTGATCTGCTTGCTGAGGGATGCTTCCGCTTCGGGATCATCGTAGGTAGTGGTAGTTTCCGTTTGGTTTTTATAGTAACCCGATGTCTGACGGAGAGTATTAAGAGCAGCGACAGCGTTCGTGATACAAGTAGTAGGCCCATTTTCGCCTGCTGTATAGGTAAATGAAAGCGTCGAATTTACAGCTTTACCATTTAAGTCTGTTAGGTTTGCCCCTAAATAAATATTTGTAACGGTGAAGGATGTTGGGGTATATTCCGTATCACTTTTTTTAGTATATAAGGCCATAACGAACTCGCTTACAGTGGTAGCTGTTTTCCAATCACTCTCAGTCTCATATACTGCCGGCTTTTCAAAAGCTATGGTAAGTGTATTTGATGTGAGGAAGGGCGGTGTTGTCTGCTTCTTCGATGTGATTCTATAATAAATAGTAGCGGTCTGATCATCGAAGGTTGTCAGATATGCATCCATTTTTGATTTATAAGCTTCAGCTGCCTCGTATAAGGGTTCAAGCCAAGGAGCGTATGTAGTCGTTGTTTCAGTTGTGGTGGTCGTCTTTAACGCCGCATACTGCTTATTGAGATCCGCAAGATTTTGGTTCTCGTCATCGATTTCACCTGTGAGAGCGGTGGATTCACCGGTCAGCTGGGTGAGGGTATTGTTCAGCTCGGTCATCTGAGTATTCCACGATGCAAGCTGTGCCTCGGCGTCATCATACGCCTTCTTCTTTGCGGCTACGATTCCATCCAGATACTTCTGCTTGTCGGCCTCGGCTGCCGTCGAATCGGCCTGGGCCGTCTTTTTGGATTCCTCCTTGGCGCTCAGGTCGCCCTCAAGCTTCGATACTGCCTCTGCGGCCGATACAGAGTCCGTGTAGAGCTTGCTGCCCTCGGCTACAAGTGCCTGCTTCTCTGTTACAACATTGGATGCACTATCAACGGATGCATTTGCTGCTTTCAAAGCTGCATCCGCTCCCTCAGGAAGAGTGCCCGTTACCGACGAGGGGGTGTTGATTGCGGTTACAAAATCTGACCAGGAGACGACCTTGCCGCCATTCGTCAGTGTCACCTCTCCATCGGCATATGCCAATACGCCTCCTGTCAGCAGAAGACCGGAGAGCGCGAGTTTCAACGTTCTTTTGGTGATCATGTTTTTTGTATTATTGTTATTTGATTGATTTACTTAGAACTATGTTTGTTGTACCTATATCTGATTGGACAACGCATTCCTTTGCGTCCAATTAATGTGCAAAATTACTATATATATTCTCAAAAAGCAAGCATTTTTTCGAAAAATTTGCACCGGCGCCTCCCGGCAAGCCGTTTTTGGGGACTACTCAGGCGCCCCCCTCCGATGTCGCATCGATCCGTAGCACCCCGTCGCAGTAGGGCGCGATGGCCGTGCGGTGGTGTGCGATAATGATGATCGTCGACTCGGGGCTGCTCGCCGACAGTCGCTCCATCAGCGTGCGTGCTGTCGCCGAGTCCAGCGCGCTGTTGAACTCGTCCAGCACCAATATCGAGCCCGGCCGCAGCAAGGCCCGCGCGATGGCGATGCGCTGCGCCTGGCCCTCGCTAAGGCCCCCTCCCGCCTCATCGCACGAGGTGTCAAGCCCCAGCGGGAGGTCGAAAACAAAGTCCGCCGCTGCCGTGTGCAGTACCTCCGCAAGTCGAGCTTCCGAGGCCTGCGGCGAACCTAAGAGCAGGTTCTCGCGGATTGTCCCGTGAAGCAGCGTGTTGCCCTGCGGAACGTACACGAAATTGCAGAGCGTCGCGTCCGAAACTTCCACCCGCTCTCCCTCGGAATACACTTCAATCTTGCCGGTCGACGGTTTCAGAAGCCCCAGGAGGAGTTTGATCAGCGTGGTCTTTCCGGCGCCCGTGGACCCGATGATCAGCGTACGGCTCCCCGGCTTGAAATCGTAGCTGAATGAAGATAGAATGTCCCTGCCCCCCTCATCATAGCGGAAGCTGAGATTACTGATGCGGATGCCCGGTCGGTGCAGAAGCTTGCATTCATCAGGACTTTTCTCACGCGGCAGTCGAACGTCGATTTCACGCAACCGGTCTATCGCCACCGACGTGGTGATGAACGAAGGAATATAGCTCGAAAGCGACGCTATCGGATTCTGAATACGGCTCACAAGCTGTATGAAGGCCGTCATCGTGCCGAAACTGATGATCCCGGCACGCAGACTGAAGATGCTCCAGCCGAATGCCGTGAGATAGCCTAAGATGAAGCCCAGGCGCGTGATGCCCGCGCTGGCCGAGGAAAGAAGCGTCTGCTTGCGAGCAGTGTCGTCGAGCTGACGCTGGATACCTGCCAGGCGTCCGTCGATTTCGGGAATACATTCCAGCGACTGTAGCACCGTCCGATGCTTCAGCCCCTCCTGGATCGACACGTACATATCGCTCTCGCACGAGCGGATACGCGCCGTCAACCGGCGCTGACGGCGGAAATAGAGCTTGCTCGCCAGAAGGCACACCGGCATGATCACCACCGGCGCAAGAGCCAGAAATGGATTGAGGATTGCCAGGAATACGAACGAGCCCACGAGCTGTACCAGCATCACAACCATCGCCGGAAGCTGCGAGAGTGCGAAAGTCGACACCGTCTGCACATCCCCCGAGAAGCGGTTGAGCATGTCGCCGCTGTGGAAACCCTGCATACCCCTCACCAGTGGCATCGTCATGAGGATATTGAACAGCCGCCGGCTCACGCGGTTGTTCATGCGGATATTCGAGCGCCCTTCGAGATATCTCGACCACTGCGAGAGCACAACATCCAGAAGCATACACACCACCATCAGCCCGAACCACATCACGAGCGTGGACGTATCGCCCTCCGCGCGTCCCGTGGCGCAGTCTATGGCCGTCTTGCTTAGCCAGATAAAGGCCAGACTAAGACCTACACGCACAATCCCTATCAGCGTGCGCAGAGCCGCCACGAGGTGAAAACCCCGGGTTATGTGCCAAAGATATTGAATATATGGGCGTAAGCGTCTCACGGCTTGGTTCGGTCGGTTTTTCTGATGCGGCGCACAGCTCTTTTCAGCGATGACGCTCCCGCACAGGCAAGGTAATGAAAAAATAGCGAAATCCCCTCCAAAGGCTTTACCGGTAATAGTTTACGAGTGTAGCCCGCGATTACGCCCACCGTCGCCAGCGGATGCCAGAAGCCCTTCCCCTCCACCCATGAGGCGTCATAATCCGAGGAATGTCGCCCGAAATTCCCTTGCTCCATGATCCGGACAAGAATTCTATCCGCCCGTGCACGCCATGCCGCGTCGTAAAGCGGCATACGCTCCCTCTCGAGTCCGAGATAGTCCACGGCTATGCAGCCGAAGAGCTTCCAGGGCTTCTCCAGGCCGAACCGCCGTATATTCCGGGTCAGGACTTCGAGGTCGAGGTCATCGTAATGCGAGTGGAAAATCATCGCCCAGTCGCAGAGTTGCCGTAGTCCTATTCCCTCCATCACATAATGGCGCCATGCGTGGTAGAACACGAATATGGCATCGAAATCGTAGGACGGCAGCGTTATATTGCTATTGCCAGTGGCAAGCGTGCGCCTTTGCGGCGAATGCTCGAGCTCCCCAACTATCCATGTCTGGAAGGCCTTCCGCCGGAATGGCGAGTACACCTGAGTAGCCAGCCTGTGCAGATCCACCGTCACATGCCCCAAGTCGAACTGAAACTCCTCATCGTTTTCCAGGCAAGTCGCAGGATCGGTTATCAGGTGCTCGCGGGCCAGCTCGATGGCCCGGGCATACATCCGCGTGCCCACGTAAAAATCCACGTCGCCCCCCTGCCGCATCTGTGGCGAGCGATAGTAGCGCGCTACCCCCTGGCCCTTCAGAAGCACACCTTCGATGCCTCGCCCGCTGTAGAACTCCGCCACCCGAGCGGCTGCTTTGTCCAGAATCAGGTTGGCCTGAAGCACCCGCAGCGCCAGCGTATTCATTTTCGCTGCGATTGTTTCCGTGGGACGGAGTCTCTCGGGCAGATACTGCACACTGTCGATGATGATTCCGCTCACCGTGTGTTTTCCCGCCAGTGTCATCACGGCCTTCCAGTCAATACGTTCCGGCAGCTCTCCCTCCGGAACGGGCACGCCATACAGGCCCGACCGCAGAAGGGCAAAGAAATGCTTGGTGGGCTCGTCCGTTTGGAAAACCATTGACCTTGACAGTCCCGCTCTTATTCTGCGTTGTTCTTAAGCCATTCGCTCCGGACCTTATCCGGCAGCGGCGTCACCTTGAAATCCGAGAAGCTGGCCTTGAAGCCCTCTCCGTCGGGCGAAGCCGCATACATGCCGATTCTTACCGGATGGTTGGCCTCCACCCACGCGTTGCGCATCAGCGTATATTCCTTATCGTCGAACGAATAGAATATCTCCACTGCATCCAGGCGCCGCAGGGCTTTGATCCAGATGAATTCAACCGGCTTGTCTATCGTTATCACGCTCCAGTCCGAGGTCTTGTGCGTGACGACGGTGCTGAGGTTGTATTTGCCGTCCACATACTCGATGCCGGTCTTGATGTAGTTCTCGTGATCGAGACGGATCATCATGCCGGCCTGGTCGAAGCGCACCTTGTAGGCGCCGCTGATCTTCACTTTGGCCTCGAACTCCCCGCCGTATTCCGCATAGTAAAATGGGGCGTCATCCACCGTGAAGCCGTAATGCGAGATACGCCAGTAGTCGCTGTTCGGAGTCACATCCATGATCAGCTTGTCGCCCTTGATTTCCCAGCTCGCCGGCTCGTTGAACCAGTTCATTTTCTCGAGTGTCTGGGCCGGCAGCAGCTGGCATCCGAGCACTGCCAGAAGAATTGTAAACAGTTTTTTCATGTGTAGTTTATGCTTGGTTTATTTTCCTGATGACCCGGCAGGGATTGCCGACGGCTACGGACCAGGCCGGAATATCATGCGTTACTACGCTGCCGGCCCCGATTACGCAATTATTGCCTATCGTCACGCCCGGAAGTACCGTCACCTGGGCGCCGAACCATACGTTATCGCCCACGCTTATCGCGCGTGCAAACTCCAGACCTTTGTTCCGCTCGACAGGATCGATAGGGTGGCATGCCGTGTAGAAGCCACAGTTTGGCCCTACGAATACATTGTCACCGAACTTCACGGGAGCCTCGTCCAGTATCGTCAGATGGAAATTGGCGTAGAAGTTCTTCCCCACATGGATATTGTAGCCATAGTCGCAGTAGAACGGCTGCTCTATCAGAAGTTCGCCTGCAACCGAGCCCAGAAGATTCGTCATCAGTTCCTTCCGTTCATCCATGCATCGTGGGGCAAGATCGTTGTATTTGCGGCATGCTTCCTTGCAGGTAAGGCGCTCCGCAACCAGGCCCTCGTCGTAGTTAGCGTCATAGATCAGGCCTGCCAGCATCTTTTCTTTTTCTGTCATGGCGTGTGTAGCCGCGAGCGCGTCGGCTCAGTCAAGCTTGTGAATAACCAGGCCCGAACGAAGCTTGGGTTCGAACCATGTGGTCTTGGGTGGCATGATGTTGCCCGAATCGGCTATGGCCATCAGCTGCTCCATCGACACCGGATAGAGGGCCAGCGCAAAAGCCATTTCGCCCGAATCCACGCGATGCTTCAGTTCCTCCAGTCCGCGGATCCCGCCCACGAAATCCACGCGCTTGTCGCTGCGCAGATCAGTGATGCCGATCAGGTCGCGGAGAATCAGATCGGAGCTGATCGTGACGTCGAGAACGCCTATCGGGTCCGAGTCGTCATAGGTCCCCGGGCGTGCCGTAAGAGAATACCAGCGATGGCCCATGTAGAGCGCGAAGTTGTGAAGTTCCTTGGGCGTGTAAGGCTCCTCGCCCTTGTCCTCCACAACAAAGTTGTGCTCAAGCTTTTCAAGGAACTCGGCCGGCGACATGCCGTTGAAATCTTTCACCAGTCGGTTGTAGTCGATAATCTTTAGCTGGGAGGCGGGGAAGGCCACGGCAAGGAAGTAGTTGTATTCCTCCTCTCCCGTGTGGTCCGGATTCGCCTGGGCCTTCTCGTGGCCCACAAGCGCGGCGGCCGCCGTGCGGTGGTGCCCGTCGGCAATGTACAGCGAGGGCATCTTGGCGAACTCTGCCGTGATCTTCTCGGTCATTTCTGGCGAGTCGATCACCCAGAAGTGATGTCCGAAGCCGTCCGGAGCCGTAAAGTCGTATTCCGCTTCGCCCTTCACTACTTCCTTAATCACCTCTTCCAGCACTTCATTATCCGGGAACGCGAAGAACACCGGCTCAACGTTGGCATTGTTCACACGGACGTGCTTCATGCGGTCCTCCTCCTTGTCGCGCCGTGTAAGCTCGTGCTTCTTGATGCGGTCCTGCATGTAGTCGTCCACGTTTGCCGCCAGAACTATTCCGTACTGCGTGCGGCCGTTCATGGTCTGAGCGTAGATATAGTAGTGTTCCTTGTCGTCCTGAACGAGCCACTTCTTGTCCTGGAAGGCCTTGAAGTTGGCCACCGCCTTCTCATACACTTCGGGTGCATGCTCGTCGGTGCCCGGTTCGAAGTCTATCTCCGGCTTGATTATATGATATAGCGATTTCGGATTGCCTTCCGCTTCGGCGCGGGCCTCTTCGCTGTTCAGGACGTCATAGGGGCGCGATGCCACTTCTTCCACAATCTCGCGCGGCGGACGCAGGCCGCGGAACGGTTTTACTTTTGTCATAGAGGAGCTGTATGTTTTAGTGGTCAGTTATGTTTCGGGTGGTTTATCGCTTGCGCACGATGGTCTGTTCACGGTCGGGACCTACCGACAGGATTTCTATGGGCACGCCCAGCTCGCGCTCCAGGAAGGCCACATAGTCGAGGAACTTCTGCGGCAGTTCGTCCTCGCTCTTCATCGAGCTCATGTCCGTAAGCCAGCCGGGAATCGAAGTGTACACTGGCTCGTATTCATCGCCTTCGACACTGAAGGGGAAGTCGCGGACGATACTGCCGTCCTTCTTGCGGTAGGCCGTGCAGGCCTTTATCTCGGGGAAAACGTCCAGTACATCGCTCTTCATCATGATAAGTTTTGTCACTCCGTCCACCATGATGGCATAGCGGAGAGCCACCAGATCGATCCAGCCGCAACGGCGTTCACGCCCCGTCACGGCGCCGTATTCGTGGCCGCGGTCGCGCATCAGCTTTCCGTCTTCATCGAAAAGTTCGGTAGGGAAAGGCCCGGAGCCCACACGCGTGCAGTAGGCCTTGAAGATGCCGTAGACATCGCCGATGTTTTTGGGAGCTACACCCAGGCCCGTGCATGCACCGGCCGTTACCGTATTGCTCGAGGTAACGTACGGATACGACCCGTAGTCTACATCGAGCATCGTGCCCTGGGCTCCCTCGCACAGCACTTTCTTGCCGGCGGAGATGGCCTTATTCAGGAAATGCTCTGTGTCTATCAGTTCGTACTCCTTGAGATACTCCACAGCGTCAAGCCATGTCTTTTCTGCCTCGGCCAGCTTCTGCATGTCCGGTTCCGAACCCATATTGCGAAGCATGCCGATGTGGCGGTCGCGGGCTGCTTCATAAATTGCCTTGAAGTCTGCGCGCTCGGTGTCGCCGAGACGCACGCCGTTGCGCGAAACCTTATCCGTGTATGTCGGGCCTATGCCTTTGCCCGTAGTGCCGATCTTCTTGTCGCCCTTGGCCTTTTCGCCGGCAGCATCAAGCATGCGGTGCGTCGGAAGTATGAGGTGGGCCTTGCGTCCGAGTTTCAGAACTTTCTTAAGGTCCACGCCCGATGCCTCAAGGGCTTCAGCCTCCTCGCGGAATAGCACGGGATCAAGCACGACGCCCCCGCCGATTATATTGGTCTGTCCGCTCTGGAATACCCCCGAGGGTATCGAGCGAAGCACATATTTCTTATTGTCGAACTCAAGCGTATGCCCCGCGTTGGGACCGCCCTGAAAGCGAGCCACAATGTCGTATGCTGGCGTAAGGACGTCTACAACCTTACCTTTACCTTCATCCCCCCACTGGAGGCCTAAGAGTACGTCAACTTTCATTTTCCCGAAATAATCTTTAGTAATGTATTGTATTATTGGTTTAATGCCGTTTTGTTTGGTGTGGTAGCCGCTTTCTCCACTTCTGCGCGCCGGCACCGGTTGCACACACAGTTTATGCGCATGTCGGCTGTGCCGTGGATAGTGTCGAAACCTGTGAAGCGATGCCGTCGCAGATAATTGGTGAGCTCACGGTCGCGAGCCACCTTCACCTTTCCGCAGACACGGCATTCAAGCACAAGCTCCACTGTCAGTGCCTGCTTCCTTTCGGAAGGCTCGGCTGCGTAGGCCCATTGCAGCTGCCCGCTCTCTGTGTCTGTGACGGTCTTGCGTCGCACCAGGCCTAATTCAAGAAGGAGATCCAGTGTATTGTAGACCGTCGCACGGTTGATGTTCAGCCCCGTCGCGCCCACGGCATCGCCCAGCTGCTTGGCCGTTCGGTATTTCCCTCCTCCGGCAAGAAGCACATCATAGAGCGCCTTGCGTTCGGGGGTAGACCGCAAGCCGCGTGCATGAAGCTCACGGCTTAGCACGCCATCATCAGGCGTCTTTGGCTCGGACACCTCTGCATGGCTCTGGTGCGGTTTCATAATCCTCTACAAAATTAAGGCTTTTCCTCAACTTTCGCAAATTTTTTTGCGCTCGGAAAAATCCTCTTCAGCCGGCTGAGCATCTTCGGTGATTGTCCGAGCGCATACACCGCAAGCATCCCTGCAAGATATATGACAGTGAGCCATACGATTGGACCTCCCGTGTCTATCGGCTCGATTGAATCCATAAGTTCTGCAGCATCAGCGTCGGAATAGGGGAGATCGGGGCTTAACGCTCCCAATGTTGACTTCCATATTATCTTTCCTTCGTGTAGATAAACCACACCGGCCGCTCCCCGCACAAGCATCTTCAAGGCTGTGTCTTCGGCCGAATATGTTGGAAAATTCGGGCGCGTGAGTCGACGCCACCGGTCGAAAGCCTCACCTGATGCGCCCACAAGAGCGCACATCTGCACATCTCCGCCTTCAAGATATTCCTTCAGTTCCTGAAGGTAGTGGGCTCGCGTCATGAACTGTGTCTCCGGATCGCTTACAATCAGCATAAGAGTTCGCGGACTTTCCGAGAGACTTTCTGCGAAATCCTCCGTCACATCCTCGCCTTCGGGAGAATATACGGTCAGGGAGGCGGCCTCCGACGTAGTGGCGTCCGTGCGCACAAAGGTCCACGTACTGTCAGGCAGTTCATCCAGGCCGAAGCTCTTTTCCTCGCCGTCGCGGTCGTAAACATATCTCGCGGGCTCCTCATCGCTCTCGGCAAACAGCTCCGTTCCTACGCGGAAAGGCCGGAAATCAACTAAGGGCTGCGTCTGATAGCCCTGGTAGCCGATGTAGAGAGGGTAAGCCCATGACAGTACGATGACCAGCCACTGCACCGGGGCCGGGAATAGGCCAGGTCGCTTGCCGTTATATATCCAGAGAGCTACGACGGCTGCTGTTATCACGAGATTCTTTATGAATGTTGCGGTATTGGACAGGACAAGCATGTCGCCGAAACAGCCGCAGTCACTCACCGGGTCCGACACAGCTATCCATAGCGTCAGCGGAAGCATCACGGACATGAAGGCCGCGGCAGTCCACACTGCCATCCGTCGAAGGCAACCGGTGGCCAGCAACACACCCGTGACGAACTCAAGCGTTGCCAGTCCCGTGGCTCCCATTAGAATAAGCTCCGGTGGGAACGACAGCCCCATGGCTGTCAGATACTCCCCGATTTTCAGGCAGAACCCGTGCAGGTCGATGCACTTGGCCCAGCCGGAGATTACGAAAACTGCGCCCGTGAGTACGCGAAGCACCCACAGGCATATCGTCTTCCCTTTGTAAGACTGTATGGCCGCTCTAAACGATGCCATTCTCCATGCACTTTATCACACCGAATACGGCATAGTTGGCGATGTCAAGATAGTTCGACTCGACACCTTCGCTCACAGCCGTTCGCCCCGCGTGCTCTTCGATTTCCTTGATGCGTTCGATTTTCGTGAGTATGAAATCAACATACGAGCTCACGCGCATGCCTCGCCACGCCTCATCGTAATCGTGGTTCTTCTTCAGCATCAGATCGCGCGCTTCCGCCGACACGCGGTCATATTCCCGCAGCGCTTCTTCTGCGTTGAGGTCCTTGGTGTCCACAAATCCCAGACGGCACTGAATCACACCCACAAACGAGTAGTTCACCAGCGCTTCGAACTCGCCGCGAATTCCGTCGCCGACTTTCGTTTCACCCTTTATCTGCAGCGAGCGTATTCTTTTGGCCTTGATGAAAAGCTGGTCCGTGACCGACTCCGGCCGCAGTAACCGCCATGAGGGACCATAGTCGCCAAGTTTGGCCGCAAAAATCCGGCGGCATCCGGCCAGAGCGGCCGTGAACTCTGCCGATGTATCCATTCGATTGTTTTCGGAAGTCATATCCTTTGACTTAATTTCTGAATCGTAGGGTGAGGTCTCCGTAAGCGTCGATGCGGCGGTCGCGCAGGAAGGGCCACCAGCGGCGCACCTCTTCCGACCGGCTCATGTCTATCTTCACAACCGCCTCCGTTTCGCTTTCCGTGCTTGCTGGCCCGAATAGGAATTCGCTCTGTGGGCCGCACACAAAGCTCGACCCCCAGAAATCAATCCCACCCGTGTGGTCGGTCGGGTCGGGCTCATGGCCCACGCGGTTCACCGCAACCAGGGGTAGCCCGTTAGCAACTGCGTGTCCGCGCTGAACCGTTATCCAAGCCTCGCGCTGGCGTCCTTTTTCCGCTTCCGTGTCGCTGCTTTCCCAGCCTATAGCCGTGGGATATATCAGCAGTTCGGCTCCGGCAAGGGCCATGAGTCGGGCTGCTTCCGGATACCACTGGTCCCAGCATACGAGCACTCCCAATTTGCCTACCGAGGTTTCGATGGGCTCGAAGCCAAGATCGCCGGGCGTAAAATAGAATTTCTCATAGTAGGCTGGATCATCCGGTATATGCATCTTGCGGTAGCGTCCGGCCTCGGATCCGTCCTTCTCAAAAACCACTGCCGTATTGTGATATAGCCCCGGAGCACGGCGCTCGAAAAGACTTGTCACAAGCACGATGCCGCATTCGCGCGCAAGTGCAGAATACGTTTCCGTGCACTCGCCGGGAATCGAAACGGCCAGGTCGCAGAGGTCCACGTTTTCGCTCTGGCAGAAGTACACGCTATCGTGCAGCTCCTGAAGCACCACAAGTTCAGCCCCTGCGGCAGCAAGTTTTCTCACTTTATCGCATAGACGCAGGCGATTGTCAGCTATGTCATCGCCATTACGTTGCTGGATCAGGCCTACGTTCAGGTAGCGGCGGGTAGTATGCTCGTTGCTCATATTTTCAATGTGTTCAGCGGAAATTGCATGGTGGCGCAATGCAGCGAGCCGTGCTGGCGCACCAGTGCGCGACAGTTCACAGGCACAACTTCGTAGTCAGGCATAGCAACGGCTATTGTATCGATGGCCTGACGGTCCTTGAGCGGATTGCCATAGACAGGCAGCAGCACTGCGTGGTTTACTATCAGGAAATTGGCGTAAGTAGCAGGCAGGCGTGACCCGTCATCGGGGTCATACATAGGGTCGGGGAGAGGAAGCTCAAGCAGATGGTAGGGCAGGCCATCTGCCGTGCGCATTTCGCGCAGCTCCTCTGCCATGGCTTTCAACGAGTCATAGTGCTCGTCGGTCGGATCGGAGCAGCCGGTGTAGAAAATCACATCTCCCGGAGGAGCCAGACGGGCCAGCGTGTCGATATGGCTGTCTGTGTCGTCACCGCGGAGACCGCCGTGTTCGAGGCGCAGGATGCGCTTCGCGCCCAATGCCTCCTTGAGGTACTCATCGATCTCAGCTCGGCTCATACCGCCATTGCGATTGGGCGACTGAAGGCACTCGGATGTCGTGAGAATAGTCCCCGCGCCATCAGATTCGATCGAGCCCCCTTCGAGTACAAAACTCAGACGGTTTTCGGGCGTCCGGGCAAACATTCCCGCAAGACGCGAGGTAACCGTGTTGTCTTTATCGGCTGCGAATTTCAGCCCCCAGCCATTGAATTTGAAATCCAGTGGGAGGATACCATCGTTATTGGGTAGTTCCACCGACAGTGCGCCGTAATCGCGTGTCCATGTGTCGTTGGTCGGGACCGTCAGGAAATAAACTCTGTCTCCGGAGATTGCAGACAGAAGTTTCCGGGCTCGCAAAATTGCTTTTTCAGGACCGATTACAAGCAGTCTGGCATAGGCCGCGATAGCCGCACAGAGATCGCCATAACAGCTTTCGACCTCATCGAGCATATAGCTCCAGTCAGTATCCTCGTGCGGCCATGCAACGAGCACGGCTTCGACGGCCTCCCATTCGGCCGGCATGCGTCTCACGCAGTTGTTTTCTTCATTCTTGTGTGTCGCTTCACTCATTGTAGTCGCTCAGATTCTGCCACACGTCGTTGCGCTCGTCCTCGTATTCCTCGCAGAATTCACGAAAACCATGCCTCTCGCTGGTGCCGATCTCATGGCAGTACTCTTTATATTTATGGCGCAGTTCGGGATCATCTATCATGGCCTGCCGGAAGTCGGCTTCTGCCATGTCGATACTTCCCGTCTGACGCAGAAGTTCTTTAAAGTAATCAGTCAGTTCTTCCATGGTTTAGGTATGATTGCCGGTATATTTGCCAAATATAGCACATTTTTCGCTACCGACAAAATTAATCCTTACATCCTTCACTCTTCGATGTATATTTCAGCGCGCTTTGTGGATAATGCGCGTTCCAGCAGGTCGGCTCTGAATGCAGCGTCTATCTGCTTGCGTCGTTCGGCCAGTAGACGTTCTCTCACCTCATCGCGCGCCGCCTCGTAAGGCATTGTCGATCCCTTGGGCGCCACGTCCGTTACTCGCAGAAGATATGTAAAGCCCCCGTTTGTAGTCTCCAGGAAGCGCCCGGGACGTAGAAAGCTTTCCAAGGGCCCGAAAGAGTATGGAATACGGACCTCGATCTGATCCCAATCGACCCACCTTTCCCGAAAATAGTCGTAGTGGATGGCTTGCGAACGGATTACCTCTTTCTCAAGCCTGTCGATGTCTTCTTCTTTTTCCGAGCGCATCAGCTTGCGTATAGTTGCGATGTTGGCAGTGTTTTCAGGAAGTTTCACGTAAACGCCTTTCACCAGAGGCTCGCGCAGACGGAAATCGTTCTTATGGCTTGCATACCAACTGCGGATCGAATCCTCCGAGAAAGTGTCTGTCGCACCGTCTTCCGCTACCTTCCGGCGATAGGCCTCGGCGATAAGCGAATTACGGTATTCTTCCGTCAGGCGGTCTATCTCTGTCATGTCGAGCTCATCGGAAGCCATTGCGGTGAGCAAGCGTGTGTCAAGCCACGAATATACATAACCCTTCACGAAACGGACGCTGTCCTCCGCGCTTATGCCTCCCGGCATCTCGCGACGCACTTCCTCAAGAGTCAGCATTTCTTTGCCCACACGTGCCAGAAGCGTCCCTTCCTCCGCTGCTTGTCCGGGTTCAATGCCGTCGCCCCCGCCTCGTGTGCAGGATGCTCCGGTAAGCAATCCCGCACACAATGCGAGGGCGACAATATGTTTCGGATCTGTTAGTCTCCTCATTTCCGGAGGCTGTCGAGTACTGACTGGTTTATCTCGACTTTATAGGTCTTGTGCAATTCATCGAGCCATTCCTTCTCGAGCTCGGCCTGATAGTCGGAGACGGCCAGACCGCGCACGTCGGCAGCTTCTTCAGGAGCTTCAATAATGCGACCGCGGAATGGTGCGTATACCTGCCATTTCTGATTCTCCTTGGTCTCGGGTTTCGCACCTCCGAATGCCAGATAGTCGGTAATCGCATTTTCTCCCTTGGCGGCAATCACACGCTCTACCTTCACGTCGCGGCCGAAGTGGCTGCGCATCTTCTCCACAAAGCCTGCGTCATCGCTGTCGGCCAGGGTTTCGGCATAGCTCAGGGCTGCGTTGAGGGTGGAATCATTGTTGGCGAAGATAATGATGCTCTTAAACTTGGGCGTTTCCCACTTGTAGTTGGAGGCATGCTGCTTGAAGAATTTTTCAAGTCCGGCCTTGTCATTGGCCGCACGGTCCCATACCTTCTCGGACGAAAGATTATAGAGCAGTATACCGTCGCGATACTCGTTAAGGAGATTGCGGTATTCGGGATTTTCCTGTGCGAGCTCTGCGCGGGCCTCTTCCATGGCAGCATCATCCAGAGCGGCGATCGCCGCATCCTCGGCATATTTCTTCACATCGGCCGGAGTGTCGCCAAGGTTGAGCGCACCCTGCGAGAGAACTTCGCCCAGCGTGGCCGACTTCTTGCCTAACTGATAAGCCTTAAGCTTGCTCTCGCAAATCTTGTTGAATGTAGCCTCATCGAGCCCGGCGGCAGGTACGAGCTTCACGAGTTTCTCGATGTTCTTCATCTCCACTTTGCCATTGTGCTTGGCAATATATGAGGCGATATACGCCTTCTGTGGCTCCATGGAACGCTCATCGCGCTGCATGGCTTCCTTGATGCCGGCGCGCTGCTCATCGAGCGTGGGGATGCCTTTGTGGCCCGTGCGATATATGATATGCCAGCCAAAGTTGGTCTGGAACGGCTCGGAGAGCTCGCCGTCATTCAGCGCGAATGCTATGCTGTCGAAAGGCTGCACCATCATTCCCGGACTGAAGAAACCAAGGGAACCGCCGTTGCGTGCACTCCCCGGATCTTCTGAGAAACGGCGCGCGAGATCGGCGAAATCACCACCGGCTTTTGCCACAGTGTAGAGCGAGTCGATAAGCGCTTTCTGGGCCGCAGCCGCTTCTTCCGAGAGGTTGCGCGTCTGACGCAGGATGTGCGATGCCGAAACCTCGCCCTTTGCAGGCTCGCGCTTCTCCACGCGGATTATGTGCAGTCCGAAGCCCGAGTCGACAATTCCGGAAATCGAACCAACCGGGGTATCGTAGGACGCTTTCTCAAAGGCCCATGGATAGCGGCCGGGAACAACAGACCCCATCAGGCCACCACGCATACTCGAGCCGCGGTCCACCGAGTAGCGACGTGCAAGATCCTCGTAGTTGGCGGTGCCGTTCTGCAGAAGCTGCAGAAGCGAATCGGCCAGGGCTTCTGCGCCGGGTTGTTTACCGTCGAGCATGATGTGGCTCACAGTCACGTTCTCCAGCTGATGGTTGTACGCTTCTTCGATCAGGGCCTCCTCAACGCTCTTGTCCACAAGATACGGGCGGGCGAGATCGTTTTTGAACTGCGTGTATTCGTTCAGGAATGTCGCAGTAGTGTCAAGGCCTGCTGCCTCGGCTGCAGCTACTTTCAGACGGTAGTTTACGAAAAGATCGACATACTCGTCCAGGCTCTGAGGCTGCTGTTGCTGGCTGTTGTTCTTGTTTCTGAGATACTCGAATTCACTCACCGGCACATCGCGGTTGCCGACGGTCATCAGAATCGGATCCTTGGGGCCGGCATAAGCCATCAGCGCGGCCATGCCGAGCAGCGAAGCTGCTATTACGGGTGTTTTCTTCATCATTCTAAATTTCCGGCCGCATAGGCCACTACATGCTTTAACGTCCGTTTTGGCTTTATATTGTCTGATCTCGAAAAAAATGCCGCTTCTCTCCCGAAAAGAGAAGCGGCTAAAGATTTTATTCAGTTTAGAAGGGGAAGTCGATGCCGATATTCACCTTTGCATTCGAATTCAGAGGAACGCCCTGCTTGGCAAGCTTGCCCATCGTATGATCCATGCCGCAGAAGAAGCTGAACCCCTTGCCGGTATTCACGTTGAGAAGCCAACCGAAGCCCACGCCATACGTGCCCATCGCAAGGTTGGCGCTCGCACTAAGACACTTCACGGGGCGAACGTTGGCACTCAGACGGAACTGTGTCCAGGTGTAGGCGCCCTGGATGCGTGTCGAGTTTACGAGGCCGAAGCTCAGGGGGCGGTAGAGCGGGAAGTTGTACTCAACACCGAAATTCAGCGTGGCCGCCAGAGCCGTCGTGCGGCTTCCGGTATTGCCCATATCGTCCATCTGATAGAGGGCTGTGAGGTCGTTCTTGAGGCGATCCCATTCGCCCGAGTCGTCCGAACCGTCCACATCGAATTCATATTTCGAGGTCTGCACTTCGCGAAGGCCATTGGTCGTGGCAACGCTCGTGTTGCTCCATGAAATGAAACCGAGATCCAGCAAAGCGGCCGAGAACTTGAAATCCTGCCACTTGTAGACCGCACCCAGATCGAATCCCAGTCCGAAGCCGTTCAGGCCCGTACCGTCGATTTCCATGCCGCTCACATATTCGCGGTGTGCATCGTCGTTGTAGTCGGTTTTGTATTTCAGACCCTTGACGGATGCTCGTATCAAGGCGTTGCTGCGGATATCCCAGGAGTTTTCACCGAGCACAAGCTGCGCCTCGTCCATCCGGGCATCCACCTGTCCGTAGCCGAGAAGGAACTTGACTGCACCGCCAACGCGCAATCCGGGCACCTGTTTGATGTCGCGTGAATGATTCAATACGATTTCGCCGTATGCCGCTGCATTGGCGCGCAGATTGCGGATATCGTACGTCCGGTTGGATACGCCCTCCTTGAGCAGAGAAAACAGCGAGCCCGGAAGCTGCATGTTCACATCGCCGCGCACGTTTATTGCCACGGTGTTGTATCCTCCGAATGCCTTGAACCCTGCATTGAGCACATTCAGTTTGATTTCGGCACCCAGACGGTTCTTGTCGTGGATGCCTTTCATCACCTCATCGGCACTCACGTTCGGATTCGTGAAAAGCGAAGTCTTGCCGTTCACATTGTAGAGCACGTTCGTCAGGTGAAGATTGCCCTGCATGCCCACATTCACATTGCCCAGAGCCGGGAAACCCACGTAATTGCTCTCGTTGCCGAAAGCGGGGTTCATCTCCGAACGATAGAGATAATTGTCCAGAAAATAGCCTGAATATGTGTTCTGAGCAACTGCTCCGCTCGCACCGGCCACAAGAAGTCCGGCCGCTACTATGTTTTTAATCTGATGTTTCATAGTTCTTTATGTTTGCTGTCGGATTTCTGATTAAAGTTTCTTTGTATATGAGCCGGTTACGGTTGCTTTCAGGTCGCTGACCTTGATTGTGTAGTCGGGCGAAAGCGTTTCACCGTCGAAATCATCAACGAGAGCCTCGATGTAGAGACCGTCCAGATGACGGATGTCGCCAAGGAGTTCGAGAGATATTTCCTGAGGTGTGGTCACGGCATCGAGCGTGGCGTAAGCCGTTGCCTCGTTAGTGAGAGGAATAAGATTGCCCTGTACGTCAATCGGGCGAACAATCACGCGTGCCCCGGCAGGAATATTGTTGGAAACAAGCGCCTTTACCTTTACACAGCTGATTGCGATGGCATCAACGTCCTCGTCATTCCATCCGTCAACGGTTGTCGTATAGCAGATGGTCGAACCGTCAGCAAGCGCCAGGGGAGCCGAGAAAGTATATTCGCCCTTAACCTGATCGAGACTGCGTCCGAGAGGGAAGTTCGTAGCCTTGCCGTATACGCGGGGCTTGGCTTCCTTGGGGCTGGTGAATTCCACGCGTACGATATCAGGCAGCCCGTCTCCCGAAAGGATGTCGCTCAGACCCGGGAAGGGCGTGAAATAATATTTTGATGGAAGATCGATTCCCCAAGCCTTGTCAGTCGGTGCAAGAAGGTGGAACTGTTCCTCTGTTTCGTTGCCGAGAACGAAGGAATTAAGAACCTCAACTGTCGGTGCTGCATCGCTGCGCTCGGCTGTGAGCGTGAGGCCGGCGATACACTCAAGACCGTATTGTGCAACGGGGGAGTTCACATCAAGCGTAAGACTTGGCTCGGCAAGGCGGATATTTGTTGTATTGCCCCTCAGGAATTCAGGAATGTCATTAAGTCTGAAAGGATCAACTTCATCAAAATCAATCGGATAATCGAACACGCCCGAGAACATGCTCACCGTAAATTGCGACATTTCATAATCCGTCCTGAAGTCGATTTCAGCGGGAAGATCGGCAATCGAGTGGCCCTCGTCGGGATATACGCGGAAGATACCGTCTTCAACGCCCACCGTTTCCTCGAAGCGGAATTTGCCATCGGTAACGACTTTGCCCTCCGGAGAATCTGCCGTGACGAAGTCGAGGTCCGTAAGCACGATTTCGATTTCAATCGCACCCGTCGTAGAGCTCAGATAGGGGATTGTGATCAGGTCGTTCACGCTTTCGATATCTCCGTAATGGGCTTTTGAGCCATTGGGAGCCTTGATGACAATATCGTAGAGCTCGATATGCGATGCTGTGGAAGCGACGTCCTCCGAACGCAAGCTCATCTTCAGCGTCATCGGATCTTCGGGGTCAAAGCTTACGCAGGCAATGCTCTTGATGGCCGAATCCACGGATGGATTGCCGTCTTCACCGACTTTGTATGTAAATTCAGTGGAGTAGGGGGTTACCTTATATTCAATATACCCGGGATCGCTTGCAGATCCGGCCTTGTGTATAGATGCGGCCGGTTCTTCGCAGATGGCGCTGATGTGGATGGTCGAGCTCTCGATGTGGTCAGGCGCCGGAGCTTTTACCTTTTCTATGCTCTTGGGATTGGCATCGAAATGCCCGTCCTTGCTGAAGTAATAGTAGCGCTGACCGTTTATTTCGCGGATTTTGATTATTGCATCCGGATTAGATTCATCAAGGTCGATGATCTTGTCAAGGTAAATATCCTTGAAATTTATCGGAAGAGTAAGATCGTTCACCTTGACTTCGGTTGTCGTATCGATATCGGACAAATCGTATTTGTCATCGATACACGATGTTACCGAAAGGGCGCACACTGCCAGAGAAAGCCCCATACCTATGTGCCGCAAGTTTTTGTGTTTCATTTTTGTGAATCTTATTCGTGCCGGTGGCACAAGGAATATAAGTAAGTAGAATTGCTATCTCGGTAGTACGTTCACTTTCAGGGCTTCATAGGCCTTTGCAGCCTTTTCCCGGGCAGCCTCCAGCGTATTGTCCGTGGCCAGAATCACACCCATGCGGCGATGTCCGTGGATTTCGGGCTTGCCGAAAATGCGGATTTGAACTCCGGGATATGCCAGAACCTTTTCCAGCGAGTCCATTTCGATTTTGTCCGTATCGCCTTCGACCACAATTGCCATGGAAGCCGAGGGGCCGTAGAAACGGATGGCGGGAACGGGCAGTCCGAGAAGTGCGCGGGCATGCAGCGCAAACTCGCTTTGATCCTGCGAAATCATCGTCACCATGCCCGTATCGTGCGGACGGGGCGAAACCTCGCTGAAAATCACATCGTCGCCCTTGATGAACAGCTCTACGCCGAATATGCCATATCCCCCCAGGGCATCCGTGATGGATTTGGCTATTTCGCGGGCACGCTCTATGGCTTTCTCGCTCATGGGCTGCGGCTGCCAGGAGGTGCGGTAGTCGCCGTTGACCTGTATGTGGCCGACAGGTTCGCAGAACGTCGTGCCCGAAATACTGCGCACCGTCAGGAGTGTGATCTCATAGTCGAAGTCCACGAAGCCCTCTACTATCACACGTCCTGCACCGGCGCGGCCTCCTTCCTGAGCCTCGATCCACGCGGGATGTATATCTTCGGGTGTGCGCACGGTGCTCTGTCCGTGTCCGCTGGAACTCATCACCGGTTTCACGACACAGGGCAGCCCGATTTCTTCGATAGCCTTGCGGTATTCGTCTTCCGTGGCGGCGAAACGGTAGGGCGACGTCGGCAGTCCGAGTTCCTCGGCAGCAAGTCTGCGGATTCCCTCGCGGTTCATAGTCAGCAGAGCGGCACGGGCGGTCGGCGTTACGTTATATCCGTCCTTTTCAAGTTCCACAAGCATTGGAGTGGCGATAGCCTCGACCTCCGGAATGATGTGATCGGGCTTCTCGAGCTCCACGACCTCGCGGAGTTTCTGTCCGTCGAGCATATTGAATACATAGCTGCGGTGGGCAACCTGCATGGCCGGTGCATTGGGATACTTGTCGCATGCCACTACTTCCACGCCAAGGCGCTGGAGCTCGATTGCAACTTCTTTGCCGAGTTCTCCACTTCCAAGAAGAAGTGCTTTCCGGCCCACGGGAGTCATGACTGAACCTATTTTTGCCATAATGTCTTTTAGAGAATGTGATAATAGAGATAAATTGCTGTTGCAAAGATACACAAATTCCTCGTAATTTTCAAATTAGTTTTTTTTAATTTAAATTATTGCGGATAGATTAAGCTGGCACGGCTTTTGCATTGTTATTATCTTCAAAATATAAATCACGTCTCAGACATACACAACATAAGATACTATGCAAAAAGGAACAATTGGAGTAACGACGGAGAATATTTTCCCCGTTATCAAAAAATTTCTTTACAGCGACCACGAGATCTTCCTGCGCGAGCTCGTGTCTAACGCCGTTGATGCTACGCAGAAGATTCGCACCCTTTCGTCTTTTGGCGAATACAAGGGCGAACTGGGCACGCTGGACGTGCGCGTGACTATCGACAAGGAGGCAGGCACGCTCACCATCAGCGATCGCGGTGTGGGTATGACGGCCGATGACATAAATAAGTATATCAACCAGATTGCCTTCTCCGGTGCCGAGGAATTCCTGGCCAAGTTCAAGGACAAGGCCAATACCATTATCGGTCATTT
>CAZBNM010000023.1:0-27040 GCA_964493495.1 uncultured Bacteroides sp.
AACCGCAACATCCCCGGCGGCTCATTCGACATAGGCTCGGACACCTACTCGCTTCGTGTGCAGGGCGAATTCAAGAATTCGGAGGACATGGCCAATATCGTTGTTGGCTCGTACGGCGGCCGAAACGTTTATCTGCGCGATGTAGCGCGCATCGACGACTCCCTTGAGGAGCGCACGCAGGAAACCTTCAACGACGGCGAGCGCGGTGCCATGATCGTGGTGCAGAAGCAGAGCGGTGCCAACTCGGTGGAGATTTCCAACAAGGTGCTCAAGATGCTTCCGTCGCTTCAGAAGCGTCTGCCGTCGGATGTGCAGTTAGGTATCATCGTGGACACGTCGGACAATATCCGTAATACGATCAACTCGCTTGTGGAGACCGTGCTGTACGCTCTGCTGTTCGTGGTGATCGTGGTGTTCTTCTTCCTTGGGCGTTGGCGTGCGACACTCATCATCACCATCACCATCCCCATCTCACTCATCGCCTCGTTCATCTACCTGGCGGCTACGGGCAATACGCTCAATATCGTATCGCTGTCGGCGCTGTCCATCTCGATCGGCATGGTTGTGGACGATGCTATCGTGGTGCTCGAGAACGTGACGACACACATCGAGCGCGGCTCGGATCCGAAACAGGCAGCCGTGCACGGCACGAACGAGGTTGCCGTGTCGGTTGTTGCCTCGACACTTACGCTTATCGCCGTATTCTTCCCGCTTACGCTGGTTACGGGCATGACCGGCGTGCTCTTCCGCCAGTTAGGCTGGATGGTGACGATCATGATGATCATCTCGACGGTGTGCGCGCTTTCGCTGACCCCGATGCTTTGCAGCCTACTTCTGCGGCGCCAGCAGCATCACGGCAAGCTCTACACCATTTTCTTCACGCCCATCAACCGCGGACTTGACGCGTTCGACAACGGCTATGCCCGCCTTCTGACCTATGTCGTGGGCCACAAGCTGATCACCTTCCTGGTGTGCATAGGCATTTTCGCCGGGTCGATTTTCCTGATGAAGTATGTGGGCACGGAATTCTTCCCTACCAACGATGACGGCCGTATGCGTGTGTCGCTCGAGCTTCCCATCGGCGCCCGAGTGGAGACGGCCAAGGAAGTGGCCGCGCGTCTTTCCCGCGAGTGGAAAGAGAAGTATCCGGAAATCATGGTGCTGAACTACACGACCGGTACGGCATCGAGCGACAACACATTTGCGTCGCTCAGCGACAACGGACCGCACATCATATCTATGAACGTGCGACTTACCGACCCGGGCGACCGCAAGCGCAAGATTACGGAAATAGCCGAGCTGATGCGCCGCGATATCAGCGAGCGCTATCCCGAGTTCAAGAAGGCTCAGGTGAGCGTGGGCGGCATGAGCGGCATGGGCGGCCAGGCCACACTGGACTACGAAATCTACGGCTATGACTTCGCTGAAACCGACTCCACGGCACAGCTGATGAAGACAATGCTGGAGAAGATACCCGGAACCGCGGACGTGCTCATTTCGCGCGCGGACTACCAGCCGGAATATCAGGTTGACTTCGACCGCGAGAAACTGGCAATGTACGGTCTTAATCTATCCACAGCGGCCAATGCGCTGCGCAACCGAATCAACGGCCAGCTTGCCTCGCAGTTCCGCGAGGACGGCGAGGAATACGATATCAAGGTCATGTACGCCCCCGAGCACCGCACTTCGATCGAGGATATCGAAAATATCCTCATCTACAACGCCGCAGGCAAGGGCGTTCGAATCCGCGACGTGGGTGAGGTCGTTGAGCGTTTCACACCTCCGACCATCGAGCGCAAGGACCGCGAGCGCATCGTCACGGTATCGGCCGTTGTGCAGGACGTGCCCATGAGCCAGATCGTGGAAGCCGCAGCAGCCGAAATAGACAAGCTCGACATTCCGCAGGGTGTATCGATTCAGCTTGCCGGTACGTACGAGGATCAGCAGGACTCGTTCAAGGACCTTCTGACGCTTGCGGTGCTGATCGTGATTCTCGTCTACATCGTGATGGCCGCACAGTTCGAAAGCTACACCTACCCGGCAATCATCATGACTTCGCTGATGTTCGCATTCTCGGGTGTGTTCATCATCCTGTGGCTGACGGGGCACACACTGAACGTGATGAGCATGATCGGCGCCATCATGCTTATCGGTATCGTTGTGAAAAACGGTATAGTGCTGATCGATTACATATCCCTTAACCGCGAACGCGGAATGAGCATCCGACGGTCTGTAATCGACGGCGGCCGCTCGCGTCTGCGTCCGGTTGTAATGACGACACTAACCACAATCTTAGGCATGGTGCCTATGGCTGTGGGCACGGGTCAGGGCGCAGAAATGTGGCGCCCGATGGGCACGGCGGTAATCGGAGGTCTGACATTCTCGACCATTCTGACCCTTCTTTTCGTGCCGATGCTCTACTGTGTATTCGCCCATCAGGGGGTGAAGCGTCAGCGAAAGGCTCATGCACGCGCACTTGCCAAAACCAAATAAAACACGACACACAAGATGAAAACAATATTCATAGCCTTCGACCAGGCTCATTACGACCATATAGTGGAAATGCTTGAACGCAGCAACTGCCGCGGCTTCACGGCGTGGCAGGACGTACGAGGCCGCGGGAGCGTAAACGGCGAGCCGCACTACGGCTCGCATGCGTGGCCCTCGGAGAGCTGCGCGATCCTGACGGTCGTGGAGGATTCGCGTGTAGCGGGAGTTCTGGAACGCCTCCGTGCGCTTGACACGGAGCGTCCCAAGCTCGGGCTTCGCGCCTTCGTATGGAATGTAGAGCAAAGTATCTGAGAGCATTATTGCCCGAAGATAGTTAAAGATTGCAAAATCAGCCTGAAAATATTGCACAAGCCGGCAATATTCAGTATCTTTGTATTTGCATAGCGCAAGAAAAGCGCTGAAAACAACCCGACATCGGGTCGGAATCCGGCCCGGACTTAAAGCAATTATATTTAATACTCACTCACTTATTCCCCCTTTATCAGCCTATCGCATATCTCTACTCTAATCAAAAAGAATAGAACAAATGCAGAATTTAGCCAAGCTTACCGACGACGTGTTGGTGGCTTCCTATGCCCGGGGATGTAACGAAGCGTTCGATGTCTTGCTCAATCGCTACAAGACTAAGCTTTTCGGCTTCATCTTCCAACTGGTAAAAGACAAGGACCTTGCCGACGACATCTTTCAGGAGACGTTCGTAAAGGCAATCATGACGATCCGTCAGGGACGCTATCAGGAAAGCGGCCGTTTCGGAGCGTGGCTTTGCCGCATAGCGCGCAATCTTGTCGTAGACTCTTACCGCCAGGAGAAGAACGAAGCATCCATCTCAGCTGACAACGCCGAATGCGACATCCTCAACCGCAAGGAGCTCTCCGACCCCACCGTCGAAGACCAACTTATAGACTTCCAGATCGAGGACGACGTGCGTCGCTTAATCGACCTTCTTCCTGAGCCTCAGCGCGAGGTTCTTGAGATGCGATTCTATCGCGACCTCTCGTTCAAGGAAATAGCAGACCTTACCGGCGTGAGCATCAACACGGCCCTCGGCCGTATGCGCTACGCCATACTCAACCTGCGCCGCATAGCTAAGGAAAAGCAGATCGAGCTTACGCGCTGAGCCCGTCCGCAATACCCTGCGAACGCGCGAAGCAGAGCTGATTCACAGCGCCGCCCGAGCTTTTTAAATAGCCCGGGCGGCGCTGTGTCTGTTGGCAGGGAGACCGGAGGACAAAAATGACAAACTGACATTATGACAATTTGACATAATGACAATTTGGTTTTCCGTTGCGGACATTCCGGAGGCATGTCCCTACAAGCAAGGCGCTCCCGTTCGCGAGAGGGCGAACGGGAGCGCGATATACGATTGTTCCGGGGGGATTAGTGCTTCACGAGAGTGAGCGTGTAAGGCAGATGAGCGAGGTCGAGAGTCACGTCGTATGTGCCGGGCTCTGCGATCATGTTTGCACCGTTATACACGAGGAAATCGGGAGAACCACCGAGGTTGAAATCCCAGTTGTCGTTCATACGGATCTTATATTCGCCATCGAGTGTGACTGTGCCTGTCCAAGTGAGCATGTCGTCGGAGGGCGTAAGCGCATCCTGTGCGCCCCAACCGTTGTGATTACCGATCAGACCGAGGCTTGTGATGAGAGCACGAGGCATCTTTCCATCAGCCAGTTTGGCAACGAACATGTAGAGGCCCTTCTGAGTGAGGGTGATGTTACCGCCGTCGAGCTTTATACCATCGCCGCCAAGACCCTTACCATAGATCACGCCGACATAATCGGGCTGACCGTAGAGACGGAAGGATCCACCTGCGTTGAAAATACCGAAGTAAACCTCGCCATCCGTGGAAACAAGACGGGGAGCTGTGTTCCAGTCGAAGGTATTGAAGTCGCCATTGAAGTAAAGGATATCAAAGAGGCTAACGAACTCATAGGTCTGATTCTCCATGTCGGCCACGAAGTTGTAGACACCGGGCTCCTTGATGCAGCCGGCCTTGGGCTCGAAAGTAACGTTGCCTTCAGCATCCACACGCATGGGAAGGAGATCGCCTGAGAGGGATTCGTCGCCATTGACCTGCGTGCCGAACTGAGCGTTGTTGTCGTTGGTCCAGTCACCAAGGGCGATGGTGCTTTCGGGAACGAGCTTCCACCACCATCCGGCTTTTGCTTCGGCGACAGTGATATCGAAAGTGCGCGAGAAGTAGGGATCGTCGTAGGGATTGAGCCCGCTGTGATCAAGCATCACGGCATCGGCCACGCTCCAACCGTTGACAGTGCCGAGAAGGCCATAGCCCGTCTCGATGATGATATTCTTGTCGAAGGGAAGAACGTTGGACTCGGCGAAAGCATAGTACACGTCGGCGCCACCGAGACGAGCCTGTGCAGAACCGTTCACGGCGTAGGCAAGCACGCGGAAATAAATATCCTTGGGCTTTGCGCTCTTACCCATAGCCTTTACGTAGGCTGCATCGAAGGCGTCGGCGCTCGTATAGAGCACTGAATCCTCGGTCATGGAGAGCTCGATTTCGCCAACATTGACGAACTCGGCCTGGCGACCGATCTGGCCGTAGAGCTTGAGCTCGTAGTTTTCAGGGAAGTTGGTGCAGCTGACGACCTTACCGACAACAACAGGCTGATCGTTGTCGTTGAGGTAGGTAAGATCCAGAGCAGCGGGGAGAGCGGCTTCGACAACAAGTGCGTCAGCGCTCATGACCGGGAGCTGGGGGTTCTTCTGAGGGACAGCATTGGTCTTATCGTCCTGGCAGGAAAAGAGACCGAGTGCCATGACACCCATCAGGAGAATGCTGATTTTTTTCATATTGAGATGTCTGTGTTTCTTGTGTTTAACCTTTGGCTTCGGGCCTGCCGGAGGGACTGCGAAGATCCACTCCGGCAAGGGCCTCGGCCTGTCTCTTTTTATTCGGTTGTGATGATGAGCTTCTTGGTGTTGAGATCAACATTGAAATTCATCTGGCCACCTGCCCAATCGGCGAAGTTGTATGAACCTTTCCACTTGGGACCGTTGATATCGCCATTGAACTCGCCATTGACGAATTCGAAGTCGATGGGATTATCATCGGACTGGGAACCCCAGGAATCATCGTCCCAGCCTGTGAGGGCTGTATAGAAGCGGAACATAGCCTGACCGGCACCGATGGTGAAGGAACCGCTGTAGACCTTGCTGTCGATAGCGTCCTCGGGTTCGGAGAGAGCCCAGTCGGCATAGTGAGCAGCATTGGCAGCATCAGGACCTTTCCAACCTTCGCAGGCACCAACGAGATAGAGCTTACCGGGAACACGTACAGCGCAGTATTCCTTGACCTGCTCGAGGGTTACAACGTTGGAGTAGACGGAGCTTTCGAGAATGCCGTCGATATAGCCATGGATGCGGATGTAGACCTTACGTGCGGGCTCCTCGGTGTACTGCGAGGGATCGGAGATGCCGCGGAGCGTGCAGATAGCCACAGCCATATCCTCCATCTTCACCTGTGCGGCGCACGAGGTGTAGACAGTGGGGAGGGTGAAGTAATAGGAGGGCGTGCCGCTCTGGTAGTAGTGGAAATCCTCCTGGAAAGAAGCCTCCACCTGATACTTGGCGGGAGCAGCGAAGCCCCAGTCGGGCTGCGACCACGTGAGGTCTATCGTGCCCTCGGGCGTGAGGGTGTAGAGCTGGTTTGCGAGCGGCGGAGTGTTTAGCTCCATCGAGATTGCTCTTTCGAACTTAGGCTCCTGATTCTGCTTGCAGGAGGTGTTTGCAAGCAGGAGACCGCCAATCGCGAAGATATATGCAATTTTCTTCATTGTATTCATTACGTTAGAGATTTGTTAAGTTCGCGAAACAGAATCAATAGCCGGGGTTCTGCTTGTACTTCGAGAACGAGATAACCTTCGTGGGAATGGGGAAGAGGTTCATGTGCTCGGGAGTGGGAGCGCCGAAGTGCGTGCCGCCCTTCCAGTTCCAAAGGTAAGCGCTGCCGGCGTATTTGCCGTGACGGATGAGCGAAGTGCGGCGGTCGTTTTCGCCGTAGAGCTCACGGTCGCGCTCCTTGAGGATGTTTGCAGCGGTCATGTCGGAAACGCCCCATTCACCGAGACCTGCGCGGCCGCGGATGTAGTTGATATACTTGAGGGCCTCGGTCTGCGAGCCTGCATTGCCAATGATCTGAGCCTCGGCGGCATTGAGGTAAACCTCGGCGAGACGAATCTCAGGCCAGTCGGCGCTTGCGAAGTCGGAGGGAGCGGGCGAAGCAGCTTCGTCGATGTTGCCCCACTCGTCGTATGCGAAGTTTGTGAACTTGATGGGAGCGTAGCCCTGACCGTAGCCGGCGTTGCCCATGATTGTGGAGTTGTCGATCTTGAAGCCGTCCTTGGAGGTCTTCCAGAGTTCGGCGCGGAGGTCGTTGGTGTAGCCTTCCTGGTCGAAGTCGAACATCTCGGAGAGCTGCTGACGGGCTACCATACATGTCCACTGAGCGGAGAGGTTGCAGTCGCCGATGGAGGAAATACCGTCGTAGGAACCGCAGACAGTAGCGATGTAGAAGGTGGAGTTGCCGTAGCTCTTGAGGGACATGCCGTCCTGGGGAAGAGTCCAGATGATCTCATTCTCACGAGCGCCCTGGCTTGCATATTCGTAGTTGTTGGCACCGAAGAGAGCCTTGTAGCTTTCAGCCAGACCGGAGTTGTCATAACCGCCGGTGTGGTTGGCGATGACCTTCTGTGCGAGCGACCAGCACTTGTCGTACATGGGCGTGGAGGTCCAGGTGGCAGCGTTGAGGTAGAAGCGGGTGAGGAGAGCATCAGCAGCTTCCTTACCTACATAACCGTAAGCGGGTTCGCGATAGGTGTCGCCCCATTCTGCGGAAACACCCTCGAGTTCGAAAACGATCATATTGAAAGCTTCCTCACGGGAGTACTGCTGGGGCGTGGAGCCGGCAGGAGCGGACTCGTCGATATAACCGATATTGCCGTATGCGCTGAGAGCATAGTAGTATGCGAGCGAACGAACGACCTTGGCCTGACGGACATAGTCGGCAGCGCGCTCTGCGCGAGCAGCATCCTCGGAGGTGCGGAAAGCATCGTCATTGACCTGACGGATGAACTGGTTGCAGAGAGCAATGATACCGTAGAGACGCGAGTAGTTGATATACATGATCTCGTTGTCGGGAGCGAGGTTCATGGTCACGAGCTCGTAGTAGCCGGCGTCGTTGAACTGGAGCCAGGAGTAGTTGTCGGTGGACATTTCCTCGATGTTGAACACGGTGCGGGAGAATGTGCCGGCACCTGCGTCGCCGAAACCGAGGATGGAGCTGCCTTCGCCCCAGGGGCTTGCAGTGGTAATACCCTGGAATACTTCGGCGATGCAACGGTTGAGGTATGAGTCGGGCTCCTCAGGGAACACGTTGGGAGTGAGCTGCTGAGGATCCTTCGGCGGCACGTCGAGGTCGCCGATGCAAGAACCCATGAGGCCACCCATTGCGAGAAGACTTACGCCTGCCAGTATTTTATTTATAGTTTTCATATAGTATGCTAACTTTTAAAGACTTTGGTAAAAGGATTTAGAACGTTGCAATCAGACCGAATGTCCAGGTGACGGGACGGGGATAAACGTTGGAGTCGATACCGGAGAATACTTCGGGGTCGAGACCGCGGTACTTCGTGATGACGAAGGGGTTCTGACAAGCAGCGAAGAGACGCAGGCGGAGCTGATCCTTCAGGAGGTTGTGGAAGGTGTAGCCGAGCGTGATGTTGTCGCAGCGAACGAAGCCGGCGTTCTCCAGGAAGTAGTCGGAACGTACGAGGTTGGAGGTTGCGGCAGCGTCGTTGAAGTAGAAGTCGCTTACGATAACGTTGTTCATGATGTTACCCTGGCCGCGGAGGTTGGAGAGGTTGGTGTTGCCTGCACGCATGCCATTGAACACGTAGTTGCCGATATTGGCACGAAGCGTGAAGCCGAGGTCCCAGTTCTTGAAGTTGAAGTTGTTGTTCCAAGCGAGGGTGACCTTCGGGTCGCGGCTGTGCTTGATAACGAGGTCGCCATCGTCGATAGCGCCGTCGCCGTTCTGGTCGACGTATACGTTGGGGATGGGGAAGCCGTCCTTGTCGTAAACCTGCTCGAACACATAGAAGGAGTTGGCGGGATAGCCTACCTTGTGAACCTGAATATCGCCGGCATTAGCGGAAGCGGGGTTGCCGCCTGCGCCGAGCACGAAGTTCTCATCCTCTTCGGAGGAACCGGTGAGCGCGGTGATCTTGTTGGAGTTCCATGCCACGTTAAGAGCGGTGGACCAGTTGAAGTCCTTGGAAACGATGGGCTTGGCGCCGATGTTGAATTCGAGACCGAGGTTGCGGAGGTCACCGATATTGCGGTTCATTGCGTTGGTGGTGGTCATACCTGCGGGCACGGGCACGTATGCCAGAAGGTCCTTGGTCTGACGGAGATACCAGTCGACGCTTGCGGTGATGCGGTTGTTGAGCCAGCCCATGTCGACGCCGACGTTCCACGTGGTTGTTTCCTCCCATTTGAGGGATTCGTCATAGGCGTTGGGATAGAGGGGGTTGATCCATGCGGCGTTGCCGTTTGTGGGATCGTAAACGATGGGGCTGGGATAGAGCACCGAGTTCTGCGAGATGGTGTAGGTGGGGGTGTAGTTGTTGTAGGAAGCAACAGCCTGCTGACCCGTAACACCCCAGCCGAGACGGAGCTTGAATTCGGTCCACTTGTCCATGTAGCTTTCCATGAAGGGCATGTTGGCGATCTTCCAGCCGAGGGCTACGGCGGGGAAGAGACCCCAGCGGGTGTCCTTGGAGAAACGCGATGTTGCGTCGTCACGGAGAGTGACGGTGAGCAGATAGGTGTCGTCGAAGATGTAGTTCAGACGGCCGTAGAAGGAGAGGAGGTTGAGCTGGTTGCCTTCGTACTTGACGTAGTTGCGGGCTTCGTCGGTAGCGCCGTAAGCGTAGCCGATGTTGGCAGCGGAGGCGGGATCCTCGTTGACGGTCCAGGTGTTGTTGGCGGCATCGTACTCGTGGGTGTAACCGATGGTGTTGATGCGTGTCTTCGAACGGTTGTGGTAGTCCTGACGCTGCCAGGTGTAACCGGCGATTACGTCGAGGTTGGACTTGATGGCTGCGAATTCCTTCTTGTAGTTGGCATAGAACTCGAGCATGGTGTTGCGGCTGAGCTGGTAGTTGTTGTAGTGCTGGCCGGCGCCGTTCTGGTAGTTCATCTTCCAGGTCTGGGGCGTGTTGGGGAGATTGTAGTTGTTGGTCTCGCCCTTGATGACTTCATAACCGAGGTTGAGGTTGAAGTGAAGTTCGCGGAGGAAGTGGAGAGCGTAGTCGATCTGGAGGTTGCCGTTGGAAACGTATGCCTTGTTTTCCTTCTTCTGTCCCAGGAGGATAGCGAGGGGGTTGTAGCTACCGTTGGTCTCGAGGTTGCCGTCCTGGTTGATAAGGGAGGTGTATCCGCCGTAGATGGGAGCACCGAGGTTGCCCAGGGTGCGGTAGTCGGTGTAGACGGGAAGCGTGGGGTTGTAGGAGATTGCAGCGCCGATGGAGCCGGTTTCGCCGTCGTGGTCAACCACATAGGAGCCCTTGACCTGTGCGTTGATCTGCAGGAGGCCGTTGAAGAACTTGGGGTTGAGGTTTATGCCTACGGTTGTACGCTGCATCTCGGAAGTCTTGATGATACCGTTATTGCCGGTGTAGCTCACGTTGACACGATAGGGAAGGAAGCCGGCCGTGCCGCCTACGCTGAGGTTGTAGTCCTGCGAGAAGGAGGTGCGGAGAACTTCTTTCTGCCAGTCGGTGTTTGCCTCGCCGAGGAGGTTGGCGCTTTCGGGAGCGTACTTCCTGACGTACTGGCGGTATTCGTTACCGTCGAGCACATCCCAGCGACGGGCTGCCTGATTGAGGTGGAAGTTTGCGGAGAAGCTCACCTGGGGACGACCGCTCTGCCCTTTCTTGGTGGTGATGATGATCACACCGTTGGATGCACGCGAACCGTAGATGGCGGTTGCGGAAGCGTCCTTAAGAATGGTCATGCTCTCGATGTTGTCGGGGGAGATCATGGTCATGGGGCTTGCAGCGCCATAAGAACCTGACATGGGGACTCCGTCGATCACGATAAGGGGGTCGTTGGAAGCGCTAAGGGAGGCACCACCGCGGATGCGGATGCTTGCGCCGCCGTTAGGGTTACCGCCGTCGGTGGTAACAACGACACCGGGGCTCGCGCCTACGAGGAGGTCGTTGGCGGAGGTTGCGAGGCCGGCCTCGATTTCATCGGGCTTGATTACGGCTACGGAACCGGTTGCGTCGGATTTCTTCACCGTACCGTAACCAACGACCACGAGCTCGTTCATGGCTACGGAGTTGACAGCCAGATGTATCTCGATGTGAGTACGGCCGTCAACGGCAACATTCTGTGTTTCATAGCCTACATAGGAGACTACGAGCACGGCATCGGGGTTGACATCAAGGCGGAAGTTACCGTCGATGTCGGTAGCGGCGCCATAATTGGCAACGCCCTGAACCACGACGCTGGCACCGATAGCGGGTTCGCCGTCGGGCTCATACACAGTACCGGTGACTGTGATCTTTTGCGCCAAAGCCGGGAATGACATAGCCAGCACCATGACAAGCGCAAGCCAGGCCTTCCGGTTCATTTGTAAACAAATGTTCTTCATGCAAGGGGTGTTTAAAGTTTGACTTGTTTATTAATTGTTTTGAGTTGTTTCGTTAAAACGTGCTGCACGCCGCGCTGCGTGGCGTGCCATTCCGGCCCCGAAGCCTGCCGGCATCATCTTCAAAACGTCATAAATCAGCGCAACAGGTAGCAGACACATTGTCATTCAGTCCTTTGCACCTCCATGATATTTAGAATCTCAAGGTTGCGTCTTTGGTATTTTGCTTCAGTTTTGCTCTGTTCATACAAATCGACTACAAAGAAAATTAAAATAATTTGAATAACCGTCATTTTTTGGTCTTAAATATCGACAGCGCCCGAACTTTAACACTTTTAACATAACAAGCTTTAATCTTGCATTAGTCTCATTAAGCGCTTCCGGATATGCGGGAATTTTCGTAACTTTGCGATGTCGCAGAGGCGCCTCTTGCGGCTCACTCTCATTATTAATAATAAACGAGTATGCAGCAGACTGTATCCAACCGTGTAAATGCTCTTGCCGCCAGCCAGACTCTGGCCATGTCGCAGAAAAGTTCCGAGCTCCGCAGCCGGGGAATCGATGTAATTAACCTATCTGTGGGCGAACCGGACTTCAACACGCCGGACCATATCAAGAAGGCCGCGGTGAAGGCCATAGAGGACAATTTCACGTTCTACACGCCGGTGCCGGGCTATCTGAGTCTGCGCAAGGCCGTGAGCGAGAAACTGCGCCGCGAAAACGGAGTGGATTTCGCTCCGGAGCAGATCGTGGTGGGCTGCGGGGCCAAGCATGCGCTCTCGAACGTGATCATGGCTACGGTGAATCCGGGCGACGAGGTGCTGATTCCGGTGCCTGCCTGGGTGAGCTACATGGAGATGGTGAAGCTTGCCGAGGGTGTGCCCGTGACGGTGGAGACTTCTCTGGAAGATGATTTCAAAATCACGCCGGCGCGCTTGCGCGAGTCCATCACTCCCCGCACCCGGGCCGTGTTGCTGTGTTCGCCCTCGAATCCCACGGGAAGCGTGTATTCGCGTGAGGAACTGAAGGCGCTGGTGGATGTGCTGGTGGATTTTCCGGAGGTACTTATAATCTCGGACGAAATCTACGAGCATATCAACTACACGGGCGTGCCTTATACGTCGATGGCTTCTTTCCCTGAGCTCGAGGGGCGCGTGGCAGTGATCAACGGCGTGTCGAAGGCTTATGCCATGACCGGCTGGCGCATAGGCTATTGCGCGCTGCCGCTGCATCTGGCCAAGGCCGTGACGAAACTGCAGGGGCAGATGACTTCGGGAGTCTCGTCGATAGCGCAGAAAGCTGCGGAGGCTGCCTACAACGGGCCGCAGGACTGCGTGGAGGAGATGCGGCGCGCTTTCGAGCGCCGTCGCAACCTTGTGGTGGAACTGGCGGGACGCATACCGGGCCTGCGCATCAGCGAACCACAGGGTGCTTTCTACCTGTTCCCGGATGTGAAGCACTACCTTGGCAAACGCTTCGGCGACAAGACCATAGCGACGGACTCCGATCTGGCGCTGTATCTGCTCGAGGAGGCTCATGTGGCCACCGTTGCCGGCTCGGCATTCTGCGCGCCCGGCTACATACGCCTTAGCTACGCCACCTCCGACGAGCGCCTGCGCGAAGCCTTCGCCCGCATCGCCGCCGCCCTCTCCGCGCTGGAGTGATCAGACGTCACACTTGCTTTCCAAACCTCCCTCTCTCCTGCATGCGTTTACCTGCAAATAATATCCCTTCTGTTATCCTTATCCCTCCGGTAGATAGGGATAGCCGCATAGGTAGTATTTTCGATGAGGTATTCAAAATAATTTTCCAGACAGAACAGACGGAGTTAGAGGCGAATCACCTGATTGAATGGGATTTTACCAATTGTGAGTTTCTTCATCCTTTCTTTATAGGCGTCGTTGGCGTACTATTAGGTCAGTATGGCGAATATGTTCGGGTCTCGAACGTCTCGGAAGATTTAAATTCTTATCTTAAAGCTGTCTATTTTTATTCACCTCTAAGGATTGATGAGGAAACGGATTGTGAGCTTGTATGGACACGATACAGAGACAAAAGCTACCTTCCGTTGTGCTGTTTCAATCCACTGAGCAAATCCTCCGAAAAGGCACAGGAAATAATAAAGAAGCTTGTATCGGCCCGGTTAGGGCAAGGTGGAAAGCTCGTGGGAGTGGTTTCGTGGCTATTATCGGAACTAATAGACAATATCACAGAACATTCACATGGATTAGAAGGTTATTTATTCTGTCAGTATGTTGAGCGAGAAAACATGCTTTACATATTGATTATGGACAATGGGAGATCAATTTACACTTCGTTCGCTGCAGACATGAGATATCAGGACAATATAACGAATCTCGAGTCATCGGCATTATTGATGGCTCTTCAAGGGAAGTCTACAAAAAACCGCCCTGATGCAGAGAACAGAGGATATGGAATCTCAAACTCGCGTAAACTTGTTGTCGACGGTCTGAATGGCGAATTCTTCTTAATGTCAGGAGCAGCATTTTTCAGGCATGACATCCACGGCGAGCAAGTTGTGGATCTTCCCGACAACATCCGATGGAACGGTACGGCCGTACTTCTAAAGATTCCTACAATCATCCCCGCTGGTTTTAATTTCTACAATTATATATCTTGAGAGTTATGGCTACAATTATCAAAGTTGCATCTATTCTGGGAAAGGACTTGCGTACGCGTGCTTTTTTTCATCGCGATATCCTGCGACTGACCTCTACTATTTCGGGGGAAATTGTTCTTGATTTCAGTAATGTAATATTTATATCACGTTCGGTTGCGGATGAAATATTCAACATGCAGAATGATATTCCACGATTAAGATTGTCGGGAATGCATGGGGAGGTTGAGGCTATGTACAGGATTGTCAGAAATGCAAGGACAAGCAAACGAGTATATCCGGCCGGCTCCATAAAGGTGCTTCATCTCCAAAATTTAAAGGAGATGAGCGCTTATTTCGCATCCTTCTAAAAGAAACCGTAGTGATCAGAACGGGCGGCCTTCGTAGACGCTGATTTTGTGGCGCCACTCGTCAGAGATTCTCTCGGTGGAGCCGGTCCGGGTATTGTAGCATACCATGGTCACCTTCGCGGCAGCCTTGACTTCGCCCGTGGTGATGCTTACGACGCGCTGATCAAGCACGAGACTCTTATTGCCTATGGATGCAACCGCCGTCAGCACCTGAAGGTCCTCATGGATGAAGCTCGGAGCCAGGAAATCAATATTGATATTGGCAATGACGAGGCCAAGCGTATCCCAGTTGAAGCGCCCGCCGTCCATAAACTGCCGGAAATAACCGGTCTTACCGAGATCCATGAACTGCAGGTAGATGGCATTGTTCAGATGGCCGAGGACATCTATGTCGTTGAACCGAATCTGCACAGGGAGGAAATGGTGGAACTCGTAGGGCGCCTCGGGCGCGTTATGGCTGCTCATATCTAATTGTTACGTAAATATATCAGTGGATTACAATATCGCGAATCACTTCTTTGCCCACGGCCTCGTTGAGTCGTGCGACGAGTTTTGCGCGCAAGAAGGAAAGTTCGCTTTTGAGTGAAGCGGAGGTGATATAGACGTGGAGAACGTCGCCGTCGACGTAGCGCCGGGCCGTAAAACGGTTGATGCCCGGCCCTACAACCTCGGGCCACAGGAAGCTTACGCGGTAGCGCGCCATGTCGTCGCCCTTACCGGCTCGCTGCATCATATCCTCGAGAATATCGCCCACGAGATGCGCTTCGGTCTTTTTCATGCTTCAGACTTCGAGCTGCGAGAATACACCTAATTCCACACTCAACAAGCGGCACGCATCCTCGCCCTCGGGTGTAAGGTCGGGCAAATCGGCCACGATCTCGTCGAGGTGCTGGCGATTGGTGTCGGTTATAAAAATCTGACCGAAAGGGCCGTCGGCATCCACAAGCATAGCCATGATACGTGCCACGCGCCCCGCATCGAGCTTGTCGAAGATATCGTCGAGCAAGAGGAGAGGCCGTATGCCCAGACTGAGATGCAAGAGCTCGTACTGGGCCAGACGCAGGGCTGTCGTGATTGTCTTGATCTGGCCCTGCGAAGCGCCGCGGCGGGCCGGGAGGGCGCCGATGCTAATTTCAAGGTCGTCGCGATGTGGCCCGACGGTCGTGTGACGCAGAATCTCGTCGCGCCGGCGTTCACGCTCGAGAAGGTCGCCAAGCGAGAGCCCGGTATCGAGGATAGCCGAGCGATAGGAGAGCTCTACGCCTTCGTCGCTGGCAGCTATCGCCCGATAATACTTTTCGAACAAGGGCAAAAGACGTTCGACAATGCGTCGACGCCCGCGCGTGATGTAGTCGGCGGCACGCTCGAGCTGCAATTCCACAGCAAGAAGCAGCGACCGATCAGGGCCACCGGTTCCGGCTTCGCGAAGAAGTGCATTGCGCTGCTTGAGCGCTCCGTTGTAGCGTCCGAGGGCTTCGAGATAGCGGGCATCGTCCTGGGAGGCAATCTGATCGAGGAAGCGCCGGCGCTCTTCGGCGCCGACATCCACGAGTGCGCTGTCGGCTGGAGAGAGAAGCACCAGGGGGAAGGCACCGATGTGGTCGGCAAGCCGTTCGTATTCCTTACCGTCGCGCTTGAGCGTCTTTCGTCGCGGCGGCTGAATACCCAGGGTAAGTTCCTCGGCAAGTCCACGACGGACATATGCTCCACGAAGCATGGCAAAAGTCTCGCCCCTGCGCACAAGCAGCGGATCTGTCATGCCCGAGAAGCTCTTGCAAAAGCTCAGGCAATACAGTCCGTCCAGCAGATTGCTTTTTCCCATGCCGTTATCGCCCAGCAGACAGTTGATCTTTGGAGAGAACTCAAGGGCGGCATCCGCAATGTTCTTGAAATTGACCAGAGACAGACTCTTGACTATCATTTTTCGGAAGCCTTCTGTTTGAACACTTTATCGAAGAACAAAAGATGATACGGGAGCGCATTGCGCCAGTAGCTGTGGGCATGACGCCCGGGGCGCGAGATGTAGTCGTGTGGCACGCCCTCTTTAAGCATGGCCTCATGCAGCTGCCCGTTCACCTGCGCGAAGAAATCGTCCTTTCCGCAGTCGAATATTATTTTCAGTTCCGGGGCACGCTCGGGCAGCCCTTTGACTTTGGAGATGGCCGAAACGTTGCGCCAGAAATCGGGATAGTCCGAGGGATTGCCCATAATCTCCGCGAGATTCCATCGCGAGGCGAAAGGCAGCAGGTCCACACCTCCGCTTGTGCTTCCCGCCGCCACAAACAGCTGCGGATAGTCCATGGCCAGTGTGAGCGCGCCATGTCCGCCCATGCTAAGTCCTGTTATAGCACGGCGTCGGGGATCGGTGGGATAGCGCCGGTCGATGCTCGGAATAAGTTCATCGATAATAAAACTCCGCATCTTCATATCACCCCGGACCGGGGAATCAACATACCAGGAATCCTGTCCCGAGGGGAGCACGAAAATCATGCCGTATTGATCGGCGTATCCGGGAAGCTCAGGCGCGGTTCCGAGCCACTGATCGCAGTTACCGTCGTATCCATTCAGCAGATACACTACCGGCGCCCGGCCTATGATCGTATCCGGAAGGACAACCTTTACCGTCATTGGTTCGGGCAGAAGGGGCGACACATAGCTGCAGCTATCCACAGAGGCAGCCTGCGCAGCAGCTGCTCCGCCTAGAATTGCCAGCACAGCCCCGAGCAGCCGATTCCATATCTTAATTTTTCTCATAATCTCGCAAAGATAATAATTTTTTGGCAATATCCGGCCCGATTTTTGCGTTAGTACTTATAAAAAATCGACACATGAATTTCACACGCATACACATATCCCGCATTTTCATCATTCTCCTTCTGGGGCTTATGGCAGCCGCAGGTCTTGGATCGTGCATCGAGGATGGCTTCTCCAACTCGCCTTCCGACCAGCCCAAGTTTGCCACCGACACCCTCCAGCTGGGCCTGATCTTTACCGACGAACCGTCGCCTACCACGCGCATGGTGGTCTACAATCCCCATTCCAAAGGGCTGAACATCTCGCGCATAGCCATTTCGGGCGCTGACGCGCGCTACTTCCGCATGAACGTGGACGGTCTTAGCGGCGAATCATTTTCGGACATCGAAATCCGCGCCAAGGACTCCATATTCGTGCTCGTGGAAGCCACATTGCCCGAGAATCCCACTTCGCGCCCCACAAAAATAAACGCCAACCTCGACTTTACTACCAACGGTGTGACACAATCTGTGGTCCTCTCGGCAACGGGACAGAACGTGCGCCGTCTGCGAGCACAAACCCTAACGGAAGACACGCGCCTGACAGCCGAAACGCCCTATCAGATATTCGACTCGCTGGTCGTTGCGCCGGGCGTCACGCTCACCATCGAACCGGGAACGACGCTGCATTTCCACGACAAGTCCAGACTCGTCGTGCGCGGCTCGCTCCAGAGCCTCGGCACGGCAGAGGAGCCGGTGAATATGTGCGGCGACCGCACGGGCAATGTCGTGGCGAACATATCCTTCGACATCATGTCCAACCAATGGACGGGCGTGTTCTTCACGGCTACTTCCACGGATAATATCATTGCTTATACCGACATCCGCAATACCACGCAAGGCATGATCGCGGACGGAGCACCGCTTACGCTGATTAATTCGCGTTTCCACAACTCCGGCGCCATGGTGCTTGAGTCATACCACGCCTCCGTGCGCGCCCTCGGCTGCGAATTCGCCGAAGCGGCTGAAGGCTTGGTCTATCTCCATGGCGGCGAGCATCTGTTCAGCGGCTGCACCTTCGCCAACAACTATCTTTTTACTGCCATATCCGGTCCTGCAATATGGCTGGGCCACGTCAGCTCCGACCCGGCAACGGGTGTCGACGACGAGAGCGGGCTGCCCTACATGAAGGCCGACATCAACAATTCGATCATCTATGGGCTTGGAAAGGACTTCTCGCACGGCTCGCTGGAAGGCACGGACGTGCGTGTCCGTAACTGCCTGATCCGTTCTGAAGGCCAGGACGACAACGAGTTCATCAACTGCATCTGGGGCGAAGATCCGCTCTATTACACCGTGCGCAACGAATATATATTCGACTATCGCCTCAAGCCGGAGAGCCCGGCCATCGGCGCCGCCGATCCCACGCTCTACCCCTCCGACTTCCCACGGACCGACTTCTACGGCCTCACGCGCACCAACGCCCTCGGCGCCTACACCCCCGCACCCGAGGGCGGCAAATGAGTGCGCTCACACAACAGGGCCCTTAGAGTCTTTAAGGTCTTTCGGGTCTTTAGGGACCTTAGAGACCTTAGGGTATTTTGAAACTCAGTAGCCGCGCTTTTTCTTTCGGGCTGCGGCCATTCTTTCGGAAAAGCCGCCATTGTCAATAAAGTCTCTCTCAAGACGTTCAAGCTGCCTGAACAACAGATAATCGGCTTGATTGATTACCGGAATTAGTAATAATGGGGCAGCGGACAAGGAGGGTAAGGGTCTTAGCCACACGTTGTAGACATGCCGTAGGCATGTCCCTACCGGTCGCGGAGCGGTAGGCTTGGTCTTTGCTGTTTACCGAATAGAAGTGGCTTTGCCGAAATGTAGGGATCATGCCTTTGGCATGTCCGCTACGCTTCATCCGGAATCGGCATAGGATATTGTTGCTAATTTGCAGAGGGTAGAGTCGTTCAGTAAGTGCACCGCCTCCTCCGAGAGCTCGGGGGAGGCGGTGCAAGGTATATGTGTGGTTTTATTACTTGAGGGCGTCCTTGACGGCGTCGTTAGGAACCATCTCTTCTTTGAACATATAAGCGCCGGTCTTGGGGCTCTTGACCATCTTGATAACCTTTGAATAGGTGCGGCCTTCACCCTTCTGGAGCGATGCAACGGTTTTCTTTGCCATATCGTAGAGGTGCTAATTTATTTGATTTCCTTGTGTACGGTTACACGTTTCAGGATGGGATTGTATTTTTTGAGTTCAAGACGCTCGGTTGTGTTCTTGCGGTTCTTGGTGGTGATGTAGCGGGAGGTGCCGGGCATGCCGGAGGCCTTGTGCTCGGTGCATTCGAGAATCACCTGCACGCGATTGCCCTTTGCTTTCTTTGCCATAGTTTTGTCTTTTTCAGTGTGAGGTGAATATTAGAAACCAAGGAACTTGATGTCCTTTTCGGAGAGGTAACCCTTTTCAGCAGCCTGAATCATGGCGGCATTGAGGCCGAGTTTGTTGATAGTACGCAGGCCGGCAGCGCTGATTGTCAGGCTGATCCAGATACCCTGCTCGGGCCAGTAGAACTTCTTATTGAAGAGGTTGACATTAAATGTGCGTTTGGTGCGGCGCTTCGAGTGGGAAACGTTGTTGCCGACCATAGCTTTTTTGCCGGTGATTTGACAAATCTTTGACATGGCTGGTTAATGGTTTATCGTTTCGGTTGTTTTGTTTTTACGTCAAAATTGCGGCGGCATCACATTCCTCATATCGCCCTTGAGTGCATCTTCTCAGGGGCTTTCTAATGATGCGCCACTTTTTCAGAGTGCAAAGTAACGACTTTTTTTTCATTCCTGCAAATTTTTTCCTACTTTTGCTCAACATTTTTCGTCGGAGTACGTCGAAAGCCGAACCCTTGCGGGCCGGACGACGTTTAAGAAACAACAGACGTAATTTATTATAAATAACCATACACTATATAAAACACCTATGACAAGTCCTAAAGACGATGCTGCCCGCGAGGCGGCCCTTCAATATCACCGCTTCCCGCGCCCGGGCAAGACTGAATACGTTCCCACCAAGCCCTTCTCCACCCCCGAGGATCTTGCACTTGCCTATTCGCCCGGCGTGGCCTATCCCTGCCTTGAGATAAAGGATGACAGCGAAAAGGCATATCTCTACACCAACAAGGGCAACACCGTGGCCGTGATTTCAAACGGCACGGCCGTGCTGGGTCTTGGCGACATCGGCGCGCAGGCCGCCAAGCCCGTGATGGAAGGCAAATCGCTTCTGTTCAAGATTTTTGCCGGACTTGACGCTGTGGATGTGGAAATCAATGAGACCGACCCGCAGAAAGTCGTTGACATCGTCAAGGCCATAGCGCCCTCATTCGGAGGCATCAATCTCGAGGACATCAAGGCTCCGGAGTGCTTCGAAATCGAGCAGAAGCTCGTGGGGCAATGCGGCATCCCGGTGATGCATGACGATCAGCACGGCACGGCCACGATCGTTGCCGCCGCGATGATCAACGCCTGCTACCTTCAGGATAAGCAGCTTGAAGATCTCCGCCTTGTGGTGAACGGCGCCGGGGCGGCCGCGATTGCCTGCACCAACCTGCTGCTGGCCTTAGGCATGCGCCGCTCGAATGTGGTGATGTGCGACAGCAAGGGCGTGATCTCGGAAGCCCGCAAGGACCTCAATCCCCAGAAAGCCGAATATGCCACGATGGACACATCACTGCACACCCTGGCCGACGCCATGAAGGGTGCAGACGCCTTCCTGGGACTTTCGGTTGCCGACGTGGTGACGCCCGAAATGCTTCAGAGCATGGCCGACAAACCGATAGTCTTCGCTCTGGCCAATCCTAATCCTGAAATAGCACGCGATGTGGCCCTGGCCGCACGCCCGGATCTGATTTACGCCACGGGGCGCTCGGACTATCCCAATCAGATCAACAACGTCCTTGGTTTCCCCTACATCTTCCGCGGTGCGCTCGACAGCCGCGCGTCTGTAATCAACGACCGCATGAAGCTCGCTGCCGCAGAAGCGATCGCCGAACTTGCTCGCGAAGAAGTTCCGGAAGACGTACGGGCGCTTTACCCCGACGAGAATCTGACCTTCGGCCGCGAATACATACTGCCCAAGCCCTTCGATCACCGTCTGCTGCAGAAAGTGGCTCCGGCAGTTGTGCGTGCCGCCGAGCAGTCGGGTGTGGCCGCCCGCGAAATCCGGAATCTCAAAGCCTATGGCGAGAACCTTGGCAACTACGTGAATTGCACGGACCGCCACATTGCCGAGTTCATAGCAAACGCCTGCACGAAATAAGCTCACAGACACAACGGCCCCCGCCGGGCAATAAATGCCCCGGGGTGCCGTTCTATTTATAAGATGAAAACCAAGATTATCACAAGTCTCGGGGTCGCACTGGGCCTCGGACTCTGCGGCATTTCCACCGCCGATGCCTGCACAAGCCTTATTGCCGCCCCGGGAGCGACAAACCCCGCCGACGGAACAATGATAACCTATGCGGCCGACTCGCACACGCTCTACGGCGAGCTCTACCGTCAGCCCGCGGCCGACCATCCCGAGGGCTCGATGCGCCCGGTCGTCGAATGGGACACCGGTCGGCTTTTAGGCAGCATCCCCGAAGTTGCCCACACCTACTCCACCATCGGCAACATGAACGAGCACGGCCTGACCATTGCCGAAAGCACGTGGGGAGGCCGTCCGGAGCTCGAGGGCTCGGGACTGATCGATTACGGCTCGCTGATATACATCACCTTGCAGCGTGCACGCACGGCTCGCGAGGCTCTCGACATCATGACGGGTCTGGTACGCGACTACGGGTATGCTTCGGAAGGCGAAAGCTTCTCGATCGCCGATCCCAATGAAGTATGGATCCTGGAGCTTATCGGCAAAGGCAAGAGCGATCCGGGCGCCGTGTGGGTTGCACGGCGGGTACCCGACGGCCATATCAGCGGCCACGCCAACCATGCCCGCATCCACACCTTCCCGCTTGATGACCCCGAGACGCTTTACAGCCCCGATGTCATTGACTTCGCACGCGAGCAGGGCTATTTCGAAGGCCCTGACGCCGACTTCGATTTCTCACGAGCATATGCCGTGACGGACGCTCTGGCGCTCCGCGGCTGCGATGCCCGCGTATGGAGCTACTTCAACCGCTTCGCTCCGGCCGGAAGCATGGACCGCTACCTCCCCTGGATTCTCGAAGGTAAGGGAGAAGTTCTCCCCCTGTGGGTAAAACCGGAAAAGCCTCTCACGGCTGCGGACCTCAAGGACATGATGCGCGACCACTTCGAAGGCACTCCTCTGGACATGACTCAAGACATCGGCGCCGGGCCATTCGACGTGCCCTACCGCTGGCGCCCCATGACCTTTACCGTCGACTCGGTGGAATATACCCACGAGCGCGCCATCGCCACGCAGCAGACAGGCTTCTCCTTTGTCTCCTCCATGAGCAATGAGCGTCCGGAGGCCATGAAAGGCATCCTTTGGTTCGGTGTCGATGACGCCAATACCTGCGTCTATGTGCCTGTATTCAATTCCACCGACACCGTTCCTCCGGCACTTGACAGCGCCACGGCCGACTTGCTGCGACTCTCCTGGGACTCCATGTTCTGGGTGAATAATTTCGTGGCCAACCAGGCCTATAACCGTTACAGCCAGATGATTCCCGACATACGCAAGGTGCAGGGCGGTCTGGAAACCGCAATGACCGACGATGTGAACACCGCAGCTGCCGCGCTGTCCGGAGTGCCTTATGCTGAGGCACAGGAGCGTCTGCGCGACCTGACCCTCGGCTGGACCGACAAAGCCACAAAGGAATACAAGACACTTGGAGAGTACCTGCTCGTGAAGTTTCTGGACGGCAACATCAAGAAGCAGAACGAGGACGGAAGCTTCACGCGCAGTGAGACCGGAATGCCCGTACAGCCTGTATTCGGAGGCTATAACGAACGTTATTTCCGTTCCATCGTAGAGGATGCAGGCCCGCGTCTGCGCGTGACAGAAATCGGCAAATGAGCAATTCGGCCCGATTTTTGTTATACAGAGAGGAAACACTAATAACCGAAACAAGATTATGGAACAGATCAAACCCGGAAAATATTTCGAAATGACATACACGCTTTCGCGCGTGAACCCCGACGGCACGGAAGAGGCCCTTCATGAGATGACAGCCGAAGACCCTGAAAAGGCAATCTTCGGTGTGACACGCGGCTTTGTCCCCGCGCTTGAAAAGGCTCTCGAAGGCCTCAAGCCCGGCGAAAGCTTCGATGTCGTGGCAGATCCTGAGAACGGCTTCGGCCCCTACGACCCCGAGGAAGTAGTGACGCTCCCCAAGGACATTTTCATGGTCGACGGCAAGTTCGATGAAGAGGCCTTCCGTCCGGGCGCCCTCGCTCCTATGATGACCGCCGACGGCTATCGCATCGACGGCCTCATCAAGGAAGTGACGCCTGACAGCGTGGTTGTGGACTTCAACCATCCCCTTGCAAAAGATAATATCCGCCTCAAGGGTACCGTGACGCTCGTGCGCGGTGCCACGCCCGAAGAGCTCATGCCCCAGCACAGCTGTGGCGGCGGTTGCGGTGGAGGTTGCTGCGGCGGCGGAGACTCCGAGCAGAGCAGCTGCTCGGGAGGATGCTGCGGCGGCTGCTGATCAAGGGCTACACATAAACCAACCCCTGCAAATTTAAAGTCGGACTTTAAATTTGCAGGGGTTGCTGATTCTATCTGCGGTGATTTTTTCAGCGGCACTTTCCAATGCCGTGATTTTTTCGTATTTTTGCGGTCTGATTCAGACGCAATTTCCCATGAACATATACTCTCCCGGTCAGATAGATTACATAATCGAACGCACGCTTGGCGACAGCCCCGAACAACGGATGGCCTTCATCCGCAGCGTGGGCACAGAAGTCGCCGAAACGGTGGGCTCGCTCCGACGCAAGAACAAGCGCGTGGTGATCTTCGCCGGCAACGACATCAACGGAGCCTACGCAATGGAGGCTGGCGTGCACCTCGCCCTTATGGGTTACTCCCCTGAAGTCTACCTCATCAATATCGGCGGCGACCGCCTCACGGCCGATGCCCGCATGGCACGCCAGGACTATGTCGAGGGCGCCGGAGAAGACGCCCTTTTCGAAACCACGGGCATGGAACTCGTGCAGCCCGACCTGAGCGCATCTGACATAGTGGTGGAAGGCCTCTTCGGACGCGAGCATGGAGGCCCGCTTATGGGCGGCTATCAGTATCTGGCACGCTTCATCAACGAGAGCGGTGCGTTTGTGGTAGCTATAGATCTTCCCGCCGGCATGACAGTGGATCTTTCCGTGGGCATGATAAACCGCAACATCATCCATGCCAACATCACGCTCACACTCGTGGGTCCCTCGACGGCTTTTTTCATGAAGGAGAATGCCGAGCTCGTGGGCCGCTGGCAGGTGCTGGACGTGGAGATGGACGAAGAGTCGATGAAGGCCACCAAGTGCCACACGCGCCTTATCGAGGCACACAATGTGCGCAAGCTCCTGCCTCCGCGCAACGAATTCGTGTCGAAAGCCGATCTGGGGCACGCTCTGCTCTACGCCGGCAGCTACGGCATGCTCGGGGCCGCCGTGCTCTCGGCCCGTGGCGCCCTGCGTTCGGGCTGCGGCAAACTGACGGTGCATAGTGCCCGGTGCGGATTTTTCGTATTGCAGACGTCCGTGCCGTCGGCTATGTTCATGACCGATGGCGGCGACGGCGATATCCGCCGCATGGACTACAACAAGAAATACACGGCCATAGGCGTCGGCCCCGGCATAGGCACCTCGGACGCCACCGTGGCCGCACTTGAAGGCCTGCTGAAGGCCGCCAACGCCGCCTCCTTCCCGCTGATTCTCGATGCTGACGCGCTCAATTGCATGGCCGTGCGCCCCTCGATGCTCGACTATCTCCCGGCCCGTTCGGTCATCACGCCACACGAAGGGGAATTCGACCGGCTTTTCGGCAAACAGCCCTCATCCTCGGCGCGCCTTCTCAAAGCAATTGAAATCTCTCACAAGCTCTCCATTATCATCGTGCTCAAAGGCCACTACACCGCCACGATATGGCCCGACGGCTCCGTTCTGCTGAACTCCTCGGGCACTCCGGCCCTTGCCACAGCCGGCTCCGGCGATGTGCTCACGGGCTTCATCACGGGCCTTGTCGCATCGGGAATCCACCCGGAGTACGCCGCCGTGGCGGGAGTGTACATCCACGGTCTTGCAGGCCATTTCGCGGCCCGCAATCAGGGCGTGCGCTCTGTGACGGCCGACGATGTCGCCGCCAGCCTCGGTCCGGCAATGGAAGCAATCGTTAACCCCCGCAAACAGGCATGAAAATCCGACTCCTTGCCGCCTTGGCAGCCCTCTGCTGCATGGCCGGCGCCAACGCACAGACATCCCAGAAACTGACCGCCGGAAAAGCCAGCGAATACGGCCTGGTCTACTCCCTGCCGGTCACGGCCATTGACGTCACGGTCGAAGCCGAACTCACGGTGGAAACGCCGGGGGAATTCTCCAACTATGCGCGTCGCTATCTCGGCGACGATTCCGCCATACGCAACGCCTCCAAGACTGCCCGCGTGAAGAGCGTGCAGCTCAACCCACGCGGTATAGCCGATCCGTCCAACCGCTGGCTGGCGCAGTTCAAGGCCGGGAGCACGCCCTTCATGATTCTCTCGCCCGAAGGCATCCCTCTGGCCATAAATACGGAACAGGCCGCCATGACGGCAAGTCCAGAGCTGCCCGTGGCACGCCCGGCCGCTCCCACGGCACTGGAGACGGAGGCTGCGCGCCAGGCCGTGACGCAGGATATGGCACGCTCCGGCTCCGTGGCCAAGCGCGCCGAGCTTGCCGCACAGCGCATCTTCGAACTCCGCGAAATGCGTTCCGACCTACTCTCGGGCCAAAGCGACAACACTCCACCCGACGGCAAGGCCATGCAGCTTGTGCTGGATAATCTGGCCGCTCAGGAAGCGGCCCTCACAGCCATGTTCATGGGCACCCGCTCCACCCGCACGGATGTTCAGACGATTGAAATAGTTCCCGACAGCGCCGGCATCAGCGGGCGCGTGATAGCCCGCATTTCCGCCATCGACGGCATTGTGGACGCCGACAACCTTGCCGGTGCGCCGCTCACGCTCAGTCTCGAGATTCTCGAGACGGCCTCGCTGCCCGTAAATGAAAAAGGCGAGACAAAGCGTTTCCCCAAGGGCGGCGTGGCCTATACCATCCCCGGCACAGCGCTCGTAACTGTCGAATACGAGGGTTCGGAAGTCGCTTCCAAGGAGCTGAGTCTTGCGCAATTAGGCGTGACCTTCGGCCTCGATCCGGCACTTTTTACCGACAAGAAGGACCCCTCTATGGTACGCTTCGACCCCTCTACCGGGGGGATTCTCATAATCGGACCTGCGCAATGAGTCCGGCCGAAGACCTTTCTACCCAAATCTACAAGCTCACGGCATCCATTGCCGGAGAGCACGATGCCACCGCGCGCGGCGACCTCCTTTTCAGGCGCGGACGGCTTCGCTGGAAGGCCGGCGACCGCGGAGGAGCCATGAGCGACTATGCCAAAGCAGCCGAGCTGGCGCCCGGCTGCGGTGCTTCTGAAGCCCTGGAGCAAAGTCGCGAAATCATGGCATTCTACCACCGCGACCTGTACAATCCCTGACCCCGCGGGGGAAGGCCTTTATTCCTGGAGGTCGTCATATTTCTGATATAGGAAATCGTTGTAGGGGAAGCGTGTGAGATGCACTTCCTTGGCCATTTCGTACAGTTTCTGCTTGAGCTCATCGATGTTCGTGCCCTTTCGAGCGGAGATGAATACGCAATTATCGTTCATTCGCGACATCCAGGTCTCCTTAAGTTCCTCGAGACTCACGTTCTCGCGCGTACGAGGCGTGAGGTCGTCAGCATCCTTCTGCTTGTAAGTGAATGCATCGATCTTATTGAATACGAGCAACGTGGGCTTTTCCGCCCCCCCGCATACGTCGGCCAGCGTCTTGTTGACCACTTCTATCTGCTCTTCGAAATTCGGGTGCGAAATATCCACCACATGCACAAGGATATCGGCCTCGCGCACCTCGTCGAGCGTGCTCTT
>CAZBNM010000024.1:0-26411 GCA_964493495.1 uncultured Bacteroides sp.
TTTCTCAGGCGCCGACATTGCCAATGTCTGCAACGAAGCCGCTCTCATTGCGGCCCGACACGACAAGGACGTCGTATCCAAGGAAGATTTCTCCGCTGCTGTCGATCGAATAATCGGTGGTCTCGAGAAACGCTCAAAGATCACTACTGCTGAAGAAAAGAAAGCAATCGCTATCCACGAGGCCGGACACGCCACCGTTTCCTGGCATCTCCGCTATGCCAATCCCCTTGTAAAGGTCACTATCGTTCCTCGTGGAAAGGCGCTTGGTGCCGCATGGTATCTGCCCGAAGAACGCCAGATTACCCCTTCTCAAGTGCTCCTCGATGAAATTTGCGCCACACTTGGCGGACGCGCTGCCGAAGAGCTCTTCCTCGGACGCATTTCCACCGGCGCCGCAAACGACCTCGAGCGTGTCACAAAGCAGGCCTATGCCATGGTCGTTTACTACGGTATGAGCGACCGCATGCCCAACCTCAGCTATTACGACTCCACCGGTCAGGATATGGGCTTCAGCAAGCCTTACAGCAACGAGCGCGCGAAGGTTATCGACGAAGAAGTCTCCCGCATCATTGCCGAGCAGTATGAGCGCGCAAAGGCCATCTTGCGCGAGCATGCCGAGGGACACGGCAAGCTCACCGACACGCTCATTACCCGCGAAGTCATATACACCGAGGACGTCAAGAACATCTTCGGCCCGCGCCCCTGGACCTCCCGTACCGACGAACTTTTCGGAAAGAATCCCGAAGATCCCGCTTCGCAAGCTTCCGATTCCGGAGCTGTCCCCCCTCCCATCGATGTCGAGGCCACTGAGGTTGAATCCTGATCAGTTAATCACTTTCTCAAAGAAATTGAAGCGCCATATTTCATCGGCAATCTCATAGGCTTCGATCTCTTGTGAATCTACCGGCCCGAATTCCTTCCCGTAAGGAGTGCGGGCCGAATTTACGTCCGGGCTTAGGAGACTTGCGCCCAGCCCGTGATATGCCGCTTGGCAGTCTTGCCCCATTATCTCCATGATAGCCGGATAGATGTTCACCTGGCCTGTCGTGCGATTGATTTCCAGGCTGTGTCCGCAGTTGAACGCTCCGAAAAATGTCCGTCCCGGATGCTCGTTCTTCCCCTTGGCCTCAAAGGTGTTTTCATGATCCGACATTATGAATACCACAGTATCCTCATATATCCCCAGCTCCTTGAGATCTTGGATAAACCGACCCAGACACTCGTCGAAATAGCTCGCGACCGTATAGTAATTCCTTTCGAGACCGCTTACTGAAGCATATTCCCGCACATCTTCTGCAGCTGCGTCCTCGTAGGGCAGGTGCATGCTTCCGCTTATCAGCTCCATAATAAAAGGACTTCTCTCGCCATTTCCCTTGCGGTCCGCAAGTTTCTCGATCGCGATTCTGAACATTGTCCCGTCAGCATCGTGCCCCTCGCGCACGCCGGGATAGTCATATATTGTACTCGTGTCCTCATAGCCTATAAGCTGTGCCACATCTCGCTCACTCCATACTATTCCCTTCGTCGCCATTATCGCATACGAATCATAACTCGCGAAAACGCGGGGCAGCGAAGGCACGTACGGAAGCGAGCCGCGCGTGGAAACTGATGATACGCCCTTGTCCGGCGGCAAGAGTCCCGTGTTGATCAGCAATTGCCCGTCAATCGACCGCCCGTATTTTACCTGACTCACAACATTCGTGCTGAAAATACATCCCTCTTCACGGATCATTTCGTTCAGTACGGGCATTACTTCCCGGCCTCCCGCACTTTTGCCTATAAGTTCCCCGTCAAGAGATTCAACGATTATCAGCACGATGTTTTTCCCCACGTTCGCCGTGAAAATTGAATCAGGTGCGTAACAGGGCACCTCCTGAAGAAACCGTGCGATTCCCTCCAGCTCTTCCTTATCCGGCTTTTCACTCCTGCGCATTGCTCCCAAGTCTCGGATGATGTTTATTCCATGAAAGATCGGACCGCGTTGCATCGACGCTAATTGAACGATTTTCGGATGCTCCAGCAGTTCATCAAACGCATCTCCGACGCTCATATTCAATCCGTACTCTATCCGGTTGAAAACTATTATAGAGCGAACCCGCACACACAGACTCATTCCGTATATCACCAAAGAGCCCCCGACCAATATCCATCGCGTCATCGGCTTCGGACACCAGTCGGGTTGGCCAAGAACGAACCATGCACCCAACGGGAGTAAGGAAGTAAGCACGAAAAAAAAGTCCTCCCGCTTCATCAGTGCTATTGTCGCGCGCACCAGATCGCCATCTATATTCTCCGTGTAGCTCAAGGCCCAGGGCGGGATTATATCTCCCCACGCATTATAGTACCATAGATTCAAAAGCAATATTAGACACGCTAATGGCGCCATCAGCATTCCGATAAGCCGCCACCGGCGTCCGGCGAACCAATAGGGACAGGTCAGAAGCACAACATCCCCGGCTATTCTCGCATAGTCTCCCGAAAGACGGGATGACAGCGAGTCCGTACGCCACATGAAGAGAACCCATATCGTGCACAGCGACGCCACAAGCACCATGTACAAACCTATTGTCCGTGCCTGTGGCGAAAGCCCTCTGTAAGCTGTTTCGGTGCGTCCCATCTGCCTTATACCGGGTCAACGTCATAGTGGATGCTGAGCGAGCGTGTTGTAGGAGCAGAAACAAGGCGTATGTATGCTTCCCGTAGAATGGCCTTGACCTTTGTCATCGACGCATCCGCCTCAACCTTCACCATTATCTTCCTTATATAGCGGTTTTGGACACGGCTCACCGGTGGTTCCTGCACCGTGCTGACGCGGCTCCCCAAGACAGTACGGAGATCCGTGCACAGGCTCTCGGCTCCGCGCTGGGCCACGTCCGAATCCCGGTGCTTTACATAAATGTTTATGATCCTCGAGAATGGCGGATAGTTGAAGCTCCGGCGTTCTTCAAGTTCATTTTGGTAGAATCCGCGGTAATCGTGTGAGGCCGCGTAAACCAGCACCGGATGCTCGGGATTGTAGCTCTGCACGAGCACGCGACCGCGCTCCCCGGCGGCGCGTCGCCCCGAGCGTCCCCCCACTTGTTCAAGCATGTTGAACGCTCGTTCTGCCGAACGGAAATCCGGATAGTTGATAAGCGCGTCCGCGCTCAGCACTCCCACAAGCTCCACGTTTCCGAAATCAAGGCCTTTCGTTACCATCTGGGTTCCCACCAGTATGTCTGCCTTATGCTCGGAAAAATCATCGATAATCCTGCTGTACGATTCCTTGTTCCGCGTCGTGTCCAGATCCATCCTAAGGACACGGGCGTTCCCGAATGCCTCCGTTATCTCCTCTTCAAGCCTTTCCGTGCCGAATCCAACGATTTCTATGGCCGGTTCGCCACAGTTCGGACACACTCGCGGCACGGGATAGCTTGCTCCGCAGTAATGGCAGATCAGGGAATTGTGGCGGCGATGGTATGTGAGCGAAACATCGCAGTAATCGCACTTGGGAACGAACTGACACATCTTGCAACGTGCCATCGGAGCATATCCGCGTCGGTTGTGGAAGAGGATGGCCTGACGGCATCGTTCTCCGACAGTCTTGTTCACGGCATGAAGAAGCTTGTCGCTGAGGAACTCATGATGCATGCGCCCCATTTTACGTTCCGTGCGCATATCCACAATTTCAATTTCCGGCAGCATTGCGCCTTCATAGCGCTCCGTAAGGCTCACAAGTCCGAATTTTCCCGTCTGTGCCTTATAGTAGGTCTCTACTGTGGGCGTCGCCGATCCGTAGACTGTCTTTGCCCCGTGCATTCCGGCAAGAACTGTCGCTGCGTCGCGTCCGTTATAGCGTGGGGCCGGATCATATTGCTTGTACGACGACTCATGTTCCTCATCCACTATCACAAGGCCCAGCTTGGCGAAAGGAAGGAAAACGGACGAGCGCGCACCGATAACTACCAACGGCTCATTGCTCGTCAGCAGCCTTTTCCATATTTCCACACGCTCGCTGTCCGAGAACTTTGAGTGGTAGATTACAACTCGCGGGCCAAACACGCGCTGCAGCCGTCGTGTAAGCTGTGTGGTAAGAGCTATCTCAGGAACAAGGTAAAGCGCCTGAAGACCCTGTCGTAGCACATAATCTATCAGATGGATATATATTTCCGTCTTACCCGAGCCTGTCACCCCGTGAAGCAGCGTCACTGCATGTTCCAGAAATGAGCGGTGAATCTCTTGAAGCGCTCTTCCCTGCGCCTCCGACAGCTCAGGCAGTGCATCCGTCTGTATGCTCTCTGCCGCGAAACGCGATACCTCCTTACTGTATATCTCGCAGATGCCTTTATCTGCAAGCGCTTTCACGTTAGCTCTGGTCACATCTGCTTTCGCTGCAAGCTCTTCAAGGCTCACTTCCCTCAGTTCAGCACCATGATGGTTAAACCCGCTTAGGCTTATCAGGGCCACGAGAGCTGCTTCCTGCTTGCTTGAACGACGCACTTTGGCAAATGCTTCAGCCAGTTCGATCTGATTCCCGCGGCTTATGGTCAGGCGCACGTAGGGCTTTTTGACTGCGTGGTAGCGTTCGCGAAGTCGCTCGCTTACAACCGCAATATCCGACGCAACCAGTTTTGCCACGATGCCTTCAGCACTCCGTCCCTGTGGGAGACGCACCTTGGATGCGATTGTCGATGTCGCCTGCTTTCCGTTTTCACGCAGATAATTCACCACCGCCGCCTCCGATTCTCCGAGTTCTGCGATAGCCTCCGGCTCCAATTCAGGGTTTAGCTCAACGTTTGTTTCACTCTCGATTTTCAAGCCGGCTGGCACCGCGGCCTTGTAAACTTCGCCGCGCGTACAGAGATAGTAGTCAGCTATCCAGTCCCAGAAGCGCAACTGTGGATGACGGATTATGGGGTGGGGGTCCAGCACACTGATCACTTCCTTTGCTTTCAGACCTTTTGGGGCCTCTACGCACGTGGCGTCCACGATGCCCGTATATAGATGCCGCGATCCGAATGGCACAAGCACACGCGCACCTTGCTGTACTTCTCCGGGCGAGATATGCTCCGGAAGAGCGTATGTGAACGACCCCTGGAGTGGTACGGGGAGCAGAACGCTAACGTAATGCATTTTCAGCGTTTAAGACGGAGTCAATCACATTGTATGCAGCTCGGGAGTAGGCCGATGCACACGAGTCAAGACCCTGATTTCGCAGTTCTGTCTCGCGTGCACGGATTGCAAGTACGCCCCCCTCGCGCTCCATGCTTTCCGCCTTCATCGACATTACTTCAAGAGCGTCTCGGCGACCGGCCTCCGCAGCTGCCCTCATGGCTGAGCCGCTTCGGTCGCCGCGGCAACTTGGAAGAACAAAGCTCGGTAGTATTGCGAGTATCAGAATCAGTTTTCTCATTGCATTGGCAAAGTTACGCATTTTTCACTCCACAAAGGGTATGTCGGAGTCGGAAAATGAATAGCGGAGCGCATCTTCCATTGCTGTAAGCTCTTCCGGTGCCAGACCATAGATCTCCTGAAGTGTTCCCGAATAACTCCCGATTGCCTTCCCGAAGGCTTCGAAAGTACCTGAATCCGGTTTTTCACCCAAGCTGCGGCGAAAGGCCGCGAAAGCTTTGTCCCGCTGATGGCCCGCAAGAAGCGAGACTCCCGCCAGGAAGTCGGCGCGCTTGCGAAGCTCAGGAGTCGGTTGGCTTGAAAGCAGCTCCTCGCACGTTTCAGTTGTCCCTAATGGATTCCCGTCATCAAGCATCACGGCTCCAAGCTGCAGGCGTGCTTCATCAGCGGCCGCTTGAGGGGCCGAGTAGATTATTTTCGACAGCACTGTCTGCGCTGCCTCGAGTCGGCGTGCACGTCGAAGCTCGCCCGAGTAGATAAACAGCAAATCCGGATTTTCGAGTTTGTCTATCCCTTCACGGTCCAGGATTTCAAGTACACGGCTGTGTTCGTTTCGTTTTTCCAGAAGAATGATTCGCCGAAGCAGTGCAGCCTCGTTCGCTGGATCAAGTTCGTAAGACTTCCCGTACCAGTCCTGAGCCTCGTCTGCATACCGTGCCAGTTCGGCGCTTTGGGCTGCCTGAAAATAGTTTTTGCTGCTGAGATCTATTCCCGAACGTATCAGCCCCAGATAGAACGGAAATGCAAATACCGGAACTCCCGAGGACACAAGACGCTCCGCAATCGGAAGAACTGCATCAGGCGTTGTGTAAAGTGCGCTGATATCCGACGATACATTGAATCCGACTTCCGGAACGAATGGATTGTAAAACTCGTTTTTCCGGCGGAAAAGCGTATAGAATCGGAAAGCATTCTTCATATAGTTGGCAGCTGCATGACGGAAACGCGCGTCATAGCTCTCGTCACGATTCCCCGTTTGCTCGGCAATCATGCTGTATTGCTCTATCATCATAGAAAGCGTAGTGGCGCGTACGCTTTTCGGAGCAGCCGCAACCGCCATCAGCACAGCATATTTATCGCTGTCGCATAAGAAATCAAGCTTGTCGAACATCTCACCCAGCACAGCACCTTCGTCAGCGAATATCTCCGAAAACTCGCTGCGGGTCGTGTCGAACGGAAGCCACCAGTTCGCAATGTCATTGAAGAATCCCTGGGCATGCATCGGCTTGAGAAATGCGAAAAACACATCATCTCCGGCCTCGGCCAGACGGTTGATGTTGAAGAGCGACTCTCGGGTCTTTCCGTCCTCCATCTGCGGGAGCCCCGCTCCCGACAGAAGCTCTGCAAGCTCCTCAGGACTTTTGCTTGAAAGGTCTATACCCGCCATGCGCTGCATCAGCGATGCTCCCAGACTGTTTAGTCCGGGAAGGACTTCTGCTTCGACTCGCTTTGCAAGTGCAGGCGTTCCCAACTCGCGGCTGTATTCGAAAATTAGTGTTCGCATGTCCTCTGCAAAATCCGGATCAGCCTTCAGTGTATTCATTGCTGAACGGATGGACGGGCTCCCCGACATGAACCACCAACGGTGCAGTGCAAAAAAAAGACCTCCGAGTGCGGCAGCGCGCATGCGGGTTTCCGGCATCTGAGTGAAGCGGGCAAGTAATTCTATGCGGGCCGGGTCAAAGCCTTCGAGCAGTCCCAGTGTAACGGCTCCGATCCATGCCTCACGGTCTGCGGCTGGGACATCTCCCGTTTCGATGAGATTCGAAAGTGCTTCACTCGAGTCGGAATCCAGCGGATACTCAACCCATGTTCTGTGGAATATATCCCTGCTCAGACGCTCCAGTGGTGCTCGGCGTCCCGCATCCGTTAGCGCTGCTGCATCTGAAAGAACGACGGAATGTTCGGTCAGGTAGTCTACTGCGAGTGTAGCGATGCTCTCCTCCCCACGGATCGAAGCATATCGGGCGTACGAATCGCCCAGTGTCTCCCCCTCGGCTTGCGATGAAAGTTTTGCTGCTTGCAGCGCAAGCATGAATGCGCTGTCAAGCATCCGGGATGTTTCTTCGCTCTGTTGCGGATCCGGCATGCCCTGTGCCATGCTCCGGAGCATGTAATAATATCTCCGTTCGATACCCTCGCACGCTGCATGGATTTCCGGCAGCTGCTGCTCACGCGAAAATGCGCGGATTCGGGCAAGGGCCGTGCGGAGGCGGCGGCCTCGTACATCTCCCTGTATCAGTTCGATAAATTTATTTATTCTTGGATTCATATCGTTCTAAATAATGGCTGTGACAACTTTTCTCGCAAAACTTATGCCAAAGTTACGTCATCATCGCCCCCTTCCCGCCAAAAAGCGGCGAGGCTGAGTGTTTTAACATTTTCGGCAGCCAGATGTTCGATGGGTGCCAGCAATATCTCATTGTCAGAACGTGTCGTCCTAAGAATCCACCAGGTGCCCTGTCTCTCAAGACTTTTTATTTCACACAATTGCACGAGTATGGATGACTCGGCTTCAGCTTCCTCCTTGTCTTCGAATCCAAAAAAATCTATTCGCAGACCTTCATCATTCACCATCCATTGCTGCGGACGCATTCGAAGCCGCGCATCCTGCCTTCCCGTCATTCCGAACCACAGAAAGAAAAATGCCGCAGGACCCAGCACCATCACAATCATCAGTCCGGCCAAAAGCCATCGCGCATCGAATAACGCTCCGACAAGCGAACCAAGAAAGATTATCGCCGCAAAAGGGAGGAAATATTTCAGGACTCGACCCGATTCGGCCCTGGCGTAAGCTCCTGCCGACGGACGGAATGGTGCTTTCATTCTTCCCGATTATTTCGGGATCACCAGCATCGGCAGATCCGTGTGGAAGAGTATCCGGTTTGCGATTCCCGGACGGAAAAGGCGCGAGAAGGCATTGCGGTGGCGGTTCGGAACCACCAAAAGTGTACAGCCGTGGCTCGAGGCAAGGCTCTCGAAATCGTTCTCTTCTGGCTTGGGTAACAAGGCCGTCTCGAATGTGAAGCGTTCGAAGTTGTTGTCGCAATAGGTTTTAAGACGCTTAAGTCCCTCCTTGATCGCAGTCTCGCTTAGTCCCCGTCGGCGTGTCATGTACGACAGAAGCACACGGGCTTGCGTGTCCGGATAAAGCCTGTACAGTACATCGAGAGCAATGATGTCATTTTGGTCCAGATCGCCCAGAAAAAGTATGCTTTCAGGATTCATCAGCTGTCCGGGATTGCAGGGGTCCGGAACGGTAAGAACCGAGAAACGGCCCTCGTCCAGAACTTCGCCCGTCACCGATCCGATCAGATCCCGGGATTTCTGTTCCGAGCCGCGGGTACCCATGACTATCAGCGACGGACGTTCCAGCTGGCCCATTTCGGCAATCGAGTCCTCGGGAACTCCCTCCACCACTTCTGTCTTGATTTTCACTCTGGAAATGCTTCCGTCTGCGATTCCGCGGTTCACGCGCTCCAGAAAATTGCGCATCATCAGTTGCGCGTTGTCAACCATCGCCTTACGTGCTCCCGATTCCCCGATTTCGTAGCTGATGTTGTCCGAAAACTGAAGGTTCCCTGCGATATAGGGGTCGATATAGCTGTATAGTAGCTTGATGGGTGTGTTTAGACGCGAGGCAAGTCCCGCTGCCACACTCACCGCCTTGAATGAATGCTCGCTGAAATCGACCGGAACGAGGATATAGTTGCCGGGTGTGGGCGAAAACTCATCACCCTCGACTATGCGCAGTGCAAGTGGAAGCTGGTCCTCGGGTATGCGCACTCGAACCCCGGATGTAAACTCGGGTGAATCATGTAGAACATCGCTCAGTTCAACACTTATTCCGTGGCTTTCAAGTGTTGATCGAAGAGCTAAGGCTCGTTCGTATGTATGTATGGCCAGGGTGATCATGGTTTCGGAATTATCTGGTTGGTATGGATATAAAAAAAATGTCCGGGAGCCTGACCTTGTGGGCCAGACTCCCGAACACATTCCTTTTATTCACCGGCTTCCTGAGCCTGGAGAATTTCTACAGCCATGTCATAGATGGTGGAATCGTCAAGTACTACGATACCGCCGTCGGGGCCCGGCTCGATATGGAGACCTACGTTCTTGCCGTTGTCATAGTTGCAGCCGCCAAAATAGTTGCGTACGGTCTGGACGGTCGTGTTGAGGCGGTCGGCAATCTGGTGCATCGAGCCGTCGGGCAGACTGTCTTTCAGACGGCGGAGCTCGTTGAATGTGATAGTCTTGGTCATAACTTATCGAGTTTTTGAGTGGGTTAGTTATTCAGGAATGTTTTTATGGAGCTAAAATTACACTCAATTTTTGAAATATACAAATCTTTACGCAAAAAACTTTCTATGTTTAAAAGCATGACCGCCCGCGCCGATCAAATTTTCTCAACGTCTACTGCTCTAAGCCAGGCCTTTGTACTGTTGTTGATTTTCACGTTATACCACTTGGGTGAACTCGGATCGTCCGGCGTCGAAACTGAATCGATCACTTCGACTTTCGTCCCTTCATGGATGGCAACCAGTTTGTCCGATGAATTGGATGTTGGACGTGGCGACGAACTCAGATAAGTCGTAGGCACAATCACTACAGCCCAGCCGTGGCTCCTGGCTTGGGCGGAGGAAGACAGGGCGGTGCTTAAAGTGTAGACAAAAAGAATGCATAGAACTATTCCGCCGAAGAACCCGAACTTCCTCACTCTCACTCCCGTTGCGAATATGTAGACGGCTACAGCTCCCATCAGCAATGCAAATAGCACCAACGCGCACCACGCCCATGAATTGGCTGTGAGCGAATTGCTTACACGTTGCTGCAGATTGCTCAGAAATGCCGAGTCATCTTCCGGTAGATCCGCTATGCGGCTGTTCACGAATTCCAGATTCGTGCGTGCATCCTCGTGTGTTGGATCAAGCCGCAATGCGCGTTCGTATGACACGACAGCTCGTCCGGTCTGTCCCGTGCGGAAGTAAGCGTTACCCAGATTGTAGTAGGTATCCGCATCCGCACCCTCCTCGGAAAGCGAACGTTCATACATGGCTGCCGCATCACGGAATTGTTCTTTGTTGTAGAGCGAATCCCCCGAGGCGGCCGGTGAAGCTGTAGCGCTCATCATCGCGCCTCCAAGCATTATGATGGTGAAGAACAGAGATTTCATTTTTCTATGCTGCGTATTGCCTCAACGGCTTTGTTGTACATTGCGGACATTTCAGTGTCGGAGCCCATGGGCGTGAAGCGTGCCATCTCGCACGTATCAAGAACTTCGAGCACCTCCTGTATCGTTTCGGCCGAGGCCCCGCGCTCCTCGAGTCGGGAGGCGATGTTTTCACGCACCAACTGCGAGGGAGCGATGCCGAATTTGTCCCCTAAATACCCCCTCAGAGCTTGCGAAAGCGATTCGTAGAACTTCTCGCCCTCATGAGCCTGCATATAGCCCCGGGCCTCCTTGAGGCGCTTGTTGGCCACGCGCGCGGCCCGTGCCAGCTTCCGCCCTGCAACATCTGCATTCAAACGGATATTGCGGCGATAGATCAGCACAACCGCAACCAATCCAATTGCCAGAGCCGCATATATGCTCCAGTACCACACACTGTCCACAATGTAGGACGGCGCCTTTCGCATTCCGGCTTTCAGCGGATGGATATGCAGGATGTCATTGATTTCAGTATTGATAGCCTTTTGCTCCGGAACAGTAGAAGAAGTGGAAGCTCCACGGGCAACTTTTATGTCCATGGCAGGAATATCTACCGTGCGGTATTCATGCTTGTCAGGATCGAAATAAACGAACGGAAGTCCCGGAATGGTAAATGATCCCTGCTCCTGAGGCACGATCGTGTAGATTGTCGTATGGCTACCGGTCATGTTCGCTCCCGAAACACGTGCATCAATGTCGTTTTTGGGCGTATAGACATCGATGCCGGCCGGGAATTCCACTTCAGGCGTATTCAGGAATTTGATATTTCCCGTACCCTTGATGGTGTAGGTATACGTGGCTGCTTCGTTGGTTTTAAGAAGCTCCGGAGAAAGGTTCGCCGAGGCCGTGAAGCTCCCCACAGCGCCGTTGAAGCCTGCAGGTTTGGGCTCTGGAAGGGATTCAACAGTCAGCGACGCAGCGTTGGACGAGGTCATGAGCTTGCGCTCCACAGGACGCTGCGTGCGGAAAAAGCCCATGTTCACAGTCTCATACTGTACAATCGTCACCTCATACTTTCCCGAGTTCACGCTCAGTTTTCCGGGTTTCTGAGGATAGAGCAGCAGCCGTTTAAGCACTGCTGTATGGTAGTTCTGACCGTTGTAGTGCTCAAGATTCATCTCCAGATTCACCGGCAGTTCTTCACACAGGAAGCCCTCGAATGCCGGCTGGGTGTTGACGATGAAGGAACTTATGTCATATTTTGTGTAGACCTTGATCGTAGCTACAACCGGTTCCTGCTCATAGACTTTCGATTTGGAGAAGCTTACGCGCACCATCAGGTCGTCCTTACCGACTGCGCCCGGCGTCTGCGTGCTGTAGTCATCGGCCTGTACGTTTCTTCCGCTCTGACTCCCTCCACTCGATGCCGGGACAGGGCTGTCGGACGGCAGAATGTTGAATGTGGCTGTGCGCGACCGCAAGGTCTTACCCTCGCAGCTGATGCTCACTTCAGGCACCGTCACTTCGCCCGGCTCCTCGGCACGATAAACAAACGTATAGTCGATGGAATACGTCGACGACATCTTCCCGTTCACAATCTGTGTGGACTGCATCGTGGAGGTAGAAGGACCGTACAGTAGCCGGCAGTGAGGCAACTGTGGTGCAGAGGGTGCATTTGCTTCCCCATCGGTGAGGCGGAAGGTGAGGTTGAAGTTCCTGCCTTCCACAACCGAACGGGGCTGAACGAGCGTGAATTGCTGCGCTGTAGCTGCGAGACTGCCCGCAAGCACCAGCACCATGAGTAGTATGTGGAGTCTGAAACGTGAGATTTTCATCATTTTACCTTTTCAATTGCGGTACGACTTACCATGGTTTGTCAGTGGAATAGCGTCCGGCAGGTCGTTCTTCCTGACGTTGTACCTTCTGGCGCGTGGCGTTTTCTTTGTTCTGCATGGACTGGAGGATCTGTTGTGCCGAGCCTGTCATCTGTTGCTGCTGTTGCTGCTGTTGCTGCTGTTGTTGTTCCTGGTCCTGCTGTTGTTGCTGCTGCTGTTGCTGTTGTTGCTGCTGCTGATCTTGCTTATCGTCTTTCTGATCCTGCTGATTGTCCTGATTCTGTTCCTGTTTCTTCAGCTGTGCAAGACGCAGATTCTGGCGTGCAGCAAGGTCGTTCGGACCTATTCGCAGCGACTGTTTGTAGCGCTTTATGGCCTCGTCGTAATTTTCGTCGTTGAACGCTATGTTACCCAGGTTGTAATATGCCCGGCGTGCAATCTCGGGATCCTCTTCGGCAAGAGCGGCCCCGGCCACCGCTTCGAAAAGCTGTGTGGCCGCCACACGCGGATCATTTTCCGTGCCTTTGTTGTCCTCGGAGAAGAGATGGCTCAGGGCCAGGGCCTTATTGTAGGCCGCGCGGACACTGTGAGGGTTGGCTGCAAGAGCATTTTCGTATGATTCCAACGCGGCATGCCAGTTGGAGTCGGCATATTCTTTATTGCCCTGGCGAATATAGTTTCGCTCGGCTTTGATCGAGCTGTCACCGACAGCCGACATAGTCGGCGCACAAAGCCCGATAAGTAGCAGAATCATGAGCGCCTTGCGCCCCTTGCCGCCTTCGCGGGTGAAGAAGTTCACGCCGCGCAGCCAGCTTATCTTGCGGTCTACCATAAATCCGTCTATTATCAAAAGTATGAACGCTATCCACGCGAAGGTGGGGAACTGTTCTGCGGCAGCCGAATACGACACGGAGCGGAATTCCGACTTCGAGAGTTTGTCAAGCTGTCCTGCAAGCTGATCAAGCGCATTGGAGGCCGCCCCGTTCACATATATGCCGTCGCCGGCCTGGGCGATGTCCGTGCCCATTTTTTCATTCACGGACGTCATTACCGTCTGCCCCTCGGCATCGACCATGTACTGGCCCGGACGGCCCGGTACGGGGATTGGAGCGCCCTTGGCACTACCCAGACCGATTACGTCAACCTGTATGCCGTTTTCGGCAGCCAGTTTTGCCGTTTCCACAGCTGCTCCCTCGTGGTCCTCGGCATCCGTGATGAGGATAATGGCCTTATGCACGTCTTTCGCAGGCGAGAAGCCGTTCATTGCCATTTTCATTGCCGATGCAAGCGAGGTGCCCTGATTGTTGATCATTCCGGGCTCAAGCTCGTTAAGATACATCTTGGCACTGAAGAAATCCATCGTCAGCGGCAGCTGCATCTTCGATTCGCCCGCAAATACCACGAGGCCGACCTTGTCGTTGTCCAGGCGGTCAAGAAGCTTTTCGAGCAACAAACGCGCACGGTCGATGCGCGCAATGCCGTCGGGAGCGTCATTCGAAGACGCAAGCATCGAATTGGATACGTCGAATGCTATCATCACCTCGATTCCGGCCGATACCTGTTCCAGCTCCTTCTGTCCGGCACGCGGACGGGCCACGACGATTACCAAGGCAATCAGAGCAAGAATCTGTAACACCACCTTCACGGTAGGTGTATAGCGCGAGGCATCGGGCATGAGTTGCGCAATGATTTCCGGACGGCCGAAGCGGCGCAGGCGAGCCTTGCGTGTAGCGCGGGCATACACGTACAGCAGGGCCACCACCACAGGCAGTCCAAGAAGATAAAGATATTGAGGGTTTGCGAAGTCAAACATGTCTTTTTCAGATTGTTATGGGGAGCTTATGGAATGGAGCGCAGAACGGTGTAACGCAAAAGAAGTTCCAGCATTACAAGCGCCAGCGCAAGCCATGCCCACATCATGTAGTTATCCTCTGTATGCGAGAAATGCCGCACGTCCATATGGGTTTTCTCCAGGGTGTCGATTTCACGGAAGACTTCCTCGAGCACGCGGTTGCCGGTGGCGCGGAAATACTTGCCCCCCGTGCTCTCGGCGATGGTGCGCAAGGTTGCTTCATCTATCACCACGGGCTGCGGGGTGAATTCGATGGCTCCCGTCATGGTGCGTGTAGGGTAGGGGGCGTTGCCGTTGGTGCCGATGCCGATAGTGTAGATCTTCACGCCCAGCTCCTTGGCTACTTCGGAAGCCGTTATCGGCGCCACCACGCCCGTGTTGTTCGATCCGTCGGTCAGAAGTATTATGCTCTTGCTCTTGGCTTTGCCTTCCTTGAGACGGTTAAGGGCCGTGGCGATACCGTCGCCGATAGCCGTACCATCCTCAAGAACATTCATGTCCAGATTCTGGAGATAGCTTATCAGCTGCGAGCGGTCGATGGTCATTGGCACACCGGTCAGACTTTCGCTTGCAAAAATCACGATGCCGATGTTATCGCTCTCGCGCCCCGCGATAAAGCGTGTAGCCACTTCTTTCGCAGCGCCGAAACGGTCGGGCTTGAAGTCGCGGGCCAGCATACTTGTGGATACATCCAGCGCAAGCACGATATCCGTGCCTTCAGTGGATGATGTGCGCCACGAGTCCTTGATCTGAGGGCGTGCAAGCACGATTATCAGGCAGGCCAGCGCGCCAAGGCGGAGCAATACGAGAAAATAGCGCAGATATTCCTTCCACGAGCGAGGCAGCTTGTCGAAAGGCGACGTTGTGCTCATTGCAATCGTGGCATGGGAGTTGCGCAGCTTCCATATGTACCATCCCGCCAGAGGGAGAAGCAGAAGCAGTAGCCAGAGAATATGTGGGTGTGCGAATTGCATTGGTGTGTTCCTGGAGAATCGTTACTTTTTGTTTTTATCCGTTGCCGAATCCTGTTCTTCAGCTTCAGTTGGTTCCGGTGCCGGTTTCGTTGCCTCTACAAAGTCCTTGGCGCGACGGAAGGAGCGTGCATTATCGTCCGGAAGCGGTCGCACCTTGGCGAACTTCACGAAGTCGGCCATTTCAAGCACGGTCTTCATTTCCTCGGCGCTCAGGCGCGTTTCCTCGTTTCCACGGAGTGCGCGTATAATCTGGGGAGAGGTCATCTCCATGGCGTTGATGCCGAAGCGCCCTTCGAGATACTGACGGAGAATGTCCACCAGCTCCGTATAGTAGGCCTTTTCATTGCCGCTCTCTGCAAGCTTGCGATCGGCAAGTGAGTTAAGTCTCGCCATGGCAAGCTCATAGGGGGGCACAGGCTTAGCCCGCATTTCGGTAATGACCACTTTGCGTCGCCGCAAATACCATACGAGTGCTGCAGTCAGGGCAAGGAGAGCAAGCACAAGCAGAACCCACGGAGTCCACGAGGGAAGATAGTCGTACCATCGCGTCCGTGCATCGGCCACGGCAGCAAGCGGATTGATTGTCTCGAGAGAATCCACGTCCACGGGCACAACCTTCAGGCTTACGATGTCCGAAAAAGCCGTGTCCAAAGCATTACCGGCCACGGCGCCGAAAGGCGGCAATGTTACCATCCCGGGGTCGAAAGCCTGCACGAGGAAGTTGTAGTCCACTACCTGCTTTCCGGAGCCGGATTCGACCGTATCTGTTGCCACGGTAAGAATGTCCACACCGTTGTATTCCGTTCCGGGCTGCGGCATCGTGGCCAGACGGACATTGTCGAGCGTTTCGGCGGAAATCACCCGTACACGCACGTTCAGCTGATCGGCCATCTCTACAACAGTCGTATCGGCCTCGGCTATCACACTGATACCGACAGGCGAAGCAGCAGCCATCCATGCTGTTCCCGCCGCTACGAGCAGGGATAATATTTGTTTCTTGACGTTCATATCTTTACGCTACATTGCCGACCTTGTCTTGAACAAGGCCATTAAAGCCCGGACATAATCTTCATCGGTAGCTACGGAAGCGAAATCCACGCGTGCGGCCCGAAGCACTGAAGTCATAGCCTGCTGACGCTCGTACCACCACTTGTTGTAGGCCTTGCGCACCCGCTGCGAGGATGTATCAACCCAGCGCGTGGCCCCTGTCTCGAGGTCAAGCACGCGCATCAGTCCCACGTCGGGGAGCGAGGTGTCGCGTTTGTCGTATACCTGAATACCAATCAGATCATGGCGCGACGAAGCGACCGTCACGGGTTTGGAATAATCCGTGGAGCATATGAAGTCCGAGATCAGAAACATCGTGCAACGACGTTTCAGCGCATCGGTGGCATAGCGTACGGCCTGGGCAATATCCGTGCCCTTGCTTTCCGGCTGGAAATCGAGGAGCTCGCGTATCAGAAACAGGATGTGACGCCGACCCTTCTTCGGAGGAATGAATTTCTCAACCTTGTCGGAGAAGAAGACGGCACCGACTTTATCGTTGTTCTGAATGGCCGAGAAAGCGATCGTGGCAGCAATTTCTGCAATCATCTGCCGTTTCTCGGGCCCTTCAGCGCCGAAATTGCGGCTGCCTGATACATCGATAAGCAGCATCACCGTGAGCTCGCGTTCCTCTTCGTAGACCTTGATGTAGGGTTTGTTGTGGCGCGCCGTCACGTTCCAGTCGATGTCGCGGATGTCGTCGCCGTATTGATATTCCCGCACCTCCGCAAAGCTCATGCCGCGCCCCTTGAAGGCCGAGTGATACTCGCCCGCAAAGATGTTCTGCGACAGTCCGCGGGTTTTGATTTCTATTTTGCGGACTTTTTTTATGAGGTCGTTGGAATCCACTTGATTTTTCTAAAAGTGAGAGAGATGGTTTAGGGCACCTGGACCTTGTCAAGGATGTCCGTGATAATCATGTCAGTTGTAACATTGTTGGCCTCGGCTTCATAGGTCAGACCGATACGGTGGCGCATGACGTCGTGGCATACGGCAATGACGTCTTCAGGCACCACATAGCCGCGCTGATGAATGAAAGCGTAGGCGCGGGCTGCGCGGGCCAGCGAGATGGACGCACGGGGCGATGCACCGAAACTGATGTAGTGCTCGAGCTCGTTGAGACCGTATTCCTTGGGTGTACGCGTAGCATAGACTATGTCCACGATATAGCGCTCGATCTTCTCGTCGAGATAGATCTTGTCCACGATCTTCTGCGCCTCGATAACTTCCTCGGGCTTGATTACGGTAAGCACCTTCTTCTTCTCATTCGAGATGTTCTGGCGGATGATCGTCATCTCCTCCGATTTGGAGGGGTATCCGATCACGACCTTCATCAGGAAACGGTCCACCTGCGCTTCAGGAAGCGGATATGTGCCTTCCTGTTCCACCGGGTTCTGCGTGGCCATCACGAGGAAAGGCTCGTCGAGAGGGAAGGTATTGTCGCCGATCGTTACCTGGCGCTCCTGCATGGCCTCGAGCAGGGAGCTCTGAACCTTTGCGGGGGCACGGTTGATTTCATCAGCAAGCACGAAGTTGGCGAAAATCGGGCCCTTCTTCACCTGGAAGGTCTCGTTCTTCACGCTGTAGACCATCGTACCGATAACGTCGGCCGGCAGAAGGTCGGGCGTAAACTGTATGCGGCTGTATTTTGCGTCGATAAGTTGGGCCAGGGTCTTGATTGCAAGGGTTTTTGCGAGGCCTGGAACACCTTCGAGAAGCACATGCCCGTTGGCGAGCATAGCAATAAGGAGAGATTCCACAAGATGTTTCTGACCAACGATAGTCTGATCCATGCCGTGAGTTATCAGCTTGATGAAGTCGCTCTTACCGGCCACCAGATCATTGAGTTCGCGAATATTGACGTTGTCGCTCATATATGAAGTGTAAAAAAGGTTGTAAAATTTATTGCAACACAAAGTTAGCTATATAACGTCCAACGCTCTAATATCGAATGTTAAATTTTTCTTATAAATCTTTCCCCAAATAAAACTTTAAGATTTTTTAATCCCGGGTCCTCGGTTTCCGCCTAAGTAATCAGTCCATCTCGAAGCATTATAATTATCGGGTTCTCATGTATGCAATAATAAAAACGCGGTGCTTTTTTTTGCGGCGGGGTTGTGTGTTTGAAAAAAAGAATGTAATTTTGTGGTGATGAATCTTGTGGTACGACATATCGAATACTTGCTCCGAACGGGGGATGGCTGCGTTGTCATTCCCGGGGTGGGTGGTGTGCTTGCACGCCGCTCGTCGGCGCGCTACGATGTGTCGGCGGGGTCGTATGTGCCACCCGCCACGGTGTATGCCTTTAACGGCTTGTTGCGGGAGTCCGACGGGCTTCTCGCCTCATCCATTGCCAGAAAGGAAGATATTACTTTCGAGCAGGCTGCCCGGCGAGTGGATGATTTCGCATCATGGGTTCGTTCGACGCTTCGTGACGGACGGTCCGTTGCGCTTGGCCGTTTAGGGTCCCTGCATGTGTCGGATGGTAAGACGGTGTTCATGCCTCAAATGGCGAAGTCATCCGCCTCGTGGCTGTGTCCGGTCGCTCTACGTCCGCTTGTGGCAGCCCCTGTACGCGTGCAGGAGGAAGCCGATTCTGAGGCCGCTGAATTTGCGGAAACAATCCGCAATGCATGGCGCCGCACAGCAGTGCGCATCGGGCGCATTGCAGCTTCGGTTGCTGTGGTTGTAGCGCTGGGCTTCGCCGTATCGAATTTTATGGGTCGGACAGCTCCGCAGGCTCAGCGTGCATCCCTGGGACCGGAATTCTCCGTTTCTTCCAAGGAAAACACGGGACTGCTCAACCGCCCCGGCACATCTAGCTCCCCGCTGGTGCTTGTTCTCCGCAATTTCGATGATGCCGCAACTATTGTGGACACCACGATGCAGACGCCGATACACAAGTCTGAAGAAGCTGATATGCTCCCGGCTCACAGCGGTAATGGAGCTTACGTGTATGTCGTTGCCTCGCTTGCAAGCCGTGATGAAGCCGAGAGATTTGTGAAGCGTCATGATGGTGACCTGCGCATTCTTGCGTCGGAGAGCGGCCGCTACCGTGTTTACGCAGCCTCTGCTTCCACATCCGGCTCGCTCCGCGAAAAGGCCCGGATGTTGCAGCTTGAGAATAGTTTCCCCGGGGCATGGATCTGCAGGGGCAAATAAATAACTGAATATTATGCATTAGTACACGGAAGAGCCCCACGCCTGACGCACGGGGCTCTTCTGCTTTAAAGAGAAACTTTTAGGATAGATTATGGAAACCGTACACGAACTTTTTCTCCGCCGCCACAGCATCCGCCGCTATACCGACGAGCCCGTGAGTCCGGACGATGTAAAGACTATACTTGAAGCCGGCCTGCTGGCTCCTTCGTCGAAGAGTGCACGGCCCTGGCAGTTTGTGCTTGTGGAGGATAAGAAAATGCTGGAACACCTCTCGGAGTGCAAGCCCAATTACGCGCAATCCATCAAGAACGCTCCGCTTGCAATCGTTGTGTGTTCCGATCCGGCAAAGAGCGACTGCTTCGTGGAGGATGCTGCCGTAGCTGCCACGATGATGCATATTCAGGCCACTGCTCTGGGGCTGGGCTCGTGCTGGGTGGAGGTGCGGCATCGCTACAGTGCCGACGGCGAGCCCGCGGAGGTCATGATTCAGGAGGCACTCGGCATTCCGGCGGACCTTCCGGTGATGTGTATCCTCTCGGTGGGTCATCCGGCTGAGGAGCGCCGTCCCGTTGACCCCTCGAAACTTCTTTGGGAGAAGGTCCATATCGGAACATTCCGCAACGAAGAATAAACACCGGGAAGGGAGCATGAGAATCGCAGTAGTCGGGAGCGGAAATGTGGCCACACATCTTGCATGCGGTCTTGCAAAGGCCGGACACGTAATCAGCGGTGTGTGGAGCCGCACGTCTGCGCATGCTCTCGAGCTTGCCGGAAAGGTGGGAGCGATTGCCTACGCATCCCCTGAGCAAATCGCGCAAGACCGGCCCGATGTGGTGCTTTTCAGTGTAGCCGACGGCGGGGCTGCCGGGCTCATTGAGACTTTTCCTCCGGTGCCGGGGGCGGTTGTCTTGCATACTTCGGGCACGCTGCCTCAGGAAATCCTTATGCCCGTTAGCGCCGACTGTGGAATACTATATCCCCTGCAAACCTTTTCGAAGGGTGCGGACGTGATTCTCTCCGAGGTGCCATTCTTTATCGAGGGGGCAACACCCAAGGCTACCGACGTTGCCCGAGAGCTTGCCGAAAGCCTCTCAAGGGATGTCCATTACGCCGATGCGGCACACCGAAAGAAGCTTCACATAGCCGGAGTGCTCAGTTGCAATTTTCCGAACTATCTGTGGGAGTGCTGCCAGAAGCTGCTTGCAGAGGCAGGCTATCCCCTTTCGGTGCTCGAACCGCTGGTCCGGGCTACGGTGGACAAGGCTTTCGCTATGGGGCCTCACGCGGCGCAGACCGGACCGGCCCGCAGAGGCGACCGCAAGGTCATGACCGAGCATGCCGAGTCGCTCCAAGGCCCCTTGTCGGACGTATATCGGACTTTGTCAGAAGAAATATATAGAAGTCATTATGAGTAAGACAGCATTCGATCTTTCAAAAGTGCGTGCCGTCGTTTTTGATATCGACGGCGTACTTTCGCCGGCCACTGTGAGTCTGGGGGAAGACGGAGTTCCACGCCGCATGGCCAATCTGCGCGATGGTTATGCAATACAACGTGCCATTCAGTCGGGAGCGTTGGATATATGTATCATTTCGAGTGCTGACGCCCCGGGTCTGCCTGAGCGATTCCGTGGTCTCGGTATCAAGGATATCTATCTGAATGTAGGAGAGAAATATGATATTCTCAGGAATTGGATCGAACGTCGTGGCTATCTTCCCGAGGAGACAGCCTATGTAGGTGATGACATTCCTGATCTGCGGTGCATGCTTTTCGTCGGCTTGCCGGTAGCTCCGGCCGATGGAGCATCCGAGTGTCGCGAGGCGGCGCGCTTTATCACCAAGGCCGCGGGAGGCTATGGTGTAGCCCGGGAGCTGCTCGAGCTGATTCTTAAGGCCAAGAGAATGTGGAATTCAGAGAGGGCTGAGGAAAATGCTAAAGGATAAATCCATGCCGCTGCCATACGGACTGCGCCCCGTATTGGCATCGAATTCACCTCGCCGGCGTGAGCTTTTGGGCATGATGGTGCCCGGCTTCCGTATGAGCGCGGCACCGGATGTCGATGAGACTTATCCGGCAGATCTGCCGCACAGGGAAGTCCCTGCATATCTTTCGCGTCTTAAGGCCTCTGCATGCAAGCGCGAGCATCTGGCCGAAAATGAAGTGTTTGTAACGGCCGACACGGTGGTGCTTTGCGATGATAAGATTCTCGGGAAGCCTCACAGCAGGGATGAAGCCATTGCGATGCTTCAGATGCTGTCGGGGCGTTCGCACGAAGTTGTCACAGGCGTAACACTTACTGATGCACAAGGGCGTATGCATACATTCTCTGATACGACCGTGGTGCACTTTGCCGACATCAGTCCTGAGGACATACGCACCTATGTCGACATCTTCGAGCCTTACGACAAGGCCGGGGCTTACGGCATACAGGAGTGGATAGGCGCTGTGGGTATCCGGGGAGTCGAGGGCTGTTTCTATAATGTCATGGGCTTGCCTTTAAGCGCGCTTTACAGAGAGTTAGCCAAGTTCGCCTGATTTTTCTCCGTCGGCAGCGGCGGCATCGTCAATCATTTTTTTGATGCCGGGATTTCCCCATGTGAGTTTCTTCACGGTAAGGTCCTCTTCGGCCAGGCGGTCGGCTTTCAGGAGTTTCTGTTCGGCAGCCTCGAAGTTTGCTTTGATCTTGCGCAGATTCTCGATCTGTTTTTCAAGTTCCTTGATCGTTTTATCCACGCCGTCGATCGCGGCGGTGAATTTCGTGTGTGCAGCCTGAACGTTGTTGTTGAAGGAAGTCCGGAACTTGTTCAGTTTATCCTCGAAGCGTGCGAAGTCCAGAGATTGCGTACGTGCGCGCTCCAGTTCTCCGGCAAGGGCCTTGCGCTCGGAGAATCCTTTTCGGGCTCCTTCGCAGATAAGCCGCAGCACTGGCAGGAAGAATTGCGGACGAATGACGAGCATGCGTGGGAAACGGTAACTCTTGTCAACGATTCCGGCGTTGTAGAGCTCGGAATCCTGTTCGAGCATGGACACGAGCACGGCGTAATCGCAATTCTTTTTCGTGCGGTCCTTGTCGAGTTTCTCGAGAAAGTCGTCGTTCTTGTGCTTTGTTGCTGTCGTATCCATTTCGTTCTTCATGTCGAACATCACGGATACGTATTCCTCGCCTTCTATAAAGTCGCGGAAGATGAAATCGCCTTTGGTTCCCTCTACAACGGCATTGTCTTTTTCAAAATAAGCTTCCGGGAACATGCCCATACTGCGCGCCTGCTCAAATAGATTCGCGCAGTGCTGTTCGAGGGTTTCGCCAACCATTTTCGTGGACATTCGCATTCGGAAGTCCCTAAGCCGTTCGATTTCATCCTGCTTGTCCTGCAGCTGTCGGCGATGATCCTCGGCGAGGCGGCTCTCGCGCTGCTCGGCAGCAAGTTCGCCGGCCTTGATGGCTGCTTCAAGCTCGATGATTTTCTGCGTCTTGGCCTGCATGCGTGTTTCACCGGCATTACGTTCTTCGAGCAGTTCCACCATGTGCCGGCTGTCTTTCGCCGTTATCTCGGCCTCCAGCTCGGCGATACGGCGTTCCTTTTCAGCTACGGCTTCGAATTTCTCACGCACTTTCGAATTTTCAAGTTCGGAGAGTGCGGATTTCTTTTCGGCCTCAAATGCCTTTATGCGTTCTTCGAGACGTGCAAGTTCATTACGAAGGCCATTCATTTCCTCGTTCTGTGCGGCAAGGCGTTCGACGGTGTCCTTCTCTGCTTCAAGCCGACGGGTCTCCTCGCGGGTTGCAAACTGAGTTTTCAGCTCGTCTTCACGCCGGCGCAGCTCTTTGGTGAATTCAGCGTTGCGCACCTGTTCGAGGATGGACGCATATGAGCTTTCGTCGACCTGGAATGTCGTGTGGCAGTTAGGGCAGGATATTTCTTTCATGAGATCTGCAGGCGATTGTTATTTTTCAATATCTTCAGGAATTTCTGCAAGGGCGCGGGCACAACGTATGCCGTCGACTGCCGCACTTACAATGCCCCCGGCATAGCCGGCTCCTTCGCCGCAGGGATACAGACCCTTCACGCTTATATGTCGCAGGGTATCAGGTGTGCGTGGAATCCGCACGGGAGCCGACGTTCGCGTTTCATCGCCCACCAGAATCGCTTCGGGTGAGAGAAATCCTCGGCTCTTGCGGCCGAACTCGGCAAAGCCTTTCTGAAGACGGTGTGCAACCGGTTCGGGCAGCAATTGATCGATCCTCGCCGGGAATACTCCCGGCGGATATGAGCTGCGGGGGAGATCGGATGATGGTCTGGAGGCCACGAAATCCGTCATCCGTTGGGCCGGCGCCTTCTGTGTGTTTCCCGCTGCCTCGAAGAAGCGTTTTTCGATTTGTTCCTGATAATGCATGATACGCAGGGGATCGTCACCGGGCACATCTTCCGGAAGTATCTCCACGACCATACCTGAATTGGCCCAGCGTGTGCCGCGATTGGCCGGCGACATGCCGTTTACTACAAGTTGGTCTGGACCGCTCGCCGCGGGGATAATGTAGCCGCCGGGACACATGCAGAACGAGTAGACCGCGCGGCCGTCGATACGTGTGAGCATGGAATACTCCGCAGCGGGCAGATATTTGCCGCGTCCTTGGGGCGAGTGATATTGTATGCGGTCGATGAGTTCCTGCGGGTGTTCGAGGCGCACTCCTACAGCTATGCCCTTAGCCTGAATATCGATTCCTTTGCGCAACAGGAGATGGTATACATCGCGGGCGGAATGGCCCGTGGCAAGAATAACCGCTCCGAGCCATTGGTGTCCGTTAGAATCGATAACTCCGATACATTCAGAATTGTCGGGAGTCATAATCAGGTCCTCGACCCTTGTCCCGAAATGAACTTCGCCACCGGCATTCAAAATAGTTTCACGGATCGCCTTGATAACTTTAGGAAGCCGGTCGGTGCCGATATGAGGGTGCGCATCAATGAGGATTTCTTTCTGAGCGCCGTGAGCATGCAGTATCCTGAGCACTTTTTCCGTGGGGCCGCGCTTCTTGCTTCTGGTATATAGCTTACCATCGGAAAATGCACCGGCGCCTCCCTCGCCGAAGCAGTAATTGGAATCCCGGTCCACCCGTCCCTCGCGCGAAATAGCTGCCATGTCGAGGCGCCGCGAATCCACATCCTTGCCACGTTCAAGGACTATGGGCTTTATGCCGGCTTCGATGAGTTCGAGAGCGGCAAAAAGTCCTGCAGGTCCGGCTCCGACAATAATAGCTTCCGGAGAATTGCTTGCATCCGGATATTCGGGAGTCTCAACCACGTCGGCATTCTCGTCAATCTCATCGACGTGCAGACGCAGGCCAAGATTCACCATCACGTTGCGCTGACGTGCATCGATGGAACGGCGCGTAATGTCAACACGCTTGATGCGCTCAGCCGGTAGGGAAGCAAAGCGGGCAGCCTCTTCCTTCAGTAGGGCGGGAGTCGCTGCTATACGAGGTGTGGTTCGGATGTCAATCTTCTGTAACATATGTTTCTTGACTGATGCTGCGTGCCAGGCGGGGATTCATGTAGAGTAGGGTGCCTATCGCCAGCAGGCCGGCGAGAATATCGCTCGTGGCCATGGCATACCATACACCCTGCATACCCAACAGTCCCGGCAGAAACCATAGCAGAGGCACGAGGAATATAAGTTGTCGCGTGAGCGAGAGAAACACCGAGAGCTTGGGCTTCCCGAGACTTTGGAAGTAATTCTGGATCACTATTTGCACACCGACAATGGCGAATCCCGAGAAATATGCGCGGAAACCGTCGCGTGCTATCTTCACCATGGGGCCGTCGTCGGTGAACAGATGCGAGATCGTGTCCGGAAGAAGTTCGCATAATACCACACCGAGCACAGAAATAGATGCCCCGATCCAGATACCGCGAGATAGCGTGCCCTTGACACGAGCCCAATTGCCGGCGCCATAGTTGAAACCAAGTATCGGCTGCATACCCTGGGTTATTCCGAAAATGACCATTATGAAGAACATGGTCGTACGGTTGATGATGCCATAGGCCCCGATTGCCGTATTACCTTCTGCGCCGGCTGCTTCCAGGAGCGATTTGTTGATGAATACCACGACCAGGCAGGCGCAGCAATTCATAAGAAAAGGCGAGAGTCCGATGCCGTAGATTCGCGAAAGAAGCCGGGGCACGAACCAGCGGCGGCGCCATTGAAGACGCACCGCACTCTTATGCGATAGAAAATGACAAAGCACCCATATGAAGGCGCACAGCTGGCCAATGATTGTTGCTGTGGCCGCTCCACGTATGCCCCATCCGAATTTGAAGATGAAAAGCGGTGCGAGAATCACGTTCACTATCACGGATAAGATGGCCGATACCATGGCTTTGGCCGGGTAGCCCGTAGCGCGCATCAGGTTGTTCAGGCCAATGAAAATGTAGCTTATGGGGGTCCCCAGAAGGATAATCTGCATAAAATCGCGGGCATAGGGGAGCGTTTCTTTTGTGGCCCCGAAGAAAAGCAGGATTGGGTCGAGAAAAATGAGACATAGTGTACCGATAACAACAGCATGCACCACGCACATGAGCATGACATTGTTCACTGTGTCCGTAGCTTTTTCCATATTGCGCTGTCCCAGAAAAATGGAGGAGATTGTGGAGCCGCCCGCGGAGATAAGCACACAGAATGCGACAACAAGATTCATGAGCGGGAATGTAATGGCAAGGCCTGAGATAGCCATTGCTCCCACACCACGGCCGATGAAAATAGAGTCGACGATATTGTATAGCGACGTTACAAGCGACGCTATGATAGCCGGGAGGCTGTACTGTACGAGCAGCTTCCCGATTGGGTTTGTGCCGAGTGCGTTCGGCATGGAGCGAGCTTGCTCCGGCTTGGAAGAGGATTTCATATACCGAAAAAACAAAAGCCGACGGACTTGCGGCCGACGGCTTTATCTTGTGGCGGGGGCAGGACTCGAACCTACGACCTTTGGGTTATGAGCCCAACGAGC
>CAZBNM010000025.1:0-25557 GCA_964493495.1 uncultured Bacteroides sp.
GGCTCTTCATCTTGCCCTCGGGCAGCTCGACCATGCCGTAAGAGAAATGCACGAGATCCTTGCCCCACGAGAATCCGAGGCGGTCGAGCAGAATGGAGAGCACCTGGAAGTGGTAGTTCTGCTCATTGCCCACGACATATATCATCTTGTCGATAGGATAGTCGCGGAAACGGAGCTTGGCCGTGCCGATGTCCTGAGTCATGTAGACGGAGGTGCCGTCCTTGCGCAGGAGTAGCTTCTCGTCCAGGCCGTCGTTGCGCAGGTCGGCCCACACCGATCCGTCCTCGCGGCGGTAGAGAACGCCCTTCTCGAGGCCTTCGAGCACCTTCTCCTTGCCTTCGAGGTAAGTGTCGGACTCGTAATAGATCTTGTCGAAGTCTACGCCCATACGCTTGTAGGTCTCATCGAAGCCGTCGTAGACCCATTGGTTCATGCGCTCCCACAGAGCGCGCACCTCAGGGTCGCGGGCCTCCCACTTCAGAAGCATCTCGCGTGCCTCCTGCATGAGCGGGGATGCGGCCTTGGCCTGTTCCTCATCCATGCCGGGATTCTCGGCCATAAGCTTCTTCACCTCTTCCTTGAAATGCTTGTCGAAGGCCACATAGCAGTCGCCTACGAGATGGTCGCCCTTGACGTCCGCGCTCTCGGGCGTGCGGCCGTCGAACCACTTCTGCCAGGCCAGCATGCTCTTGCAGATGTGAATACCGCGGTCGTTTACGATATTGGTCTTCACCACGCGGTTGCCGCAGGCGGCAAGAATCTGCGAAAGGCTGTAGCCCAGGAGGATGTTGCGCAAATGGCCAAGGTGCAGGGGCTTGTTTGTGTTGGGCGAGGAATATTCCACCATCACAAGCGGGCTCTCGTCCGTCACAGGCTTGTGGCCGAAGTGTTCGGACTTCTCGATGCCTTCGAGGACGCCGGTCCAGAAAGAAGGTGCGATGACAATGTTGAGGAAACCTTTGACGACGTTGAAGCGGCTCACGGCAGCCACGTTCTCCACAAGCCACGCGCCAATCTCGGCGCCCACCGCCTCGGGAGCCTTGCGGGCAGCCTTAACGAAGGGAAACACCATGACCGTGAGATTGCCTTCAAACTCCTTGCGGGTAGCCGAGGGCACGATGGACGCTGCTTCGACGTCCAGTCCGTACAGGGCCTTTACGGCGTCGGCAACGCCCCGGGCCAGTATCTTTTCAGGTGCTGTATACATTTTGCAATCTTTATCTTTTTTACTTCAGAAACTATAATCAGGGATCAGAGATATTTGTCGCCGAACTTCACCTTTGCGTCGTTCACCATCTGCTTGATTTTCTGCTCGCGGCTCTTGGGGCATATGAGCAGCACGTCGCCGGCATCGGCCACGATATAGTCGTCGAGGCTATCGACTACAATGAGCTTCTCGCCGCGGACGGCAAATATATTGCCGTGGGAGTTCGAGGCGAGCACGCTGCAGTTCTGCGTCACGTTCGCATCGGCATTCTTCGGCGACATGTCGTACAGCGCGCTCCATGCGCCCAGATCGCTCCAGCCGAAATGCACCGTCTCCACATACACGTTCGGCGCTTTCTCCATGACGGCGAAGTCCACCGAGATGCTGACGCAGCCGGGGAATACCGCGGCAATGAACTCACGCTCGCGTGTCCGGTCGAGATAGACGGATGCGTCCGCCCCGTCGAACACGGCAGCAATATCGGGAGCCATCTCGCGGAGCGCCTTGCGGATGCTCTCGGCGCTCCAGAGGAAGATTCCGGAATTCCAGAAAAACTCGCCTGTGGAAAGGAATACCTTGGCCAGCTCGAGGTCGGGCTTCTCCGTGAAAGTCTTCACGCGGCTGATTTCGCCCTCCACATGTTCGCCAACCTGGATGTAGCCATAGCCCGTTTCGGGTCGGGTGGGTTCGATGCCGAGGGTGAGGAGTGCGTCATGGCTTTCCACAAATTCAAATCCTGCACGTATAGCGCGTTCGAATTCAGTTTCGCGCGTTACAAGATGGTCGCTCGGAGTGACGATAATGGAAGCCTCGGGGTCGCGTGCAGCGATGTGCCATGCGGCCCAGGCGATGCAGGGAGCGGTGTTGCGGCGCGCGGGCTCGGCCAGAATCTGATCGTCATGCAGTTCGGGCAACTGTTCCTTCACCAGATCGCGGTATCGGTCGTTGGTGACGATTATCACATTCTCGGGAGGAATCATTGAACGCACACGGTCGTAGCTCATCTGAAGAAGAGTGCGGCCCGTGCCGAGAAAGTCAAGAAACTGTTTGGGGCGTGCCTCGCGCGAATACGGCCAGAAACGACTTCCTATGCCGCCGCACATTATCACGCAGTATCTGTGATTGCTCTTTTCCATTGTCCTGTAAGCAAATTGTTTTAGGGGTGGTATTTGTGTCCTACAAATTTACGTAATTCCCGCGACATATGCAAGAAAATGCCCCCACCCGTCCGGGCAGAGGCATCTTTATCCGTTTATGGCTTCTTTCCAAAAAAACTTTCGTTCGCTTTTCGGTCGGTCCACCGTTTGCCGAAGCTCTCCGGGAGCTGATCAGCGGTAGTCGGCGAAACGCTCCTGAAGGCGCTTGCGGGCGGAGAAAATACGGCTCTTTACCGTGCCGAGGGGGAGGCCCATTTCTTCAGCGATTTCTTCATACTTGTAGCCGGCTACATGCATCGAGAAAGGCTTGCGGTAGTCTTCGGAGAATGCGTTGATAGCTTCTGTAATTTCGTTAGCCGTAAACGTACCTTCGGGACTTTCGATTGCGGATTCGGCGGGAAGATTGATGAGATACTGGTTATCGGTGGTATCGACTATTGTGGCGGCGCGCGAGATGCGGCGGTAGTTATTGATGAAGATATTGCGCATTATCGTGAAGAGCCAACCCTTGAGGTTTGTGCCTTCCGTGTACTTTTCTTCATTATCAAGAGCCTTAAGCGTTGTATCCTGCAGAAGATCGTATGCATCGTCGCGGTTAGACGTGAGCATGTATGCAAAGTTAAGAAGGTTCGACTGAAGACCCATGAGATTCGATTGGAATTTTGCGCTTGCCATAATTGTAAGTTTTTTTGGATGATTTCTAAGTTATTTTTCGTGTCGTCTTTTGTTGTCCGACGCTCAAAATTACTGCCAACATTCGCCGTGTGCAAGTTTTTAGTGTTAACAAATCTTAATTTCGAAAATATTTTGTCAGATTATCATAACAACATCATTTTCAGCCATTTAAGATTGATCCAAATTGTTACAACATTGTTACACCTCTTGTAATTTTTATTTTTGACACACATTTGTAACGGTTTTGCGCGGATTTCGCAACCCTATTTCATGAACAATTTTCGCAGATAAATCCATCATTTTTTTGCCCTCGTGCGCTTGCATTTACAGCATTTTTACGTAACTTTAGGCGGCTCAAACACGAGCCGCCTGAAAAACTAACCCTAAATCTATCACCTTTAACACCCCTTGGGTCCCGCTTTATGATCATTGGCGTCCCTAAAGAAATCAAAAACAACGAAAACCGCGTGGCCATGACTCCGGCCGGCGTAAGCGAGCTCGTCCGCAGAGGCCACACCGTCTATGTTCAACACACCGCCGGTCTCGGCTCCGGCTTCTCCGACGAAGACTACACGCGTGCGGGTGCGAAGATACTCCCGACAATAGAGGAGGTCTACGCCACGGCCGAAATGATTGTCAAGGTCAAGGAGCCTATAGCCTCCGAGTATCCTCTGGTGCGTAAGGGCCAGGTGCTCTTCACCTATTTCCACTTCGCCTCCGACCGCGCTCTGACCGAAGCGATGATAGCCTCGGGCGCCGTATGTATCGCCTATGAGACAGTCATCGGCCCGCAGGGCGGCCTGCCTTTGCTGATACCCATGAGTGAAGTGGCCGGCCGCATGTCCGTGCAGGAAGGCGCCCGCTTCCTCGAAAAGCCTCAGGGCGGCCGCGGCATACTGCTTGGCGGTGTGCCGGGCGTGAAACCCGCGCGTGTGCTCATCCTCGGCGCGGGCGTCGTAGGCCGCAATGCCGCCATCATGGCCGCCGGCCTCGGAGCTGACGTCACCATCACCGACATCTCGCTGCCCACGCTGCGCCATGTGGCCGAAACCATGCCCGCGAACGTGCGCACACTCTACTCCTCGCGCCACAACATCGAGCAGGAACTTCCCACTACCGATCTGGTCATCGGCTCCGTGCTGATTCCAGGCGCCAAGGCCCCGCATCTGGTGACGGCCGACATGCTGCGGCTCATGCGCCCCGGCACGGTGCTTGTGGATGTGGCCATCGACCAGGGCGGATGCTTCGAGACCTCGCATCCCACGACACACACCGATCCGGTCTACACCGTCGACGGCATCGTGCATTATGCCGTGGCCAACATTCCCGGTGCCGTGCCCTGCACATCCACGTTGGCCCTCACCAACGCCACGCTGCCCTACGCCCTCCAGCTCGCCGACAAGGGATGGGAGAAAGCCTGCAAGGAAAACAAAGGCCTTGCGGAAGGACTCAACATCGTAGACGGCAAAGTGGTGTATCCGGCCGTGGCCGAAGCCTGGGACCTGCCGCTCAGCAAGGTCGAATACTGATTCACAGAGCTTCACGGAGACGTCCCGTAGCGCTTCCGCAGATGCATTTTTCCCCGCACCTATTGTGTAGATGCGGGGATTTTTGTATCTTTGGAGCTTTATGAGACGTGTCTTATTTCCAATAGCTCTTATGGCTGTGGCCTGTCTACTCCCCTCCGGCTGCGGAAAAGGTCTTCCCGAGACCATAGCAGCACTGCCGCCGGTGCTCGAGCAGCCCGAGAATCCATGGGATTCGCATCTCGACTCCGCACCCGACGGCGGATGTGTGCGCATGCGCTTCCCGGGGCTCGGGAGCATCGGACGCATGTTCAACGACAGCAACTACCTCCATCTTCAGGCAGCCCGCGCCGCGGGCATACAGCCTGTGGAGGATCTGCGCTCGGCCTGGGCCGAAGGGCGCGGGCTCGAGCGGATTGCCTCATGCCGCGAATACTATCTGGCGCCGCTCTCTCATTCGTATCCTTTTTTAGTGCCGGAAGCCGCGGAACTTCTGCGTGAGATAGGCTCACGCTTCAAGGACTCTCTCGAGGCCCGCGGTGGCGGAGCATACCGTCCGAAAGTAACGAGCGTGCTGCGCACACCGCACACCGTGGGGCGCCTGCGGCGCGTGAACCGCAATGCCACGGACAGCTCGGCTCACCAGTTCGCCACCACCTTCGACATCAGCTACAGCAAATTCATCTGCGACGACTCGACAGAGACGCGTCGCACCTTCGAAGATCTTAAAAACCTGTTGGCCACCGTGGTCCGCGACCTCCGCGACGAGGGGCGCTGCTACGTGAAACACGAACGCCGGCAGGCCTGTTTCCACATCACCGTCCGCCCTCAACCCGATAAAGAATGAAAACCGTCCTCAAAGTAGTACTCTGGACCCTCATGGCTCTGTGCCTCGCAGTGGCAGGCACGCTTGTATGCGCCGTTAAGCTCCTGACGCCCGACAAGCTCACGCCCATAGCGCAGCAGCTGGCCAACAAGTATCTGGCAGCCGACGTGACATTAGGGCGCGTGGCGCTTGCCTTCGACCCCGCTTTCCCCGTGCTGCGGGTGAGCGTGGACTCGGCCACGGTCGTTTCCCGGGCCTTCAGCGTCCTGACGCCTCAGGAGCGGGCCGCCCTTCCGGTCTATTCCGACACGCTTCTGACCTTCGACCATTTTTCCGGAGCCATCGGGCTTGATCGCCTGATGCGGAAAGGCGAAATAGCCCTTTCGGATGTTCTGCTCAAAGGTCCTGCCGTGAATCTGGTCATCGCTTCCGACTCGCTGTATAACTACAACCTTCTTGGCGCCGCCCCGCAGGACACGACGGAATCGGCCCTCGACATCCCGCCTTTCAGCATCGACCATTTCCGGCTCGAGGATGCCCGCGCCATACGCTACTACAACGCTGTGGATTCCACAGGCGCCACAGTCCTTCTTCTCAGCGATGCAGGTCTGGACGGCACGGAGGCTCCGGCCTACCGCATAAAAATCGACGGCAACATACATTCGCCGCTGGCCGGCACGATGATAAACATCGAGAACATCGCATTCGGAGCAGACGGCAAAGTACGCTGGGACCCATCCACACCGGCCCTGATCGCACTTGAATCGTTCCGCGTGTCCGGAGCCTTCCTGACAGCCACGGTGTCCACGGAAATGGATTTCGGCGATGTAATGGCCATCCGGTCGGCCGACATAAGCCTCGACCCCGTGCCGCTTGACTCGCTGCTGCAGTTCGTGCCGGAGGACATGCGCCGGGAGTATCGGCTTCAAAGCCTGTCCACCCCGGCAGCCATATCACTCTCGGCTTGCCTCACACGGCCTTTCGTTCCGGCGGTGGATTCCATCCCTGCAGCCACGGTTGAGATAGCCGTGCCGCCCACAACCCTCGACTACGGCCGCATGAAGCTCAAGCAGCTGGCCCTGGACATGGGCATACGGCTCGGCGGAAACGACCTGGACTCCGCCTCGGTGGAAATCCGTAATTTTCAGGCAGCGGGCCCTGCCACCGATATTGCAGTCAAGGGCCGCGTGGACGGCCTGCGCACCGATCCGGCCTTCAGCACATGTGTGAAAATCAAGACGCGCCTCGACCTTCTGCCGGCTATCGTGGCCGATATGGCCAACGGGTATATCAACGGAACTATAGACGCCGATGTGGATCTCGACGGCCGCATGAGCATGTTCGGCGAGGAAAACATCCATCAGCTTGATGTGAAGGGGCGTCTGGATGCCCGGGATCTATACTATCTGCGCAACGACACGAATCTCATGGCCAGCGTGGGCAAGGCCAGCCTGCGATTCGGCTCGGACGTGCAGCTGCGGCGCTCCGACTCCGTTTCGGCGCGCTCGCTTGCAGCTTTCCTGCAGGTGGACACGGCCAACATCCTCTCCGGCGGTGTCGACATCGCCCTGGGCGCCGTCTCTCTGGGCATCGGAGCGGAGAATACACGCTCGGTGGCCCGCATCGACTCCACGACAATCGTACCCCTGGGCGGCATGCTCAAGGTGGGACGCTTCAACGTCACCTCCGTGAGCGATTCGGCCGGCATGCGCCTTCGCAATCTGGAAGGCCATGTGGGCATCAGCCGTTACAAGAACCGCAAGCGCCAGGCCCTCTATTCACTGGACGTACAGGCCGGACGTATTGCCGCCGGTGCGCCCGCGGCCCGTGTCATGGTGCTCGACCCCAAAATCACGGTCGAAGCCCGCAAGGTGCATACGCGCACGGCCGAAGAGAAACATGCACGGAAACTGCGGAAGCTCGCACAGCAGCATCCCGAACTTTCGGCGGACTCTGTTCTGGCCATAGCTATAGCCAAGCGCAAGCACCGTCCCGGCGAGAAAGTGCACCACCGCGTACACACCGAGCTTGCCGACGGCGACCGGCAGACCATCGAATGGGGCACGACCAACGCCCTGCGCGAATTCCTGAACGGCTGGCGCGTCAAGGGCCGGATATCCACGCGCAAAGCCCGTCTGTACACGCCGGCCTTCCCCCTGCGCAACCGCATATCCAACGTCGACATTTCCTTCTCTACAGACTCGATTGTGGTAACAAACCTGCGCTACAAGGGCGGGCGCAGCGACCTGACTCTCAACGGCATAATCTCCAATATCCGCCAAGGCTTCACATCGGCCGGCTACACCAGCCCTCTGAAGGCCAATTTCGAGGTCGTGAGCCGGAAAATCGACATCAACGAGCTTGCAGCCGCGACCTTTGCCGGAGCCGCCTACTCGGAGCGAGCCCGCCACGGCAAGGCTATCCATTTCGGGCTGGACGACATGGACGGTTCGGAGGATGATATGGACCGCAAGTTCGATATTCTGGCCGACACGACAGGCACAGGGCCTCTGCTGCTGCCCACCAACATCGACGGACAGCTACATGTGGTGGCCGACTCGATTTTCTACTCGGACCTAAACATGCGGGATCTGAAAGGCGACATTCTGCTCTACAACGGTGCCGTGAACCTGCATGACCTCCGGTGCACATCCGAGATAGGCTCGCTGACGCTTGATGCCCTGTACAGCGCGCCCTCGCCTGACAATATGAAATTCGGCTTCGGACTGGACGCCAAGCGCTTCGACATCCGACGCTTCCTGAACCTCGTGCCGGCCATCGACTCGATAATGCCGTTGATGCGCGACTTCGGCGGCATCATCTCGGCCGATATAGCCGCGACATGCGACATCGACTCGTCGATGAATCTTGTGCTGCCCACGCTCGATGCTGCCGTGCGGCTCGAAGGCGATTCGCTGCAGTTCATTGATTCGAAGACCTACCGAACCATAGGCAAATGGCTTGGCTTCAAGGACAAGGAGTCGAATATAATAAAGCATCTTGATGTAGAGCTCACCGTAGCCGACAACATCCTCCAGATCTATCCCTTCATGCTCGACATCGACCGCTACCGTCTTGGCGTGCAGGGATATAACGATCTGGACATGAACTTCGACTACCACATTGCCGTGCTCAAGTCGCCCATCCCCTTCAAATTCGGAATCACGGTCAAGGGCAATCCTGACAAGTACAAGGTGCGTTTCGGAGGGGCCCGCTTCAAGTCGGAGGCACCGGCTGCAAGCGTGGCCATCGTGGACACGGCACGCGTGAATCTGATCTCGCAGATACAGAGTATCTTCCGTCGGGGCGTGAGCGCCAGCCGCTTTGCCCGCATCAACACGGGGACTTCCGGAAGCGCACGCGCGCAAAGTTCTGCCATGCAGGAGTTCGAGCCGGAGCTTTCGGCGGCCGACTCGTTGGCCCTGATCCGCGAGGGAATGCTCGAATCCACCCTCACCCAGGAAGAGATAGAAGCCAAGACAAGACTGAATGCCACGGGCACAAGCAACGCTAAGGCTTCGAAAAGCACCGGGAAGAGCCCTCGACGCAAAGACAAGACTCCTCCCGCGCCTGAAGCCGTGACCAACAAGGAAATGAAGCTCGAGAAACAATGACCAACAAAGCCAATCACTCACTGACCGAGGCAATCTTGCATTACAGTCTGCGCACGGGGCGGCTGCCGCGCCCTACACGCGCCGTGCTGTTCGACATGGACGGCGTGCTGTTCAACTCCATGCCCGGGCATGCCGCCGCGTGGAAACGGATGTGCGATGAGAACGGCATCCCCGCAAGCGAGGAGGAGTTTTTCGCATACGAGGGCCGCACGGGCGCGTCGACCATCAACATCCTTTTCCAACGCAGCTACGGACGCGATGCCACGGCCGAGGAAATCGAGCGGCTATACGCGCGGAAATCGGAGCTCTTCCGCAATATGCCTCCGGTGGAAGTGATGCCGGGCGCTCGAGAGGCGCTGGAGCTGTGCATGGCCGAGGGAGTCCCTGCCGTACTGGTGACCGGATCGGGGCAGAGCTCGCTGCTGCAAAGGCTCGACAGCGAATTTCCCGGAGCGTTTCCTCCCGGCCGGCGTGTGACCGCCGCCGACGTGACGCATGGTAAGCCAAATCCCGAACCCTTCATAAAGGGACGGGAGAAAGCGGGCCCGGATATTCCGCCGGAGGCTGTGGTGGCCGTGGATAATGCGCCCTTGGGCGTGCGGAGCGCATCGGAGTCCGGGGTATTCACCATAGGGGTGAACACGGGTCCCATTCCCCCGGGCACGCTTCTGGAAGCCGGAGCGGACATTGAGGTAAATTCCATGACGGAATGCACAAAATTGCTGCGGCAGTTGTTTCATATTGTGTAACCGTTTTAATTTCGCATACTATATTTCATACACTATGGAACAGCAACTTATCTTTACAAATATGGTGGGCGACGCCATCGACAGCCTCGTTGAATCCCTTGGCAATCCCGATTGCATAGTACTCACGGACACCAATACGGAGCAGTTTGTGCTGCCGGTTCTCGTAAACGACTCAAAGACAGTGGCCGCCGCGCGCCGCATCGTGGTGAAAAGCGGCGATGCAAACAAGACGCTCGAGGAACTGACGGGCGTATGGAAGCGCCTGGCCGAACACGAGGCCACGCGCCGGACGCTCGTAATCAACGTGGGCGGAGGCGTCGTTACCGACCTGGGAGGATTTGCGGCTGCGACGTTCAAGCGCGGGCTGCGGTGCATCAACGTTCCTACGACCCTATTGGCTGCGGTGGACGCTTCCATCGGCGGCAAGACGGGCATAAACTTCAACGGCGTGAAGAATCTCGTGGGCAGTTTCACCGAGCCCGTCGCCACGATAATCTCGACCGTGTATTTCAATACCTTGCCGCAGCAGGAAATCCTCTCGGGCTATGCGGAAATGCTCAAGCACGCCCTGCTGGAGGACGAGAAAACGCTTGCCGACGTGCTTAAGTATAGCCCCGTATATCCTACATTCAATTCCGAGGCCCTGCTGCCGGTGATACGCGAAAGCATCCTTACCAAGCAGCGCATCTGCGAGACCGATCTTCAGGAGAGCGGCCTGCGGAAGGTGCTTAACCTCGGGCACACGATAGGCCATGCCTTCGAAGCCCTGGCCCTGAAGCGCCAGAGCCCTATTCCTCACGGCTATGCCGTGGCCTGGGGCACGGTGTGCGCACTGGTGCTTTCGAACATGGTTCTGGACTTCCCGTCGGATACGCTTCATTCCTTCTCGGATTTCGTCCGCGAGAACTTCGGCGTCCATCAGCTCTCGTGCTCGGACTATCCCGAACTGCTTGCGCTGATGCGTCAGGACAAGAAAAACACGACTGCCGACGCCGTGAACTTCACGCTGCTCGAATCCGTGGGACATCCGCGAATCGACTGCGCAGTGAGCGACGATAAAATCAAAGCGGCGCTGGACATCTACCGCGATATCAGCGGCCAGTAAAGCCGCAGCATCCCCACCCCCTCGAATGGCCAACATCTATGACATCCGGCGCTACGGGCGCTTCACATTTCTGATATCGGCGGCGGCCGTAGTGGCCTCGTTTTTCTACTTCTCGAATTCGCTTGTTTCCGAACTCGCGGTTCAGGAGCGCGAGCGAATGCAGATATGGGCCGACGCCACAAAGGAAATTGTGTCGAGCCCGGACGCGGATATCGATTTTCTGCTGCGTATAATCGAGGGGAACAACACGATTCCGGTGCTTCTCACCGATGATGAGGGAAATATTCTGCGCCACCGCAACTTCGCACTTCCGGCGCCGCAGATAGCCGACGAGGACGGCTTCTATCAGGACCCGCCCGAGAACACGGCCTATCTCCGGCGCAAGCTCGACAAACTGCGCAACAGCTCGAATACCATAACGATAGAAATAGCCCCGGGCCTGGTGCAGCACCTCTACTACGAGGACTCGACGCTGCTGAAACGCATGAGCTGGTATCCGCTTATCCAGCTGATAGTGATGCTGGCTTTTGTGGCTGTGGTGTACTTCGCGGTGCTTTCCACCAAGAAAGCCGAGCAGAACAAGGTGTGGGTGGGTCTGTCGAAGGAAACGGCCCACCAGTTAGGGACGCCCATTTCGTCGCTTATGGCCTGGATGGAACTGCTGCCTGACTATGGCGTGGACGCCGAGACCATCGAGGAGATGAACAAGGACGTGAGCCGTCTGAGCATGATTGCATCGCGCTTCTCGAAGATAGGCTCGGAACCGAAGATGGAACCGTCGGACCTGACGGTGCTGGTGGATCGCGCGGCGGCCTACATGTCCACGCGCATTTCGCCGCGCATCACGCTCAGCTGGCCCCGGGGCTCGGAAATAAAGATTCCGGTGAGCGCCTCGGCGCCGCTGCTTGAATGGGTGATTGAAAACCTGATCAAGAACGCGGTGGACGCCATGGACGGCGCGGGAAAAATCAAGGTTGATCTCTCTGCCGATCTCGGGTCGCGCCGTGCGGTAATCGAGGTTTCGGACACGGGCAAAGGCATCGCCCGCAAGAATTTCAAGAACGTGTTCAATCCGGGCTTCACGACCAAAAGCCGCGGCTGGGGTCTGGGCCTCACGCTTGCAAAACGAATCGTGGAGGAGTATCACCGGGGCCACATCTTCGTCAAGGACAGCACCCCCGGCCAAGGCACCACCTTCCGCATCGAGCTCCCTCTCTCCCCCACCCCGCAATAAATGACAATCAGGACTGTCGCAACAGCCAATCCTATCAACATCATAGCCAAATCATTAATCATATGCGCAATACACTTCTATTAGCTTTAATTCTCCTTCTGGGCACCACATTCGCGTCCAACGGCCGTCAGATCAGCGCCGACGAAGCCCGGGAAATTGCTTCCGAGTTTTTCAATACGGGGACATCCGCTTCCAAACGGAACTTACGTCAGGCCAATACATATCCGGCCCATTCCACGGACAGCCCCGGAAACGCATCATACTACGTGTTTAATGAAGCCGACAACAATGGATTCATTATCGTTTCCGCGGATTCCCGCGCCAGGACAATCCTTGCCTATTCCGACCATGGCAACATTGATTTTGACAACATGCCGCCGCAGTTAGCGGACTTGTTGAACGGTTACGAAACGCAGATCCGGGCCATCCGGGACAGTGACTCCGCGGGAGACGGCGAACCCCGGTATAACTTATCTTCCGTGGATCAAGTGGTACTGGAAACAGCACATTATCATCAAGGCTATCCCTACAACGCAAAGACACCTCTTTTCGACGGCTTTCATGCGCCCACGGGCTGTTCGGCAACGGCGATGGCAATAGTGATGAAGTACCATAACTGGCCTCCGAAGAGCGTAGGCTCATACTATTGGGGAGGTTATCTTGAGCAAATTCCGCATGATTTCAATATCAAGTACGACTGGGATAACATACTTGACTCCTACACCGGCGAAGAGACCCCGGAACAAATTGACGCAATAGCCACCCTTATGCTTGAAGCAGGCATAAGTGTTGATACGCAATACGGGCTATATGAGTCCGGTGCCTGGGCAACCATGTACGGAACATTCGCACTTAAAGACAGATTCCGCTTCCACCCGATGTGCAGACAGCTCGACTGGTATTTGACAAGCTACGGGGTGAATGAGGACCCGTATTATTCGTTTGATGAGTGGGCATCGATGATCCGTGCGGAAATTGATGCGAACCGTCCTGTTATCTACAGTGCCGGAATTGTGAACGGGCATATGTTCGTATGTGACGGCTATGACAATAACAACCTGTTTCACTTCAACTTCGGCTGGGGTGGCTCAAGCGACGGTTTTTATTCATTGACAGCCATCCTGCCTGATGATCAGGGGTATTCGCCCTTTACAGACAGCCACACAATGATTATCGGCCTCAAGCCGGAAGAATCCGATTCTGAAACAGCGCCTATCGTTTATATCGATTCCAATGCTCCCGGTGCGGGACTATATATCTTTACGGATGAAGTCAGGACAAACGAGCCTTTTGGAATCTCACTCCAGAGCCTGGCATATAGAGCCGGAAGCGTTGAACTTGGCTGTGCGCTCACCGACGGGAAAGGACACATAAAGCAAGTCATGAAGAATGATACCGGAACGCGCAGGGAGTGGACCGGGATTGTGACAGAACCGGTTGAGCCGGAAGACATGCTTGTAGCCGTTTATCGAGAGGTTGGCAGCACGGATTGGATAGAGATTCCAGGCTGGGACGGCAACAACAAATGCTCCGTGCATAACACTGACTTTTATCAGCCGCTTACCCTCAAGCTCAACGGACTACCGTTGATCATTCGAGTACATGACAATGACAATTATATCACCAATACCTATACTCAAGACGAAACAATCACGGTAAAAAAAGGACTCAGTTATGAGATGATTTTTCTCTGTCCGGATGAGCAATCCAACTATCGGATGGAAATAAACGGAGTGAGACAAAATCTGTTATTGTATGCCGACGGTATTTCAAGTTCTCTCAAGGGCTGGTATTTGTCCGGGAAACTTATTCCGGACGGAGAGTGCAATGAATTGACAGTGACGCGGATTCCTCACAGCTCACTCGAGGACATCGAGGTATTCTGCGCTCAAGAAGGCACGCTTGAATCAGCTCTGCAGGATAAAGACTTGTCCACTATAGGACAACTCCATATATCAGGGAAAATAAATAACAAAGACTTTGGTTTCGCCATAAACAATCTACCCAACCTATACAATTTTGACGCGTTCAACGCTACACTTGAGGATAGCTATTTCGGCTACTCCGATCGGCCATCGATAGGCAGTTCTACGTATTATAATCAAAATACAACCTTGCACAGCATATCTCTTCCTCATGGAGTTAGTTGGCTTAGCGATATTTCTCTTCGTTACGCGCCCCGACTCGCACAAGTACTTATTCCGGAATCTGTATCAGAGATCGGTAACGGTGCCTTCCACGGAGACATAGCGCTCAAGACTTGGTATTGTTTCAATCCCGAGCCTCCTGCCGTGGAAAATGATTTCAGTAGCACTCCGTTCTGGGATGCGACCCTTTATGTTCCTTTCGGCTCAAAGGAGAAATATCTCGAACACAGCATATGGAAAAAGTTCAAAAACATCATAGAGTTCGATCCGGCAGGACTCGGCTCAGTTCTTGTGGATACAAGTTCAGATAGTTCCGTGAGTGTTTACAACATTCAGGGCGTTCGGGAATATACAGGCACAAACATAGATTATGCACGCCTTGGAAAGGGCATACATCTTCTTGTGAAAGGCAATACAGTGTCAAAAATTTACGTAAAATAAACCCTGTCGATAATCATCACGACTCTCTCCGCTTCAGATTTCCATTTTGGAGCGGGGAGAGTAGCTCGTTCGGGGAAATTTGTGTATATTTGTGGGAAGAAGTGAAACTGAAGGATATGAGCATGAAGAAAATCAAGGCGATGACGATGGTCCGGAAGGACCGTTTCCTGCCAAAATGGGTTGAATACTACGGCTCGCAGCTTGGCCGTGAGAACCTGTATGTGTTTTTCGACGGCGAGGACCAGGATGTGCCGGAGTGCTGCGAGGGGGTAAATACGCTGCTTGTGCCGAAAATGCAGGGCAATGTGGTCTCGACCGAGCGTCAGCGCTCGCGATTTATCTCGGACAAGGCGCGCGAGGCCATGGAGGGCGGCGCCGATATGGTCATCGCCACGGATGCTGATGAGTTTCTGGTTGTAGACCCGGCACTGAACAAGGGCCTGGCGGAATTTCTCTCGGAACTGCCGGAACATCCGTGCCACTCGGGTCTGGGTGTGGATGTGCTTCAGCACCTGCCCACTGAGGGTCCGATCGATTTTTCGCGCCCGTTCCTTGAGCAACGCAGCCGCGGATGGCTCTACTCGCGCTACAGCAAGCCGTCGGTGATTACGCGCCCCCTGACCTGGGGCGGCGGGTGTCATCGCGTGAAAGGGCAGAACTTCCATATCGCCAAGGGGCTCTATCTGTTTCACTTCGGGGGAGTGGATCTGGAGCACCTGCGCGACATCTCGGCGGATGCGGACCGCGTGAAGAACGGGTGGACGCGCCATCAGCTCAAGCGGAGCCGTGCTATCGAAAGGATAAGCCGCGTGAAGGCCAGGCCGTGGGAGCGGCTTGTGGGGCCGGTGCGAGCTATGCAGACGCTGTGCCGTCCGATCTTCGCCTTGAACAAGCCGACGACGTTCGGGCTGCGATTCGTGGCGACTATTCCCGAGCGCTTCCGACAAATCATCTAATCCCGAGTCCCCGAACGCAAGCATGGAGAAGTCAACAGCAGAGAAGAATATCGCGGTGATTTTCGCCGGAGGGACGGGACGCCGCATGCAGACGGTGGCCAAGCCCAAGCAGTTTCTCGAGCTCAACGGGAAGCCTGTGATCATATACACGCTGGAGCTTTTCGACGAGCATCCGGAAGTTGACGGCATCGTGGTGGTGTGTCTGAAGGACTGGATTCCCTTCCTCGAAAAACAGCTCCGTAAATTCGGCATCAGCAAGGTTGGAGCCGTTGTTGGCGGGGGAGAAACGGGCCAGGAAAGTATCTACAACGGCCTGCGGGCTGCCCGCGATGTGTACGGGGCGGACTGCAATGTGCTGATTCACGACGGGGTGCGCCCGCTGATCACAAGAGAGACGATCACGGACAATATCGCGGCCGTGAGGAAATACGGGAGCTGCATCACGTGTGTGCCGGCGACGGAAACGATTGTTGTGAAGCGTCCTGACGAATCGCTGGAGATACCGTCGAGGGCGGACTCGATAATAGTTCGGGCGCCGCAGACATTCCGCCTGGCCGAAATCCTCGAGGCGCACGAGAAGGCCCGGGACGAGGGGCGAAATGATTTTATCGACAGCTGCACGATGATGTCGCACTACGGCCACAAGATCCATACGATCATGGGCCCTGTGGAGAACATCAAGATCACCACTCCCACGGACTTCTTTATTTTCAGGACCTTAGTGGCCGTACACGAGAATCAACAGATATTCGGCTTCTGAAAACGGATATGGGCAACAGGATTTTACGGGAGGACATAGAGGCCTTTTCGCTGCCGCCGGAACTGGTGGAGAAGCTGCGTGGGCGGACCATAACCGTGACGGGGTCGACGGGTCTGATAGGCTCGGTGCTGGTGAAATGCCTGGCGGGACTGGATGCGGGAATAAAGTTTTTGCTCCCGGTGCGGAATGCGGAAAAGGCGGTGGCGATGTTCGAGGACGAGAAAGGGGCCGTGAGCATTGTGGAAACTGAGCTGACGGAGTTTTTCGACACAACGCCTGATGGATGCGACTACATAATCCACTGCGCCAGTCCGACTGACGGAAAATACATGTGCGCCCACCCGGCGGAAACGTTCATGCTGCCAGTGGAATCGACGCACTCGCTGCTTGAATACGCGCGGTATTTCGATGTGAAGGGCGTTGTATATCTCTCTTCAATAGAGTATTACGGACAGATGGACAGCGATGCGCCTGTTGCGGAAGACCGCGCGGGATATGTGGACCGACGCTCGCCGCGGAGCTCTTATGCTCTTGGAAAACAGGCGGCTGAATATCTGGTGTACTGCTATGCGACGGAATACGGGGTGCCTGCCAAGACCGCCCGACTCACGCAGACTTTCGGCGCGGGCATCAGCCGGGAGGACAAGCGCGTGTTCGCGCAGTTTGCGCGCAGCGTAATCGATGGCCGCGACATTGTTCTGCACACGGAGGGCCGGTCGGCCAAGCCGTACTGCTATACGACGGATTGCGTGGCGGCCCTTGTGTATATCCTGCTGAAGGGCAATGCGGGCGAGGCCTACAATGTGGCGACGCCGGGAACTTATATCTCTATCCGCGGACTGTCCGAGCTGTGCCGCGAGAGCTTCAACCCGGATGTGGCGGTGAAGGTGGAACTTCAGGAAAATGCAGGGTATGCACCCGATACGCGAGTGAACCTCAGCGCTGAAAAACTTCTCGCATTGGGCTGGAAGCCACGCTATACGCTGCGGGATATGCTGGGGCGGCTGATAGAATATCTCCGCGAGGAGAAATGAAATGTCGGAAAAAATCAATATCTTTGCAAGGCATAGCGGCTCAGGGGCCAAATACGATACGCAAATGGAGAACAAACAAGAACTTACAATAAAAGAGAAGCAGGAGATCATCCTCGAAATCATGAAGGATATAGACCGCTTCTGCCGGGCGAACAATATTCCGTATTCGCTTTCGAGCGGAACGCTTCTGGGCGCTGTGCGCCACGGGGGCTTTATCCCGTGGGACGACGATGCTGACATGTTCATGCTGCGGGAGGATTTCGACCGTTTCGTGAAAATCTACAAAAGCCACAAATACCATCTGCTGTTCAACGACCGGGAAGGAAACGATTTCCTGGCGAACGGATTCGTGAAGATCAGCGATCCATCGACCGCAGCAGAAAGCCGAACCCGAAAAGAGAATTTCGGAGTTTTTATCGATATTTTTCCGCTTGACCCGGTGCCGGATGATCCAAAATTGCGTAAAGAATTCATGCATAGCGTTATGAGTCTTGACAACCGAATTCACCACCGCCAAAAGAGCGATATTGTGTCGATAATCAAGTCGTATCGGCATCCGCTGAAGTGGTGGATGAATAAAATGAATGATACGCTGCGGAACAATCCATACAAGGATAGTGATCTGGTGGCACATATTGTGGGGTCAACAAATTATCGGACCGTCCTGAACAAGGACAGATTCGATTCGCTTAAGGATATTGACTTTGAAGGATACCCGTTTATGGCCTTCAGTGATACGCACAGCTATCTCGAGATGGTATTCGGCGCGGATTACATGACACCTAAAAAATGGACGCACTCATATAAAGTCTACTCAAAATGAGCAAGATGCATAATCTTTTCGGGCGGATATGCCAACAGATGCGGCTGATTCTAAACGGGCACATTTTAAATGCTCCATGGAAATCACGGCTTGAGCGTCGCCGCCAAAGATATGCAGCCACGCACAATGCAGCAATCTGGTATTTAATGCGTTATGCGCCGTTTATCCGCACAATTTCTCCCTCTGCCGGAAAGAAAGCAGAAGAACCGGAAAGAGCTTTTTCAATTTGGTTTCAAGGAGAAAAAAATGCACCTGATTTAGTAAAAGCTTGCTTCCGGAGCATGCGAAATCATCTTGAACAAGAATTAATAGTTCTTGATGAAAAAACTTTGTTTGAGTGGATTAGCCTGCCGGACTATGTCATAGCGAAATGGAAGAGCGGCAAAATGAGGGCTGCACATTTCAGCGATATCTGTCGAGTGGAACTTCTTTATCAGCATGGGGGTGTGTGGTTGGACGCGACTGATTACGTGACCGCACCTATTCCCGCCTCTATCATGAATTCAGACTTTTTCGTATACATGGCCGGAGCGAAAATTCGCGGGTCATTCTCCTTCATTCAGAATTGTTTTATCCGCGCCAGGAAAGGAGATCCTTTATTGGGAATTTGGCGGGAAGCCATTCTGAACTACTGGAAACACGAGGATAGTGTGATCAATTATTTCACGCATCAATTGCTGTTCAAGGTTGCAGTGCAAGAAAATAGCACGGCTTGCGAGCTATTTTCGAAGATGCCGAAGGTGGAGCAGGATCCGACGCATGCGCTGTGGGGGGAGCACTGCATGGAAGCTTATGATGAGGGGCGGTTCAGGGAGCTGACGTCGGGGGCTTTTTTCCAGAAGACGAACTACAAGGACAAACGTCTGAAGGAAGTGCCGGCGGGCTCGATTGCGGAATTTATCATCAACAGCTAAGTTGCGGATGGGAAAGCACGCGTATCTGATACTGGCGCACAAGAATTTCGGACAGCTGCGAAAACTGATCGAGCTGCTGGACGATGCACGCAACGACATTTTCGTGCATGTTGACGGGAAGGCTGGGGGCTTCCGGGCTGAGGATCTTGAGGGAGCTGCCCGGGAGTCGAAACTGGTGATTCTGCCTGACCGAATCAATGTGAACTGGGGTGGAGTGAGCATCATGCGCAGCGAGCTTGCGCTATTGGAAGCGGCTGCGTGGTCGGGACAATATGACTACTACCATCTGCTTTCGGGGATGGATATGCCGATAAAGACGCAAGATGAGATTCATGCGTTTTTTGATGCCCATCAGGGCCGAGAGTTCCTGAACCTGTGGGAGTTCAAGAAGTCGACACTATCGCGTTTCAGATACTACACCGTCTTTCCCGAGGGCGAGGGGCGCTTCCGGACGCGAATCGTGAACCATATTTTCAAGGGTCTGCAGATGGCTGTGGGCTACAGGATTAACCGTGATGTGGAGTTTCATTTCGGGTCGCAGTGGTTCAGCATCACGGACGAGTTGGCGCGATATGTTCTGGAAAAACGAGACTGGCTGGAGAAGGTTTTCCGCCGGACGAGTACCTGCGACGAAATATTCCTCCCGACGCTGGTGTGTAATTCGCCTTTCCGGGACAAGCTTTTCGTGCGGGAGCCGGTGAAGAACCAGAAGGAGGTGAACCGGGCGAATATGCGGTTTATCGACTGGACCCGAGGTGAAAGCATCCGGCATCCGTGGGTTTTCCGGGCAGATGACTTTGAGCTTCTGCAGGGGGTGGAGCATCTGTGGGCGCGGAAATTCGACGAGACGGTTGACGCTGAAATCATCGACAAGCTTTATAAAACACTGAAACACAAATGAAATACCGCATCTACAGCAGTCTGGTGAAAACGGTAGCGCGGCTTCCGCTTGGGGCGATGTATGTGCTGAGCGATATTGCGGCGGTGGTGCTTCACCGCGTGGCGGGCTACCGCGTGGATGTTGTGCGCAAGAATCTTGCGATGGCCTTTCCGGAGAAGACGGAAAAGGAGCGGCGGGCAATCGAGAAGCGTTTCTACCGGCATCTGTGCGATATTTTCATCGAGACGGCTAAATTAGCGCATATCAGCGACAAGGAGGCTGCGCGGCGGGTGCGGGTGAAGGGGATGGAGCATATCAACGAGGCCGTGGCAGCGGGGCAGTCGGTGGTGCTTCTGCTTGGTCATTTCGGTAACTGGGAATGGGTGACGGCAATGGCGCCGCAAATATCCCGCGCGGCGGTGTCGTCGGAAATCTATCATCCGCTGCGGGACAAGGCTTTCGACCGGCTGATGCTTGACTTGCGGACACGGTTCGGGACGGAAAATATCCCGATGAAGAATGCCGTGAGGCGGCTTTTGGAGCTGCATCGCGGGGGGCAGCCGTTTGTGTGCGGGTTTATTTCGGATCAGCGGCCGTTCAGCCGCGAGCTCAAGCACTGGACCGACTTTCTGGGGCTTGACACGGCGTATGTGAACGGCGGGGAGGTAATCGGGAGCAAGATCGGGGCGCGGTTTCTGTATGTGGAGCCGGAGCCGGTGAAGAGGGGATATTACAATCTGAACATCAAGCCTTTGGAACCGATAGAGGACGGAGAGGAGAATCCCTACACGCGGGCCTATCTGCGTGAGCTTGAGGGAAGTATCCGGCGGACGCCGTGGGCATGGCTCTGGAGCCATAACCGCTGGAAGAGGAAGAGAGGGGAATGATTTCCGGGGGAAGGGCCAATTATGGGGTCGGCGCCCAGGGACTAAAGCAACCATTGTAGACATGCCGGAGGCATGTCCCTACAGGCGGCTGTGTGGCAGGCACTTACACTCCGCCCATTCGCCGATCTCCAATTGTTAATTGGTGAGGGGTCGCCGGTTTTCGGACGTGGCGGGGGAGGCTGTGCGTAATTTTGCGGGAGAATTACGAACGGTCTAAATTTTTCTGATATGCGAAAAACATTCGATTTGGTGAAGGGCGGGGAGCTGCGGATGGTGAAGTGCAGCGGTCTGCGACCCTGCGAGGAGGGCGAGGGCCTTGAGGCCTGCCGCGGACTGGGCAGCATGATGGCGTCGGGAGGGATGGTGCCTCTATGCGTTCTGCGGGGCGAGGGCGGGAGCTACACTCTGCTGCGACACGGGAGTCAGCTCTACTGCTGCAGCGGGAGGCCCAGAACGGATATGCTGCCTCTGAAGGCGATTGGAGTGACGTTTGCCTCGACACCAGTCTGCACCGAGGCGCAGGGCGATGAGGCGACGGTGATGTGCGAGAACTCCGAAACGGGCCACCGGGAAGCTGTGAGGCTAAAGCTGAACGGGAATATGCCGCAGATGCTGCCGCGAGGGTGCGACTATCCGGCGCTGCAGCTGACAGCGGCAGCCGCAGGCACGGTGACGGCGACGGTGGGAGCGCGAACGCTCGACTATGATTCGCTGAACCAGACGCAGCTGACGCGCGACAAGGCGGCGCAGCTGAGCGGAGATCTCTTGGCAGCTTATCAGGACTGCGTGGAGGCGGCACTTGCCTCGGGAGCGTATCTGCAGCCTGCGCTTGCGGCCTACCGCCTTCTGGACAGCAAAGGGAGGGTGCTTTACGAAAGCCGACCGGTGCTTCTGGCGCGGGATATGGATTTCGAGTCGAAGGGCGGCGGCTACCGGGAGGTGAGCGTGGACACGGACGGGAAGCTGCAATCATACAGCGTCGAACTGGAGGCCTGGCGTCCGATGCTGACAGTGCCGGAAGGATTCACTGAGGCAGCGCCTGATGTGGCGAGAGTGGAGATACGGCTTGGGGAGCAATTCCATCCCTATCATCCGGACGGGGCTTGGGCAGCGCGGCGGGCGTCGCACGGCAGTTTCCGCGGGGTGGCGGTGGCGCTGCCGGGGCACTACCGGGGGCTTTCGAAGGACAGGGCGTCTCTCACACGACATCTTTTAGAGGGGGCGAGCGGGGCTTTCGGGCAGATGGCTCACTGCGCGGGAGGGATGAGCACCGAGGGCCTGACGGGAAGCGCCGAGCTGCGAGGAATGGCTGCACCGGCAGATCATACTGCAGCGGGGAGCGTGCGACGCCTGGAGAAGGCCATCAGGGAGGCAGGGGGGAGCAGAAAGATGGATTTCCCGGGCTGCGGACGGCTATGGGCGCGGACCTCGGCCCACGACGCGGGGCGAATCCTCTGGGGCAATCTCCGGAAGCTGCGGGCTGAGGCGCCGACGCCGGGAAGCCTGGCGGTGGAGTGGTCGACGGAAAGTACGAAACACTGGCGAGCGAACGTGACAGTGAAGTTCCGAGGGGGCTCGGAGCGGGTTGTGACGGAATACAGCGGTACGGGGCCCTACCCTACGAAACTCTCGCCTTTTCTCTCGTTCGGGGATCCGGAAGCCACGGAGATGCGCGTACAGATTCTCTGCGGAATAAAGATTTTCGACCGGCGTTTCGCACTGAAAGCCGACCCAAAGAGTCTGACCGCCTGCTACATGGATGAGAATCTTGCGGCGATAGACTGCACGGCCACGCAGGCGGGGCTTTTCGAAGTGGAGACGGAATACAATCCGGGCAGAGCCTTCCCCGGGGGCGTGGCGGTGGCAGAGGGCGAGGATGCGCGGACGGTGATGTGCAGCGGGACCTGCGGGAGCGCAGCGGTGAAGGAAATAGCCGCGGGGATGAACGGCCATCAGGCGTGGGAGTTCGGGCGCCACAGATTCACGGCCCTGACGGAGGAAGGCCTGTTTGCCATCACGGCCGGCGAGAAGTCGCTATCGATACGCCAGATATGGGCCGGGAGCGCCGAGCATCTCGCGGGGGCAGGCTCAGAGGGCACATACAGCCTCTGCGGGAAGCGTCTTCTGCGAGTGGGAGCGAGCGGAACGGTGAGCACTATGGAAACTCCAGCCGAGGGGCTCTATCTCTGCCATGCGGGATCAAGGCGGCAGCTGATAGCGGGGAGCTGGATCTACGACATGGAACGCGACTTCTTTTATTCCAATCCGGCACTGGCGGGGAGCACGGGATGCTACAGCACGGACGGGGAGGCGCTGATAGTGAGCGGAAGCGCGCAGAAGCTCTTGGTGGCGGGAGCGGACACGCAACAGGACCTTGTGGAGATCGAGTGGGAAGCAGTCCGGGAGCATCCCGGTGGTATGCAGCGGCCGCGGCGACTGCGTGCGGACATCAGCAGCTCGTTTGCGGAGATAGTGGTGGAGATGCACGAGCTGAGCTCCGACGGGAGCGAGACGCCGATGGGGAGCTGGAGCATCACGGGCAACGTGCGAGGGCCGATAAGCCTGCGTGTGAATCCGCGGCGAGCGACGCAAGGGCGCATCAAGCTGAGTATGCGCGGCACGGTGAATCAGGATTTCGTAATCAGAAGCATCGAACTTGACTATGAACATTGAAGATATACTTCAGGAGAACGCCCGTCGGATGGCGGCGAGACCCACGGACTACGATCCGGAAAGCGGCCGCGGATGCCTGGGCGAGCGCAAGGAGGTGTGCCTGCCGGGAGGAGGGCGGGCACTTGTGCCGGTGACGATGACGGAGGATCCTGAATACCGCGGTGCGCGGATGAAGCTTGCGGCGTGGAGGCAGCTTCGTTGCCGTCATGATTTCGAATACTGGTGCGTGAGCTGCGCCACAATCCGCGACAAGCGCAGCGGGCAGGACATACGCCTGAGGCTCAACGCCCCGCAGCGACGAGTGGCAGGGGTGCTGGAGAGCGACCGACTTGCGGGCAGGCCCATCCGCATGATCCTTCTGAAGGCGCGGCAATGGGGCGGGTCGACGCTTGTGCAGCTCTACATGGCATGGATTCAGGCGTGTCATCGGCGCAACTGGCATTCGCTGATATGCGCCCACGTGAAGGATACGGCCAGTGTGATCCGCGGGATGTACACGAAGCTTCTTGCGGAGTATCCGGAGGCGCTTTGGGAAGGGGAAGACCGGCCGGAGTTCAAGCCTTACGAGCGGGCACTGAACGTGAGGATACTGACGGGGCGGGGCTGCCGTGTGACGATAGGCTCGGCGGAGAAGCAGGAGGCTATCCGCGGCTCGGACTACGCGATGGCGCACCTCTCGGAGACGGCTTTCTGGCCGGAAACACAGAAGCGGTCGCCGGCCGATTTCATCCGCGGTGTGGCGGGTTCTGTGCCGATGGAGCCCTACTCGCTTGTGGTGATGGAATCGACGGCCAACGGCGTGGGCAACTACTTTCACAGCGAGTGGGTGCGCTGCCGCAACGGCGAGGGCGATAAGCAGGCGGTGTTCGTTCCCTGGTATGAGATTGAGATCTACCGTCTGGAGCCGCCGAATCCCGAGGAGCTTGCGGGGAGCCTCGACAGCTATGAACAGGGCCTCTGGGCTCGGGGGCTCTGCCTTGACCAGATATACTGGTACAGGTGCAAGCGCAAGGAGTATCCGTCGACGCATCAGATGATGGCCGAGTTTCCGACCACGGACATCGAGGCTTTCGTGAATACGGGAGCGGGGGTTTTCGAGACAGAGGCGGTGGAGCGTCTGCGAGCCGGGTGCCGTCCGGGAAAAGCATGGCACGTGCCGCTTCGGGGCCACAGCGATGCGGTGACGGCGGCGGAGATGTGGGAGGAGCCTCAGGATGAGGAGCACTATGTCGTGGCAGTGGACGTGGGCGGGCGCAGCTACAAGGCCGACTGGTCGGTGATAGCGGTGCTGAAGCGGCCTTCGTGGGGCCGGCCTGCGGAAGTAGTGGCTCAATGGCGCGGGCATGCGGACCACGATATACTTGCGGACACGGCGATGAGCATGGCACGGTATTATGGTGAAGCTCTCTTAGTGGTGGAGAGCAACACGCTGGAATCGGAGGCGGAAAGCGGAAACCTTTTCATACTCAACCGCATTGCGCGGGACTACAGAAACACGTATCACCGGCGGGCATACGACACGGATTCGGGGACGGAAACGATGCGAGTGGGCTTCCACACGAACCGCGCGACGAAGGCGCTGATAGTGAACACGCTGATAGCGTATGTGCGCGAGGGGGCATATATTGAGAGGGATGCTCATGCGGCCGACGAGCTGACGACCTACGAACGGAAGCCGAGCGGGGCGTACGGCGCGAAGCGCGGCTACCACGACGACATACTGATGACCAGGGCGATAGGCCTGCAGGTGATGGAGGATACACGCTCGCTACACAGCAGCGCGAGCCAGCGCGAAATGTGGGACAGCTCGGAGCCGTGGTGAGAGAAAATCGGGCTAATTGGGCTAATTGGACTAATAAGACTAATTAGTCTAATAAAAACCCCCGCCGGTGAATGAAGTGCACCCCAAAAGTTAGACACAAAACTTTTGGGGTGCTTTATGTATAGAC
>CAZBNM010000026.1:0-25339 GCA_964493495.1 uncultured Bacteroides sp.
ATAGGCACCGGAAGCTCACATTTCATACGTCCTTTTGATGGAGAATTACGTGACAATTCAACAATCCGGATGACCTGCGCACCTATCCGCGAACAGAAGAAGCCGATGCAGCCATGCTGGAGGCCTGCGGTGTGGACTATGCCTTCATGCCCACGGTAGAAGAAGTGTATCCGGAACCGGATACGCGCGTGTTCAATCTCGGGCCTGTTGCGGAAGTTATGGAGGGCGCCATGCGCCCGGGCCATTTCAACGGAGTAGCCCAGATTGTGAGCAAGCTTTTTGCGATGACACGTCCGACACGTGCCTACTTCGGCGAAAAGGATTTCCAGCAGATAGCCGTTATCCGCAAGATGGCAGAACTTGAAGGCTTCAAGGACCTTGAAATCGTGGATTGTCCGATCGTTCGCGAAGCGGACGGCCTGGCATTGAGCTCGCGCAACGTTCGTCTGACACCCGAGGGACGCAAGGTGGCACCGAATATCCGTCGTGTGCTTGTGGAAAGCCTCGCTGAGAAAGCCAAGGGCATGAGTCCTGCGGAAGTGAAAGCAAGCGTGACAGAGAAGATCGACTCCGTAGCCGGCTTGCGCACCGAGTATTACGAGATCGTCGACGCCCTGACGATGCAGCCCATACAGAGCTGGGATGAAGCAGCGAACGGTGCGGTGGGTTGCGTGACGGTTTATGACGGCGATGTGCGCCTTATCGACAATATCCGCTATTAAGCAAGTGTCCGACTAAAGCCCGAAAAACAATCATGCAGATTCAGATAATGAAATCCAAAATCCACCGTGTGACGGTGACGGAAGCACGGCTGGATTATATAGGAAGCATCACGATAGACGAGGACCTGCTTGAGGCAGCAAATATCCTGCCCGGCGAACGCGTCTTCATCGTAAACAACAACAACGGCGCGCGCCTGGACACATACACGATTCCCGGGGAACGGGGCTCGGGTGTGATATGTCTCAACGGGGCAGCCGCCCGTCTGGTACAGCCGGGCGATATCGTGATCATCATGGCGTATGCACTCATGACGCCGGAGGAAGCCAAAGGCTTCCGCCCTGCTGTGATTTTCCCCGACACAGCCACCAATTCACTCAAGACAAAGGATTAAGGGATGTTTGAAAAACTAAGCGAAAGACTCGAACGCAGCTTCAAGCTGCTGAAAGGCGAAGGCCGCATCACGGAGATAAATGTTGCGGAAACGCTGAAAGATGTGCGTCGCGCACTTATAGATGCTGACGTCAACTATAAGGTGGCGAAGACGTTCACAGATACCGTGAAGCAGAAAGCCCTGGGCCAGAACGTATTGACGGCCGTAAAGCCGGGTGAGATGATGGTCAAGATCGTCCATGATGAACTTACGGCACTTATGGGCGGTACGGCCTCGGCGCTGAGACTGGACGGGAAACCAACGGTCATTCTAATGAGCGGTCTGCAGGGCTCGGGTAAAACTACCTTTACAGGCAAGCTTGCCAAGAAATTAAAAAGCGAAAAGAGCATGCGCCCGTTGCTTATTGCGGGCGACGTGTACCGTCCGGCAGCAATCGATCAGCTGAAAGTGCTGGCTGAAAGCATCGGCGTGGATGTATATACGGAGGATGGCGTGAAGGACCCGGTAGGAATCGCTACCCGCGGTATAGAACACGCAAAGCGCAACCACAATGACCTGGTGATTGTGGATACGGCAGGACGTCTGGCTGTGGACGAACAGATGATGGATGAAATCGAGGCCATCAAGAATGCCGTGAAGCCCACGGAGATTCTTTTTGTAGTTGACGCCATGACCGGTCAGGATGCTGTAAATACGGCTAAGACCTTCAATGACCGCCTTGATTTCGACGGCGTAGTGCTGACAAAGCTCGACGGCGACACACGCGGCGGTGCGGCCCTCACGATCCGTTCGGTTGTTGAGAAACCGATCAAATTCGTAGGCACGGGGGAAACTCTGGATGGAATCGATGTTTTCCATCCCAACCGTATGGCCGACCGAATTCTGGGCATGGGTGACATCGTTTCGCTTGTGGAGAGGGCCCAACAGCAGTTCGATGAGAAGGAGGCAGAAGACCTCGCCCGAAAGCTGCGCAAGAATCAGTTTACCTTTAACGATTTCTACAAGCAGATCCAACAGATCAAAAAGATGGGCAACCTGAAGGATCTGGCATCGATGATTCCCGGAATGGGCAAGGCGCTGAAAGATGTTGAAATCAGCAATGACGCTTTCAAAGGCATCGAAGCTATTATAAATTCGATGACGCCCAAGGAGCGCGAGAATCCGGAGATAATCCGCGGTACGCGCGTTCAACGCATCGCCAAGGGCTCGGGGATGACCGTGCAGGAGGTGAACCGTGTGCTGAAACAATTTGACCAGACCCGAAAAATGATGCACATGGCTACGACGATGAAGAATCCGGCAGCCATGATGCGCCAAATGAAAGGACGCAGAAAATGACTATCATAGACGGTAAGCAGACGGCTGCAGATATCAAGGCTGAAATAGCCAAGGAAGTCGAAGCACGCGTGGCCGCGGGGAAGCGACGTCCGCATCTGGCGGCTATTCTTGTGGGCCACGACGGAGGCAGCGAAACTTATGTGGCCAATAAGGTTAAGGCCTGCGAGGAATGTGGTTTCAAAAGTACTCTGATACGTTTCGAGAGTACGGACGAGGCTCCGCTGGATCCGAAAGAGCTCATGGACACTATTGCCAAACTGAACGATGATGAAGACGTGGACGGATTCATCGTGCAGCTTCCTCTGCCCAAGCACATTGACGAACAGGCTGTAATCGAGGCCGTACGTCCGGAAAAGGACGTTGACGGGTTTCATCCGGTGAACGTGGGCAAGCAAAGCATAGGTCTACCGTGCTTCCACTCAGCGACACCTGCGGGAATCGTGGAGTTGCTCAGACGATATGAAATTCCAACTCGAGGAAAGAAGGTTGTGATTGTGGGCCGCAGCAATATCGTGGGGAAGCCTCTTGCGGCGATGCTGATGCAGAAAGGCTATCCCGGCGATTCAACCGTGACGGTATGCCACAGCGCGACCGAGAATCTGGCAGACATCTGCCGCGAGGCGGATATTCTGGTGGCTGCAATGGGCCGTCCGGGTTTCATAACTGCCGATATGGTAAAAGACGGGGCAACGGTAATTGATGTCGGAACGACCCGCGTGCCTGATGCAACGCGCAAAAGCGGATTCCGCCTTAGGGGGGACGTAGACTATGAGAATGTAGCGTCTAAATGCTCGTTCATCACACCCGTGCCGGGCGGAGTCGGCCCAATGACCATCTGCTCACTTATGCAAAATACCCTGCAGGCAGCCAAGGGGAAGGACTAAGATGACCGCACTATCCGGAATAATAATTCCGCTCGTCGTGAACCTGCTCTCACTGCTGATGGGCTACGACGATGCGGAATTATTGTTTGTAGGAGACGCCATGCAGCATCAAGCCCAGATAGACAACGCGAGACAAGCGGACGGTAGCACGAATTATTCCGAGTGTTTCGATGCTTTGAAAACGACTATCGAAGGGGCTGATTTCGCGGTTGTGAATCTGGAGACTCCTCTTGGTGAAAAACCCCATACGGGCTATCCTTGCTTCAACGCACCGGCTGCGTGGGCGGACGCATTGGCCGAGGCCGGCTTCGATCTATTCCTGACAGCGAACAATCATACGCTGGACAGGCGCGACCGAGGGGTGTGCGCAACAATCGATTCGCTCGACAACAGACATTTACGACACATAGGGACGTATAAAGACGCAGCAGCCCGAAAAGCTGCTATACCGGCAGTCTACACTATAAACAATATTCGGGTCGGATTTCTGAACTATACTTACGGAACCAATGGAATCCAACCCGGGAAGGATATAAAAGTTGATTATATCGATCGCAGACAGATAGCTGCGGATATAGCTGCAACGAGGGCGGCAGGAGCGGAGCTGATATGCGTGTGCATGCATTGGGGCGACGAATACAGGCTTACACCTGACAATACGCAGAAAGAGTATGCAAAGATGCTCGAGGAGCTGGGTGTGGACATGATTATCGGTGGGCATCCGCATGTGATTCAACCGATAGAATTTCGAGAAAACCGATACCATCCGCACAAAAAAGTAATGCTTGTATGGAGTCTCGGAAACTTCATATCCAATATGAAAACGACAGATACACGCGGTGGGCTGATGGTCAGGGTGTTCCTGCATCGTGGCGATGACGGAATCGCGCGAGTAGACGCAGGACAGTATGAATTGCTTTTTACGGTACCTCCAAGCGGGTGTAAAAGCGAAGGGTTCAAGGTTGTCCGAGCCCGTAATGATGCGGATATCCCGCCGGAATGGCGAGGCAGGAGAAATGAGTTCGTGCGCAGGGCAAAGGATATTTTCGAAAAGTATAATATCGGCGTGTCTGAGCGATGAACTCCGAGAGACAAGGAGCTGTTATATAAGAAAATCATCCTAAAAAAACAGCTTGTCATGAAAAGAAAGGTTATCCTGGCCGCCATAACATTGCTTCTTGGCACCATAATTGCATCCGCACAAGATCCAAACGAGAGTCCGCGAGTAAGATATGAAGCCCGTCTGGCTTTCGATGTAACGTCCAATACCGGCGTCGGGCAGTTCTACGATACGGGAGCAGGCTTCACGGTCGGTGGATTTGCCGAAATCCGTCTTCCCCGGAATTTCTACTTCTCTCCCGGACTACTGGCCTACTACACAGGCTGGAGCATGGACAACTCGCGTCTGGAGGCTCTGAAACTTTACAGCGGGTCGTCATCCAACTGGGGCTTCAGAATACCTATCAGTGTAGGATACAACATACCGCTTCTTTCAAATCTTACCATGCAGGTTTACTCGGGTCCGTGGCTTAACGTGAATGTTTCCGCCCGTCAGACGATGTCTGCCGCTCCGGAATCGCCATATGAAAAATATTATGAATCCAATCTGTTCAAGGATGGTTTCAAGCACGTGGACGCACAATGGGGCTTCGGTGTGAAGTTCGCATGGGAGGATCATTATGTGTTAGGTGTAAGTTTTGGCGTGGGCATGACTCCAATCCGTCATTTTACATCGATACACAACGAAATGACCCAAAGGCGCAACTCTTTTCAGCTGAATCTGGGATATCGTTTCTAAATTGCGTAACTTTGCGGAATGGAAAATGAATTTTCATCGAGTCTGCTTGAAAATGCCGTAAGTGCTTTATCGCGACTGCCTGGTGTAGGACGTAAGACAGCACTCCGGCTTGCATTGCATGTGCTTCGGCGCCCGGAGAACGAAGCAAGGGAAATTGGCCAGGCATTGATAGACTTGCGTGAAAATATACGATATTGCAGCGTATGTCATAATATCAGCGAGGATGCAGTGTGCCCGATATGTTCATCACCTGTTAGAAAGCGCAATACTGTATGCGTTGTGGAAAACGTACGCGATGTGATGAGTATCGAAGCGACGGGACAATACGACGGTGTATATCACGTACTTGGAGGACTTGTTTCTCCAATCGATGGTATCGGGCCCGATCTACTTGAAATCGAATCACTCGTGCAACGTGTCGCATCAGGGGCGGTAGACGAAGTAATCCTTGCCCTTAGCGCCACTATGGAAGGTGACACGACAAACTATTACATCTATCGCCGGCTGACAGCGCCCGGTGTTGCGCCTGAAGGATTAAAGATCACACAGCTTGCACGTGGCGTATCGGTAGGCAATGAACTGGAATATACCGATGAAGTGACGCTTGGACGTTCGCTTCTGAACCGAACACTTTTTGATGAATCTTACTGATGAATATAAGCGACGGAACAATATATCTGCGGGCTGTTGAGCCGCGGGACATCGATACATTATTCAGGCATGAAAATGCGCCGGAACAGCCTGAATCGACCCTTACGATGGCTCCTGTGTCAAGACTACAGATACAGAAGTATGTAGAGAATTATTCGGCTGAACCCACAAACGATGGATCGCTTCGAATGATGATCGATCTTGTTTCAAGCGGCGAAACTATAGGGTCTGTTGACATATATGACTACAATCCGAGAGATCGCAGAGCATATCTATCCGTATTTGTTGAAGCTCGCTTCCGCAAGTGCGGATACGCTACCCGGGCCCTTCATCTCCTGTGCACGTACTGCGCCGATATACTCGGACTTCACCAATTGGCTGCTGAAGTATCGGTTGAAAACCAGGCTTCCCTGAAATTATTCGAAAAAACGGGTTTCAGGACATGCGGAAGGCTTCGCTCATGGCTTAGGGTTGGCAGAACGTACTCGGATGTACTGGTATTCCAACGGCTGTTTTTCAATTGAGTCCGGGCTTGGAAGGGAGGCGCTTCCAGAAGTCATAACGGTCATCAAGCCTCGACACTGCAGCTTTCCACATGTCGTGGCTATCGGCACACATTATGTCTTCCACCGGCAGGGAGCCGATGGCCCAGGTAGATTCCTTGATTTCGCGCCTAAGCTGTCCGCGACTCCAGCCGGAGTATCCGATAACGAGTTTAAGCATACCTTCAGTTTCGCCACCGGCTCGGACATACTCCTGCACGGCATCGAAATCACCACCGACATACAGACCATCTCCCACCTCGATACAGTCGGGAATAATCTCAGGGCCAAGTCGATGAATCACAACGAGACGATCCTGCCCTACCGGCCCTCCGAGATACATCCTTGGATTTCCCGGAAGGTCGAGGCCTCCAAGCGCATCATTTATTCCGAGGTCGAGCGGACGGTTCAGAATTATACCCAATGCCTCTCCGTTCGGCTCCTCACAGTCCACCATCAAAACAACACTGCGCGAGAAGTTGGTATCCTCCAGGAAAGGACGAGAGATAAGAAGCGAGCCGTTCACCGGCATTTCAGCGGTCTTAACTTTGAGAAGGCAGTCGTTGATGTATGACATAATTGAAGATGCTTGAAGGGATTAGTATTTTCTTTTATAACACTTAAAACTGAAAAAAAGACGAAATGAGCGACAAAATATTAGAAAATAGTGTCGGCGATATTGAAACCCATCCCTGGCCTCCGTTTACGCCTGAAGGGGCGAAAGTACTGATAATGGGGACATTTCCACCAGGGCCACACAGGTGGAGCATGAACTTTTATTACCCGAATCGAAGTAACGATTTCTGGCGAATCTGTGGACTTATATTCTACGGCTCCCCGACAGCACTGATGCTTTCCGACGGCAAGAATTTTGACCTTGAAAAAATCAAAGCGACCCTTACGGCACACCATATCGCATTGAATGATACCGGTTATAGAATTAGGCGACTGAAAGGAAATGCCTCAGACAAGTATCTGGAGATAATTGAGCCGGTAGACCTGACCGGGCTATTAGCCAAGATTCCAGATTGCCATACAATTGCCACCACGGGCGAGAAGGCCGCAGGAGTAATTGCCACTCTGACGGATACCCGTATTCCCAGGATGGGAGAATGTGTCCGGTCAGAAAAGGGACTCGAGATATGGAGAATGCCTTCGACAAGCCGGGCATTTCCAATGTCGATTGAAAAAAAGGCCGAATTCTACCGACATCTTTTCTTGGAAACATAAAGAATTTTTACTATCTTTGCCGCGCTAAATAATAGCGCTTTCAGATCGATATTGCAACAAAAAAATCAATCAACCATACAAACTCCTGCAATGAAGAAGCTTGCAATTCTTATCGCCATAGTCGGGACACTATGTGTCACATCGTGTTCCGCACCGAAGAAAGTGGCGTACATTCAGAAAGTTGACGACATTCCCGTGGAAGTTCTTCAACAGATTCCGGCACCAACAGATCCGACTTTGATGGCGGGAGACCTTCTCAACATCGAACTTCAGGGAAGTGACCCTACTGCGCTCGCCCCTTTCAACAAGGGAATGGGAATGTATGTTGATGCCGATGGCAAAATAGTTACTGCTTCTACGCACCGTAGCACAAACAGCAATTCCACATCCGAAAGCAATACAATGTATTACCTCGTAAACTCCGAAGGGTACATTGACTTCCCCATGCTGGGAATGATCCATGTTGCAGGAATGACCAAGAATCAGTTAGCTCAGGAAATTGCAAATGGTGTTTATCCACGCTTTGTTAAGGATAAGCCCAGTGTTGATGTCCGTCTGATGAATTTCCGAGTGACGATGCTTGGAGCAGTAAAAGCAAATGGTCAAATCCAATCAAAAAACGAGCGCATGAATATTCTTGAAGCTATAGCCCTGGCGGGCGATCTTGATATTCAAGCTAAGCGCGATAATGTACTTCTCTATCGTCTGAATGCTGACGGGACACGCGAAATCCATCGTATAGACCTGACAGACAAGAATCTTCTCCTCTCTCCATATTATAATCTCCAACAGAATGACATTATCTATGTTGAGCCCAACAAGTCTTTAAAGAATCGTTCGTGGACTCTTAATCCGGCTGTCAGCGCAGTGTTAACTATCGTTGGCGGCTTGTCATCAATCATTGGATTAGTTCTAAGTATTATTACTTTAACAAGACTCTAAACTGTTATCTATTATGTCAGAACTTAATGTAGATAATCTTAACAACAATAAAGTGAGCAATGATGAAGGCTTTGACACGATGGGCCTTCTTCTGGATTACCTCGCACATTGGAAATGGTTTGCAGTGTGCGGAATAATCGCTCTCTGCTGCTCATATTACTATTACTCAACGATTGTCCCGACCTATAGGGTCAGTGCGTCAATATATCTTAGTGACGACAAGAACAAGACTTCGAACGCCATTACGATTCATCGTCAGCTTGTGGATAACAAAGACTACATTGACGAAACGGAGCTGGAGATACTCAAGAGCCGCAATACGGTTATCAACATTGTTGACTCGCTGAATTTAGCCTACAGCTATGCCTACAAAGGAAAGTTTAGAAACGTTCCGATTTATGGCTCGAATCCCGTACAGCTCAAGATGGATTCCGTATCGCTTTACAATCTCAAATCGCCGATTAAGGCAGAGATCAAGCGAGTAAGCGATGATAAGTATAACATCAAGATAAGCACAAAATTCCACGGAGAGAAAGAGGAGAAAGTTTTAGAAGGAACTACACTCCCGGTCGATGTAGAATTATCTCAGGGCACACTTGTAATCTCGCAGACACCAGGTGCAGGAAAATTGTCAGGGACACTAATTGCAAAAGTAAATAGCCGTCGCAGTGTTGCAAGCCGTATCTCATCCGATCTTTATCTGTCCATCAATCAGAATTCGCCCAGCATTGTCAATATCAGCTTTGAAACACCTGTCATCGAAGAAGGCAAGGATGTTGTAAATGCACTTATTGATTTCTACAACCGCCAGATTATCGAGGATAAGAATCGTTCGGCCGTTCAGACTGAAGCGTTCATTCTTGACCGTCTTGTAATGATTTCCGGTGAGCTGAAGGATGTCGAGAACCGCCTTCAGGATTATCGTCAGAAGCATCAGATCATTGACCTCAATTCACAGGCAAGCATGAACCTTAGCCAGAAGAGCGGCTATGAGACACAGCTAACGACAATTGATGCTGACCTCCGCATGCTTGATGATATTGAACGGATGGTGTCCAATGCGGACATTTATGAGACCTTACCTTCGGCAGTTTCTGATCAGACGATCGGCTCGATGATCGAGGCTTATAACCGTAAGGTGCTCCAGCTCAACCGCATGCTTCAAAGTTCGACTCCGGATAATCCTCTGGTAACGAAAATGCAGGAGGACCTTTCGCACGACAAGTATCGCCTGCTCTCGAACATTGCTTCGACCCGCAAGGTTATGTCAACCCGCCGAGGCACTATCGCATCGCTTGAAAACCGCAGCGAAGGTCAGCTTTCATCCCTCCCCCCCATTGATAAGGGCCTCCAGGAGATCTTCCGCGAACAGCAGGTTAAGGTCAACATCTATACCTTCCTTCTGCAGCGCCGCGAAGAAATCGCGCTTCAGAAAACCCTGGCAACGAATACGGCTCGCCTGATCGATGATCCGTTAGGGTCTGGCCCTGTGGCTCCTAACAAAAACCGGATTTTACTTATCGGCCTCGTTATCGGCCTAATGATTCCGGCAGCCATCATCCTTCTGCGCCGGCTTATCTTCCCGATCTTCAAAGATCAGGAAGAGCTTGAGCGACTGACCTCCGTTCCCATTCTTGGCGAGATAAGCAAGTCGGAATCAAAGAGCAAGGACGAAATTGTTATCGGTGAAAACGTATCGACTCCTATTGCCGAGCTCTTCCGTCTGCTTCGAAACAACATTGGCTTTACAAACCGAGGGACGGAAAACAAGGTAATACTTGTAACATCTGCCGTATCCGGTGAAGGCAAGACGTTCATCGCTGTCAATCTCGCAATGACATACGCTCTCACAGGCAAGAAGACTCTTGTAATCGGTCTTGATATCCGTCGCCCCGCACTTGCACACCGTTTCCACATGAGCAACCAGCGCGGCGCCACAACCTATCTGTCCGGTCAGGAAACTGATATCAACAAGCTCATCATCCAGTCGAAGGACAGTCCCAACCTGTATATCCTCACGGCAGGCCCTGTAGCGCCGAACCCCAATGAGCTACTTATGAGTCCGAAGATGCAGGAGATGATGCAAAAGCTTCGTGAAGAGTATGATTACATCATCATTGACTCGGCACCTCTCGGAATTGTGTCGGATACGTATCTTATCCTCCGCGAGAGCGACCTGCAGATCTTCGTTACCCGCGCCAATTATTCCTCCCGCCGTGGGCTGCGAGTTCTTCATCAGGCCATCAAGCAGGATAAGTTCACCAAGGTCTACATTGTCCTGAACGGTGTGGACATGGGTTCCGGCTCTTATCTATATCGCCGTTACGGTCAGTACCGTACATACGGCGCTCAAGGTCGCACCTACGGCTACGGCTATACTTCCAAGAGCAAGGGAAAGGACAGCAGTAGCAAAGACAAATAAGCAGATGGACGTACCCGAGCCTCGGATCGATTCCGAGAGCGCATAAGTGTATTGTCGACATTCATTTCGAACTACCACCCTTGGCATCCAGCTCTACGAGAGAGATGCCAAGGGTGGCGAATTAATCAGGATAGCATGTACCAGAATTCTGCCAAAACCGATCCCCGGAATATAGCAATCCAGGACTACAACTATACGCTTCCGCAAGAGCGAATCGCAATGCATCCATTGGAAAAACGGGATGAGTGCAAGCTATTGTTTCGAAGAGCGGACGGTATATTACAGGATGTCAGCTTCAAATCCCTACCCTCTCTTCTTCCGGAGAACGCTGTACTGGTCTACAACAATACCCGGGTCATAAACGCGCGTCTGCGTTTTCGCAAGGAATCGGGAGCAAAAATCGAAATATTCTGTCTCGAACCGACCTCTCCATCCGATTACGAACGCTCGTTTGCCTCGACCTGCGAATGTCGGTGGAGCTGCCTTGTCGGAAACTCCAAACGCTGGAAAGAAGGCCCCCTTGAAATGATTGTGAACCTTCCGGACAAGCGTGTGAGCAAACTATGTGCAGAGCGGACAGGCGCTATCGGTAATGACGGGTCTCCTGAAATCAAATTCACGTGGACAGGAGAAGTATCATTCAGCGAAATAATCGGAGTTGCGGGTGAGATTCCCATCCCACCCTATCTCAACCGTTCATCCGAAAGCGCGGACAATACCGATTATCAAACCATCTTCTCACATATCGAGGGCTCTGTTGCAGCGCCGACCGCCGGTCTACATTTCACTGACGAGGTAATGCAAGAAATCGACATGAGAGGAATTCCAAGACGCGAGCTGACTCTACATGTCGGAGCAGGTACTTTCCGACCTGTCAAAGCAGACCATATAGGCAAACACGATATGCACAGCGAATTCGTGACTGTCAGCAAGAGCCTGATAGACGAACTGCGTGACTTTCTCGCCGCCGGGCGTCCAATCATTGCCGTCGGCACCACAAGCGTGCGCACACTCGAAAGCCTGTATCACATAGGTAGGACGATAGCCGCCGGATCATGGAGTGGCGAACTTCCTCAATGGGTCGCATATGACAACCCCTCGGATATGCCTGCAACCGAAGCGCTTGATGCAATCAGCCAGTATCTTCAAAAGGAAGGTCTGGACACACTGAACGCCTATACCAGAATTATTATCGCCCCCGGTTACACATACAGAGTTGTTTCCGGTATGATCACAAATTTCCATCAGCCCCAGTCCACCTTACTCCTCCTTGTAAGTGCATTTATAGGCGAAAGCTGGAAAGATGTCTACGCTCATGCCTTGGAAAACAATTACCGCTTCCTCAGCTATGGTGATGCCTGTCTGTTTCTACATACGGATGCATAGGCACCCAAGGCTTCCGATGCTCATCGGAGCAGATAAATTGTGTAAAAAATATAAGCCAACACTAAAACGGCTCCTTCAATTCGCGTGAAGGTCCGCTGACCGTACACCGCTCCGGTGAACCAGAAAAGCATACTTGCCCCCGTAAGCACCAGCAGATCCACAATACCTATATTTCCAAAAGACAAGGGGTGAATAGTAGCAGATGCACCGAGAACCAGGAATATATTGAATATATTGCTTCCTATGACATTGCCGACAGCCATTCCGGGCTTCCCTTTGACGGCAGAGACGACCGATGTGGCAAGTTCGGGCAAAGATGTTCCGGCAGCCACAATTGTAAGCCCAATCACTGCATCGCTAACGCCTAAAGCCTTAGCTATTCCGGAAGCTCCATTCACAAAAAGGTTGCCTCCAATAATAAGGCCCGCGAGACCAAGCACAACCCAAAGGATAGATTTCCATAGAGGAAGCGCCTCGACAGTAGAACCCTCCGGGGGAAGCTCCGCCGACTTTGCCCGTGCAAAGGTGTAGCGCATGAAAATTGCAAAGAACAGAAGCAGAACAATCCCATCCGCACGAGTCAGCACCCGAGGCGCGGGATCTCCGAGCCACGGACCACTACCCATTGCAAGCAAAGCCAACGAAGACACCAGCACAAGCGGAATATCGGAAGTAAGGATACTCTTCTCGACCTTAATGGGCCTGACGAGAGCTGTGAAGCCTATAATTGCGAGGACGTTGAATATATTACTACCTACAACATTGCCTATAGCCATTTCAGTGCGTCCGTCGAGAGCCGAAAAGAGACTGATGACAAACTCAGGAGCCGAGGTGCCGAATGCGACGACGGTGAGTCCGACAACAAGATCGGAAACACCCCACCGACGGGCTATATCCGAAGCACCATCAGTAAGCTTAGATGCGCCTACAAGGATTAGCACAAGGCCGAGAATAAGAAATAGAACAGATATCATTTTACACTGATTTTGAATGTTTTTATTGCACCCGGAGTATTGGGCTCCATCCGGTGCAGCAATCTAAGCGCTGAAATCTCCTGCTCAGCCCCAAGGTCAATTATCAACCTATGAGGGAAATGCTCCGAAGCATCAGTGGTCCAGGATGTTGATTCCTGCAAATCGAAAGCCTTGTCGGGTGTTTGATTACGAGCCAAATCCGAAGATGATGCCGTAGCGCGCCACTGCTCCCGCGAGAGGTCATTTCCGGAAGCGTCCAACAAATATAGTTCGGCAATTGAAGCTTCATTGCCTCCATCGTGTGCATCAATGCCTTCAATACAGACATATCTCGCCACATTAAGCTCCCCGAATCGGATAGTCTGCCATGAAGAACCAATCTGAGTCGAGCCTGAAAAAACATCCCTGAACTCGGACAAGTCCATGAGATCCGGCTGGGTATTCACAGATGAGACAAGCCCGTCCAGGACAGGCTCCATGCAGCCTTCCGAAGCAGGCGATTTGGGCCCGAGAATATCGAAAACAATAATTTCATTCTCTCCTTCGTGCAGCCAGCAGCCGGGCGTGTAGAGGGTTTGCTGGGGCCCTATTTCCCAGAAGCGGCCAAGAGGATATCCATTGACATATACAAGGCCTTTACCCCAGGAGTCGAAGCGCAGGAACGTATCCGCCGGACGCTCTACATTGAAAACTCCCTTGTATACACCAGCGGGAAGACGTCCTTCCGACGTGCGATCCGCCGCCGCGATGTCTCTAAAATCAAATGATTTGTAAAAATCCAGATCATCCGGGAAAAGATATATCTCCCAATTGTCAAGTTCTCGTTCAGAATCGCCAGATGCAATGTATACCCTGTCGGTGATTCCCTTATAATCCTTTATAGCCCTGCCGAAATTGATGCGGCCGGTTGCCTCGACAAGAATATCAAGAACTGCGCCGCAGGGAATCGAATCCTTGATCACAAGGGATGTCTCTCCAATGCGCCTGTCCAGACGTCCAATCTCTCTACCATCCACAAATATGCGGGCGAAATCGTGAGGCTCGGAAACGGCCAAAACCGCACCCGCAAGCACACACGGAAGCGTGGTACGATAGAGAACCGAACCGAAGCCCTGTCCGAAATATTCCATCGGCCGGACAAAAGCGCTATTCTTAGACGCCGGAAGATTATCATGCAAAGACGCAAATTCTGTGAAATCAAAAGGTGAGACTGTGGTCGTCCCGATAAGTTCAGGAACAGGAGGCAAAGTATTGTCTGGTGACAAACGTCGTGCAATAGTATCGCGTAGCGCATGAAACTTAATCGTTGGTTGCCCCGATTCCGATATCGGAGCATCGTAGTCATAGGAAGTCACATCGGGAGCATAGCCAGGAGAATTTGCACCTGCCCAATGTCCCCAGTTTGTGCCCCCGTGAGTCATGTATAAACTGAAAGAAATGTTCTTTTCCATCATTTCAGCTATGCCGGATGCCATATCTTCCACAGGGCGTGTCTCATGCGAAGCTCCCCACTTGTCGAACCACCCGCTCCAGAACTCCGAGCACATAAGCGGCGAATCGGGACGCACGCTCTTCAATGGCCTGAACTGGGCGTCGATATCAGCGCCCGTTCCAAAATTCAGCGTCCACAACAAATCGTCGAGACCATTATCAATGAAATTAGAAGACCAATCGCATTGAAAGAGCACAATGTCCGGTCCATAACAATCCCTGATTATGTCTCGTATAGCAGAGACATATTCCTTATTCTTGCCATATGAGCCATATTCATTCTCTACCTGAACCATAAGGATAGGACCACCGTTTTCGACCGTCAAGTCGCGGAGTTCGCCGGCAAGGGCGTTTTCGAATTTCGCCACACGCTCAAGAAACCACGGATCATCCTCACGAAGTCTAATATCATCCTTCCTCAGAAGCCACCAAGGAAGGCCGCCCATCTCCCATTCAGCACACACATAAGGCCCCGGACGCAAGATGACGTACATCCCCTCTTCCTCACAGATCTCTACGAACGAGCGTATATCATTCTGACCGTCGAAATCGAACACATCGGGCTCCTGCTCATGCATATTCCAGAATGTATAAAGACATACAGCATTCATGCCGAGCGCCTTACACATCTGAATTCGCTGTCTCCAGTACGGTCGGGGAATGCGGGGATAATGAAGCTCGGCAGCCCGGAAAACGAAGGGTTCTCCATCGAGCAAGAACGCACCATCGCCTACTTTAAAGCTGTGTGTCTTGCCGTCGGCCATTTTGGCGACAAGCAAAACACACATGAATATCAAATATTTTACGATTCGCATATCTATCCGCAATGAAAATGTTGTTTGACCATCTCAAGCATCTTGTCCGGATCTTCAAGAGCCGCGCGTGCATTCTTGTCGTCCTGTGCACGCAGGCGCTTGCACACTCCTTCGATCATCTCGGGGGAAAACACATCTTTGTCTATAAACACCGAGGCCTTATCCTCGAGACACTTTGCGGAATCATGACATGATACAGGCAAGGAATCGAGAGCGGCCAGCCGCGAGGCATTCTCGGAAGAATGGATATTTACTTCAACATAAGTCCTTGCGGCGAGCTCAAGTGCATCCGGCATCTCAAATCCATGCCTGACAGCCACGGCCAGACCGGCAAGGAGCTGGTATATATCGGCAGAGCCATCGGCAGAACGAATTTCGAAAGTCTGCTTCCCTGTCGGGTCAACCTCTGCAGGCGTAGTGTTTCCCGGATTGACGGAAGCACACATATCAGCACCTGACGTCCAACCCAGGGGCACACGCACGAGCACAGATCTGTTTCGATCGCCCCAGCATACATTCGTAGGGGCTTCCTGATGGGGCACAAGGCGGAAATAGCTTGTGGGGTTAGTATTGCCGAATGCCGTCAGGGCCGGAGCAAGATCCATGATCCCGGCTATGCCACGCAGCGCGCTATCCGACAAGCGGCGGTCAGAGGTAAGCATCGCCGTGCTTCCGTCGGAATTCATCAGACGCATGTGAACATGTAGTCCCGAACCGGCTTTGCCGACAGTAATCTTCGGGGCAAACGTAACGTTCAGGCCCATCTTGGCAGCGAGGTTGCGGATAACCCACTTTGCGAGCATAAGCTGGTCTGCAGCCTGACGGGCATCCACAGGTAGGAATTCTATTTCGTTCTGCTCATACACGAGGCCACCGAGAGTAAAGTTGCCGACCTCGGAATGACCGTACTTTATCTGTCCTCCGGTCTTGGCAATATAGCTCATGGCCAAGGTTCGGAAATCATTGAATTTGGCAAAAGGCGCACTTTCGTGATAGCCCTTCTGGTCCGTAGCGGGAAAAGAACCGGGATCAGGAGCGATAACATAAAACTCCAGCTCGCCCATCGCATGAAATTGGAGGCCTGTGACTTCCGTGAACTTCCTGCATGCTTTGTCGAGAGTAACTTCGGGAGATGATGCCAATGGCTTGCCATCCTTATCGAAGAAGGAGCATAGCATGGTGAGCGTGGGCACCGGGGCAAAGGGATCAACAAATGCCGTGCGATAGCGCGGGATGACATACAGGTCCGAGGCACCCGCACTTATGAACGGAAAAAGCGAAGACCCGTCCACGCGTTCGCCAAGCGTAAGAACAGTCTCGAGATATTCGAGTGAGTTTATCACGAAATTGAGTGTCTTCAGACGCCCGTCGGCGGCAGGATACATAAAGTTTACCATCTCCACCCGGTTTTCGGAGATGAAACGCACGATATCCTCGCGTGTGAAGTCAGCAGGGCTCTTCCCGAGCCATGCGGCAACTTCATTTTTTGTCAATGAAAGGGAACGGTCCATCTTGTTTCAGTTTTCAGGTATTGTTTAAGGCATTTTGGATTCATTCATCCACTAATTCGCAGAGAAGGGTCGCGGAGGACGCATCGAGCACCCGCACCCGCACCGTATCGCCAACCCGCACGCCATCGCGACGCGGGAAAACAGCGGTCTTGTTCTGGGAGGTACGCCCAACCATCTGCTCACGGCTGCGCTTGGCCACGCCCTCAACCAGCACTTCGAAAACCTTGCCGACATCGCGGCGGTTGGACTCATGCGAGAGCTTGTTCTGGAGAGCGATCATACGGTTGAGACGGTCGATCTTGACGTCTTCCGGAATATTGTCGGGCATAGTGCGCGAGGCAAGCGTGCCAGGGCGCTCGGAGTACTTGAACATGAAAGCCGAGTCGAATCCCACTTCCTCCATAAGCGAGAGGGTCTCCTGAAAATCCTCTTCAGTTTCGTCGTGGAATCCGGTAAACACATCGGTCGTAATGCCGCAATCGGGTATGCGGCTACGAATCGCCTCTATACGGCCGAGATACCACTCGCGGGTGTACTTGCGGTTCATCAGACCGAGCACATGGTTGGAGCCACTCTGCACGGGGAGATGAATCCAACGGCACAGGTTGGGATGCGCGGCTATTACATCGAGTGTCTCATCGCTCATATCCTTGGGATGCGATGTGGTGAAGCGCACTCTCATATCCGGAGCGGCCTCCGCCACGGCTTCGAGCAGGCGCGGGAAGGAAACAACGCTGCCAGTTTCCTCATCGGTGTAAGAATAGCTGTTGACGTTCTGTCCAAGAAGCGTCACCTCGCGGTAGCCACGCGAACGCAAGTCGGCAAGCTCACGCAGAATGCTCTTGAGAGGGCGCGAGCGTTCCCGGCCGCGAGTGTAAGGCACTATGCAGTAAGAGCAGAAATTATTGCAACCGCGCATTATACTGATCCAACCGGAGACGTTCTGTCCCGGAATGCGGGCGGGCACCACATCGCGATAGGTCTCCGTCGTGCTGAGTTCCACATTCACGGCCTTGTGTCCGCTCTCGGCGGCCGCGAGTAGAGCAGGGAGATCAAGATACGAATCCGGCCCGGCCACGATGTCCACGCCGTGCTTCTGCGTAAGTTCGTCCTTGACACGCTCGGCCATGCAACCGATCACGCCTATATAGCGCAGCGGTGAGTCCTTGCGCCGGCGCAAGGCGTTGAGGGCCTGCAATCTGCGCACAATCTTCTGTTCGGCATTATCGCGGATGGAGCAGGTATTGAGCAATATGGTATCCGCATCCTCCAATTTATCGGCCAGTTCATATCCGGCCATACCGGCTATGGATGCAACAACCTCCGAATCAGCCACGTTCATCTGGCAGCCGTAGGTCTCTATATATATTTTTTTTGAATTTTCAGACATGTCCGTTATATTAAAATTTGGGACTTTGCACAAGAATGAGTAATTTTGTGCAAAAATACAAAAAAAAGTGGACTTCTCGGACATTTCAGATACTATAATCGGGCTCATCATCGGTGGTGCAGCCATCTGGAGCTATGTGATCAGTCCTATGCTCAAGAAGCAGTCCGGCAAGTCGGAGAATAGCCACACGCAAGAGCGTCCCGGCCCGACGGCCTTCCGTATGCGCACGCGTCAGGCTCCCCTGGCAGCGCGGACCGTGGCTGCCGAACACATTTCGGAGGCTGCGACCTTCACCCCCTGGCCCACCGCGCCCTCTGAGGCTCCACGGCCACTGGCTGTGGAAACGGCTCCGGCGCCTTTCATCTCCGGCGAGGAAGGGATCCGCGCGACAAGCGACGCCGATGCGGGCATGGATGCCCAGCTCGCCGCTATGAGCGATGCTCCCTCGGCGGCTGCCGATCTTCTCGGCTCAGAGCCGGAGGACCTGCGTCGGGGCGTGATATGGGCAGAGATACTAAGCCCGAAATTCAAGGAATGACACCGGCGGCGTGATTCCCCACAGAGAACAATCGAAAAAATAACCAATCATATATAGCTATGGCATTCAACTATATGACGGCTCAGGAAGCCGCTGAAATGATTAAGGACGGTGATTCCATCGGCCTTTCGGGCTTCACAGCCCCCGGAACACCCAAAGTAATAGCCGATGCACTGGCCGAAAAAGCCACCCGCGAACACGAGGCGGGACGGCCTTTCAAGGTGAATCTCTTCACCGGCGCTTCGACCAGCGACCACGTGGACGGAGCACTCTCGCGCGCCAACGCTATAAACATGCGCGCACCCTACCAGAATGTGCCCGACCTCCGCAAACGCATCAACAGCCATGACGTTCATTACTTCGACCGTCATCTCTCTGAAATGGCGCAGGAAATGCGCTACGGCTTCTACGGCAAGCTTGATTACGCAATTATCGAAGCCGCCGACATCACGCCAAACGGCGAAATAATCCTCGGCACAGGTGTGGGCAACGTGCCTACCTATGCCATGATGGCCGACAAGATATTCATCGAGCTCAACGAGGCTCTGCCCGCCAGCCTTCTGGGCATGCACGATGTGGTGCTTCTTCAGGATCCTCCGCGCCGCCGCGAGATTCCTATCTATGCAGCCAACGACCGCATCGGTTCGCCGGTGCTCAAGGTGGACCCGTCGAAGATCGTGGGCATAGTCCGCAACAATATGCTCGATGGCGTTAAGCCTTTCACGGCTGTCGACGAGGTGAGCCAGCAGATAGGTTCGAATGTAGTCCGTTTCCTCGTGAGCGAGTATAAGGCCGGCCGTCTGCCCAAGGAATTCCTGCCTCTGCAGAGCGGTGTGGGCAATGTGGCCAATGCCGTGCTCTATGATCTGGGCGAGAGCAAGGAACTTCCCAACTTCATGATGTACACCGAGGTAATCCAGGATGCCGTTCTGGAGCTTCTCAAGAAAGGCAAGTGCACCTTCGCCTCCACATGCTCGATGACCTTCTCGGACGATACGGAGCGCAAGCTCTTCGCCGACATCGACTTCTTCCACGACAAGATCCTGATGCGCCCGGCCGAAATCTCCAACAATCCCGAGGTGATCCGCCGCATAGGTGTCATTGCCATGAACACGGCTCTGGAAGCCGACATCTTCGGTTCGGTGAACTCGACGCACGTTCTTGGCACGAAGATGATGAACGGCATAGGCGGCTCGGGCGACTTCACGCGCAACGCATACCTGTCGATCTTCAGCTGTCCGTCGGTATCCAAGGGCGGCTTGATCTCCAACATCGTGCCCATGGTGGCGCACCCCGACCACAGCGAACATTCGGTGGACATTCTGGTGACGGACCAGGGCGTGGCCGACCTGCGCCACAAGGACCCCGAGGAGCGCGCCAAACTTATCATCGAGAACTGCGCGCATCCCCTCTACAAGGAGCTTCTCTGGGACTATCTGAAACTGGGCAAGGGCGGACAGACGCCCTGCACGCTCAAGGCTGCCTTCGAATTCCACAACGCCTTCAACGAAACGGGCGATATGCGCAACGCCGCTTTCGGCAAGTACTGCTGAAGGGAAAGCAAGCAAAAAGACAAATAACTGCGGGGACGCGGCCGAGGCTGCGTCCCCCGTTCATACCCGGCAAACTATGATAGAATATATCCGCGGGGCCGTGGCATCGCTCAACCCGGCGGCCACAGTGGTCGAGACTTCAGGAGGTGTGGGCTATATGCTCAGCATATCCCTTCAGACCTTCAGCGCCCTGGAAGGGAAGAAAGAAGCGCGCCTGCTTGTCCACGAGGTGATACGCGAGGATACGTATCAGCTGTATGGTTTCGCAACAGAACGAGAGCGCGAATTATTCCGGATGCTAATCGGTGTCAGCGGTGTGGGAGCCTCCACCGCATTAATCATGCTTTCCTCCCTGGGGTCCGGTCTGCTGGAAACGGTGATAGCCACCGGAGATTCCAAAAGACTCAAGAGTGTAAAGGGCATAGGCACAAAAACGGCTGAAAGAATAATTGTGGACCTTCGCGATAAAATAAAAACCAGTGAAGCAACGTTAGTATTGCAGTCCGGGGAGACACAGGCTTCGCGTCCTGCCGCTTTCGAGGAGGCTCATGCAGCACTTGTAATGCTGGGCTTCGACCGCAAGACATCGGAAAAGGTGCTTGTAGCCATCTTCAACGATAGTCCGGCGGTTAAAGCCGAGGAGGCCATCAAGAAGGCATTGCCGAAGCTCTGACAGACCACGTCCCATCGGCATCAGGACCGATGTGTTTCTTCCGGGAAAAGCTGCACTACTGCAATGAAGCATCAGAAAACCAATCATTCCGGCTCCAAGTGCTCGCACATCCTCCGCTGCCTCCGCAAATACTGCGGAGCCACCGGCGTGTGGTGTGCGCTGCTTTTGTTGCTATATCTGATTCCCGGTGCTTCAGCCCAGTATTATAAAAGCGAATTACCTCCTCCCGCTCCCGGGGGCTATCCACCGGCGCCTCCTGCGGATTCGATAATGATGCCTTTTCCCGTGCTCCAGACAGTGCCGGAGAATTATGAGCAGCTGATGGAGAACGAGCTTGCATACGATCTTTCCGCTCCCTCGAACATAAAGACGGAAGCCGAATATGACCCTGCAAGCGGCGGATATATCGTGCGTACCCGTGTCGGTAATTTTGACATCGCGACACCGTTCATGCTAACGGCCGACCAGTACAACAACTGGCAGATACGCCGCTCGATGCAGAATTACTACCGTACGCGCAACCAGGAGTTCCTGACCACGGCCGAGAAGCAGCCCTTCAACATCTTCGACATGAACTTCGCACTGGGGCCTCTGGAGAAAATCTTCGGGCCCGGCGGCGTGCAGTTGCGCACGCAGGGCTCCGTGCAGGTTCAGATGGGCATCAAGAGCAACAAGACGGACAATCCTTCCCTCTCGCTCTCATCGCGCCGGAAAACCTATTTCGATTTCGATCAGAAAATCCAGGCAACGATCAATGCATCAGTGGGCGACCGCATGAAGTTCAACATGACCTACAACACGGACGCCACCTTCGACTTCGATTCCAAAAACATCAAGCTTGCCTACGAAGGTCAGGAAGATGACATCGTCAAGAGCATCGAGGCGGGCAATGTGTCGCTGACCACGGGATCGTCGCTGATCCGCGGTTCCACAGCGCTGTTCGGCTTCAAGACGAAGCTTCAGTTCGGCAAGCTCACTGCCACAGCACTAATCTCGCAGCAGAATTCAGAATCGAAGACGGTGAATACAAAAGGGGGCGTACAGACCACTCCCTTCAGCGTCAACGCCGATGAATACGATCAGAACCGGCACTATTTTCTGGCTCATTTCTTCCGCGACAATTATGACGAGTTCGCCTCGAAGTTGCCCTACATATCTTCAGGGGTAAACATCACGCGCATCGAGGTGTGGGTCACTAACAAGACCGGCAAATACGAACAGTCGCGCAATCTTGTTGCATTCCAGGACCTTGGCGAGAACTCCGTGCTTGCCAACGATTACTGGCGCACAAATCCGGCACTTGCCAATCCGGCAAATGCATCGAACAACCTGCTTGAGACTATCAAGACACAATATCCCGGAGCCCGCAACATCAACGACGTCACGCAGGCTCTGGCACCGTTGTCGGCCTACGGCATCGACGGCGGCAAGGACTACGAAAAGGTGGAAAGCGCACGCCTGCTCAGCAGTTCGGAATATACGCTTAACGCCACATTGGGTTACATATCGGTGAAGTCCGCGCTCAATGCCGACGAGGTGCTCGCCGTGGCTTTCGAATATACGTATCGCGGCCAGGTATATCAGGTGGGAGAATTCTCGGGCGACATCACAAGCACCGATCAGAGCCTTTTCCTGAAGATGCTCAAGAGCACAACGACTTCTCCGCGGCTCCCGATGTGGAAGCTTATGATGAAAAACGTCTATTCGCTGGGTGGCTATCAGATCCAGAAGTCCAAGTTCAAACTCAACATCAAATATCTCTCCGACACTACGGGCACACAGATCAATTACCTTCCCGTGCCGGGACTGAACAACCAGTCGCTTCTGCAGGTGATGAACCTCGACAGAATCGACACAAACGAGGAGAGCAATCCTGACGGGTTCTTCGACTTTGTGGAGGGATACACCATACTGGCGCAGCAGGGCAAGGTGATTTTCCCTGTTGTAGAGCCCTTCGGCTCGCACCTGCGTAAAAAAATCGACAATCCTGCTCTTGCGGAGCAGTATGTGTATCAGGAGCTTTATGACTCAACGCTGGTTGTGGCACGGCAGTATGCGGATAAGAACAAATTCATTCTCTCGGGCGAATACCAGGCGTCTTCGGGCTCGCAGATACGTCTCAACGCGATGAATGTGCCCCGCGGGTCAGTGATTGTCACTGCCGGAGGTGTGCAGCTCACGGAGAATTCGGATTATACGGTAGACTATGCGATGGGTATCGTCACGATTACGAACCAAAGCATCATCGACTCGGGTCAGAACATCAGCGTTACACTCGAAAACCAGTCGCTGTTCTCGCTGCAGCGCAAGACACTTTTAGGTCTTGACCTGCAATATCAGGTGAACAAGGACCTGAATATCGGCGGTACTCTGCTCCACTTCTCCGAGAAGGCGCTTCTGGAGAAAGTCAGTATCGGCGACGAGACAGTCAACAATACGATGGCGGGCCTTAACCTCAACTACAACGGGCAGTTCATGTGGCTCACCAATCTACTGAACAAGATCCCCACGGTCAATGCAACGGCCCCTTCGAGCCTCAATCTTACGGCGGAATACGCACGCCTTATTCCTCATTCGCAGAAAAGCGGCTCGAACCGCGGCTCGTCGTATGTAGATGACTTTGAGAACACGCAGACGGGCATAGACCTCCGCTCGCCCTACGCCTGGTTCCTTGCCTCGACGCCCTATGATCCGTCGGCTGACGCGTTGTTCCCCGAGGCATCGCTCAGCAATAACGTGGCTTACGGCAAGAACCGCGCGCTACTCAACTGGTATTATATCGACCGTCTGTTCACCCAACGCAATTCTTCGCTTGCCCCGGGCTATCTGAAAAGCGATCTCAAGCAGCTCTCGAACCCATATGTGCGCGAAGTGACGTCCCGTGAGATATTCCCCGGACGCGAGCTCAGCTATGGCGAGTCCTCCACGATCCAGACCCTCAACCTCTCCTTCTACCCGGAGGAGCGCGGACCCTACAATCTCGATGCCACGAACATTGATGAAAGCGGACGTCTGCTGAATCCGGAGAAACGTTGGGGCGGTATCATGCGCAGGCTCGACAATACGAACTTCGAGCAGAACAACATCGAATATGTACAGTTCTGGATGCTGAATCCCTTCCTCGACCCGGAGAACCCCAATCTTGAAGGCGGTGACCTATATCTGAACTTCGGCGAAATATCCGAAGACATACTCAAGGACGGCCTTAAGAGTTATGAGAACGGTATTCCGTACGACGGCAACGACCAGTATCTCAAGGAAACGGTGTGGGGACGCGTATCGTCGCAGAATTCCCTCACCTACTCCTTCGACAACGCCACAGGCGCGCGTCTCGCACAGGACGTGGGCATCGACGGGCTGCCCAATGTGGACGAATTCGCCTTCCCCAGCTACAGGGAATATCTCGATGAGTTGCGCCGCCGGCTTTCTCCAGAAACTCTGGCTCGGATGGAGGAGGATGAGTTCTCGCCTCTGCGCGACCCTGCAGGCGACAACTATCACTTCTATCGCGGCTACGACTACGACGAACAGCGTCTGGGAGTGCTTGAACGCTATAAGCGCTACAATGGTGTGGAAGGGAACTCACTCTCGCCCGAGGATGCTCCGGACCCGCTGTATCAGAGCGCTCGCGCCACTCCGGATGTCGAGGACATCAATCAGGACAATACGCTCAACGAATACGAGCGCTACTTCCAGTACAGAATCTCCATCCGCCCCGAGGATCTCGTGGTAGGCAAAAACTATATCACCGATAAGCAGACCTCGCTTGTTTCGACCCGCGACCCCGAGAATCCCGACCTTCAGGTTGAATGGTATCAGTTCAAGATACCCCTGGAGGATTTCGAGAAAATCGTCGGCGGCATCTCCGACTTCTCGACCATACGTTTCGTGCGTATGTTCATGACGGGCTTCAAGAAGCCGACGCACCTGCGTTTCGCCACGTTCGAGCTTGTGCGCGGCGAGTGGCGCAGCTACGACTTCAACCTGAATTCGCGCGGCGATGCACCGGCGCAGGGGCAGCTCGATCTCTCTGTGGTGAACATCGAAGAAAATGCCGGACGCGAACCGGTGAACTACGTTCTGCCTC
>CAZBNM010000027.1:0-24991 GCA_964493495.1 uncultured Bacteroides sp.
AGATGGTGGACAGATACGCATCATCGGAAAACATCATGTTTATCCTCGACAACAGACATATCCCACGAAAGAGCGCAGACTTCCGAGGTATCGAGTAATCTATCGATAAGATTGGGGCGACCAACGCCAACGTTATCATCTTCAGTGAAATCGACATGGGAAGGGAGCAAGTGGCACGGGAAATCTACGAACACAGCTCCTGAACCCAGAAACCGATCATCGTAATTGAGGCTGGAAGGCTGCTCATATCGGCAAACACGACCCGTCTTCTGATAGACGTGCGACATACAATCGTATGAAAGGCTACATTGCTAACGCCGACGGAGGAACTATATTCCTTAAGAACCTGGAGTTGCTGACATTCGACAAGCAATCGGTATTGCTCCACATTCATGAAACCGAGCATCTTGACGTCAGGATTATCTGCACCGCAGACCCGCATCTTCTTCAGATGGTAACGGATAAGGAGTTTCGCGCAAATCTGTTCTATCTCCTGAGAGAGTCTTGACATCAAGATACTACCTTTGAGAGAAGACCAATGGCCCGGCAATATTCGCGAATTGAGGAGTATAATCCTCAATCAAAGAGCTGAGAGGGAAGAGCTGATGGCAAATCGCACAATGGATATTCAATCCCGCAGGAATGGAGCGGTAGGAGATGTGCCGGCCGATATCTCTTCAGGCGTTCCTTCAGCTACAATACAACCTCCACCGGCCCCTCCGGTTGGGCCCATGTCGATTATGTAGTCAGCAGCCTTCAGAACATCAATATTGTGTTCGATAACCAGCACGGTATTCCCTCGACGCACAAGTTCATCGAGAATTCCCATAAGCGTATTCACATCCTCGAAATGAAGGCCTGTTGTAGGCTCATCAAGAATATAAAGTGTACGGCCCGTATCGCGCTTGGCAAGTTCTGTTGCCAATTTTACGCGCTGGTTTTCACCCCCCGATAGTGTCACGGACGGTTGACCCAGCTTAATGTATCCCAAACCTATATCCTGAAGCACTTTAATCTTCTTAAGTATATGCGGGACACCGTCAAAGAAATCAACCGCCTGATTGATTGTCATGTCAAGCACATCCGCAATACTCTTCCCCTTATAGCGCACTTCAAGTGTCTCGCGATTGTAGCGCTTACCGCCGCACTCCTCGCATGGCACGAGAATATCCGGCAGAAAATTCATCTCTATAGTCTTGTAGCCGTTTCCCTTGCAAACCTCGCATCTGCCACCGGCGACATTGAAAGAAAAACGCCCCGGCTTATAGCCTCGGATCTTTGCTTCTGGAAGGCTCACGAACAAAGCACGGATATCTGTGAAAACACCTGTATAAGTAGCCGGATTCGATCGTGGCAAACGCCCGATAGGCGATTGATCCACCGTCACGACCTTGTCAATATTCTCCAGACCTTCAATTGAGTCATAAGGAAGAGGCGTGGCCTCCGAACGATAGAAGTGTTTGCTCAGAATCGGTTGAAGCGTACCGTTCACGAGCGACGACTTTCCGCTCCCCGAAACACCGGCCACACACGTCAATGTTCCCAGCGGCAAACGGAAATCCACATTCTTGAGATTGTGCCCCTTTGCACCTTTTAGAATTAGATATCCGCCATTTCCTTTCCTTCGCTCTAAAGGCTTGAATTTAGCACGCTTGCCATTAAGGAACTGTGCTGTAAGCGTATCCGACTTCAACATTTCCTCCGGCGTCCCCTCAAATACAACCCGGCCTCCCTTTCGTCCGGCGCCCGGACCAATGTCCACGATATAATCTGCCTCACGCATGATGTCCTCATCATGCTCCACTACAATTATACTGTTCGAAGCATCGCGAAGTCTCTTTAGAGAAGAAATCAACCTATGGTTGTCCCTCTGATGGAGGCCAATCGATGGCTCATCGAGAATATAGAGAACATTTACAAGTTCCGAACCAAGCTGTGTGGCAAGACGGATTCGCTGGCTCTCGCCGCCCGATAGAGTAGCCGAATTACGGTCGAGCTGAAGATAATCAAGACCAACATCTACCAGGAAATGAAGGCGGGAACAGATTTCCTTGATTATCTCGGATGCAATTGCCTTGTCGCGCTCATCAAGACGGTCAATCACACCGATACTCCATTGATATAGAGCACCGATATCCATCCTGCAAAGTTCCGCAATGTTTTTTCCATCCACAAAAAAATGCAGAGCCTCCCGGTTCAGGCGCTGTCCCTCGCACTCCGGACAAACCGTACGTGTAAAGAACTTCCCGTTCCATTTTTTCATATTGGAACCTGCATCCTCATCATCCATCTGCAGCTCAATATACTTCACAAGCCCATCGAATTGAGAGAAAAAGTCAAGTCCCGAAATGCTCTCACCGGAGCTGCCAAGCGGATTTGAAGTCGTGCCGTGCAGTATCTCGTCAATAGCATCTTCCGGCAAGTCGCGTATAGGAGTCTTAAGCGTCGAGCCATACCGCTCGCATATCGAGCGAAGCTGTCGGAAAATCAGATTGTCCTTATATTTTCCGATAGCCTCTATGCCTCCAGAATAAATACTCTTGGATGGATCCGGAATCAGCTTCTCCCGATCAACGATATCAACATATCCCAAACCCTTGCACCGCGGACATGCACCCTGCGGAGAGTTGAATGAGAAATTGTGTGGCGCCGGATCATGATACGAAATACCGCTTACAGGATCCATAAGTTCCTGGCTGTAAAAGTGCACGGAATCAGCATCCACGTCATACACTCCCATCTCCTTGTTTCCCTGTTCGAGCGCTGTCTCTACAGAATTAAGCAGGCGAGTCGAATCCTTATCGCTGACTTTCAAACGGTCCACGACAAGCTCTATACTGTGATTCTTATATCGGTCAAGCTTCATGGATGGACTGATTTCGCAAATCCTGCCATCCACACGCACATAGAGATATCCCTTCTTCGATAGCTGCTCGAATAGGTTGCGGTAGTGACCCTTGCGGTTCTTTACAAGCGGAGCCAGGATATAGATCCTTCGCCCACCGAATCGCTCCCCGATCAACCCGACGATTCGTTCCGGTGTATACTTTACCATCTCCTCTCCCGTCACATAGCTGCGGGCATGACCGGCTCGCGCATATAGCAGACGCAGAAAATCATATATCTCTGTAGTCGTTCCTATAGTGCTTCGGGGATTACGGTTTATAGTCTTCTGTTCAATTGCAATCACCGGACATAGCCCGCTTATCTTATCCACATCCGGCCGCTCCATACTGCCCATAAGATTACGGGCGTAAGCAGAAAAGGTCTCTATATAGCGTCTCTGCCCCTCCGCAAAAATCGTATCAAATGCCAGGGATGACTTTCCGGATCCACTAAGACCCGTCACAACCGTAAGTGCATTATGCGGTATCTCTACATCTATATTCTTAAGATTATGCACACGCGCACCGATCACCGAAATCTTCCCCAGACCATCGGTATCAGCTGCAACGGATGCTGTTTCTTGCTTGCTTTCTGTGTCTTTCTTCTTCGTATTTGCCATTACCCAATCTCCATAGTCCTGCCTTAATGCAGGAACGCGAGTTCACGACCGTCAATCTACGGTCCAGTTTTCTTCGTATGTGGTCACCCCTGCAGACTTGCGCGAAAGTGATTCCTTTAGAGGAATTTTTACGGTATAGGTTTTACCAGTCTTGTTTGGCAAGGTATTCGAGCGGATCCAAGGATTTGCATCCCTAAGCTGCGAATAAGTAATCCCTTGCTTTAATGCCCATTCCGACCAATTTTCAATCGGCGTAGACACCTTTACGGTCTTATATTTCCTCGGTTGATATAATTGCTTGTCTGTAAGCTTGTATCCGTATTTCGCAGGATTCTTCATAAGCTCCTTGTATGCCATAACCCTGAAAGGATACCGCGTTGTCTCCTCCGTAAGCCATAGGTCCAGTGACGTCGTTGCTTGCTGCTTGGACAGTTCATTAGTAATTCGTGTCGGCCCTCCATTGTATGCAGCCATCACAGAAGGCCAGTCTCCGAATTTGGCATATGAACTCTTGAAGTAGCGGCATGCGGCAGCGGTCGCCTTCTCGAGATTATATCTCTCATCCACGTCATCATTAACCTCCAGCCCGTACTGCTTTGCCGTCGATGGTATAAACTGCCATAATCCCGCAGCCTTTGCCGGCGAATACGCGCGGTTATTGAGGGTAGACTCCACTATCGCCAGATATAAAAAATCCTCCGGCACACCGTTTGCCTTCAGCAAAGGAGCAAGCTCGGGAAAATAGCGGTTCGCACGCTTAAGAACCAGCATTGTCGAACCGTGACTATATATGATGCTTGTCAGCTCGCGATCGAAAGCCTCATAATACTCTGTCCGGTCAAGATCGATTGTCTGGCCGCATATGGTGGTCTTGGAAGGGATTTCCGGACTGAGCACGGATGCATATACCTGACTCCTCTCTCCATTCGCACTCATCGGGAAGCAAGCATAAAGTAAGGTTCCCAAAAAAGCTATTATTACCGGCCGTGAAAAAAAAGCATTCTTCATAACTGTAACTGTAACATGTGTGTTTACCCGAATCATAGTTTCGACGCCTTGATAGCGCCGGTCTTTCCGTTTATAACATTTGCCCTCGAGGAATGTTTATTGCTCGCTCTCGATTGCATCCCCGCCGGAAGAGGTTCCGCCGGTTGAATCTCTGAAATTGATGATATTGATATCGCCGCTGCGCTTGTACTCCTTCCCGTCTGCTCCTTTCGCACGGATCACGTAATAATAGACCCCGGCCGGAACAAGTTTCCCTCGATACTTTCCATCCCAACCCTGCGACGGATCCGTGAATGAAATTATTTTTGTGCCCCAGCGGTTGAAGATATGACATTCAAAATCCACAAGACTTCGATAGCTCACCTTCCATTCATCGTTTACACCCGGAGATGCCCCGGGAGAAAAGGCATTCGGGATTTCAAGCCTCGACTCACCGATAAAAATCTCATACACCGTCCCGATCTGTTCGCATGTACCTCCGGCATTATTAGCCACAAATCTCACATAGAAACTTCCGTTTTCCGTGAACGTGTATGTGAACTCATCCTCGTTGAACGAGTTCTGTAGAATCTCGAACTCCGGACTTGCCGATATCTGCCACTCCCGGAAAATCACACCGTCGCTGGTGGCGGCTGTAAACGTTATCTCGCATGGAGCTGACCCGCCAAGACCTCCGGCCGAGTCATCCTTCTGCTCATTGTCGTTTTCGCGCTCCGTTTGTTCCGCCCGGGTCTCTGCCGCTACAGCAGGTGTTGCATACATCTCAGAGGTCACACTAAGCTCCCTACCCCATTTGCGCAGAAAACGATCGCCGCTGAGAGTAAACTGCGTGTCGCAGAGAGGGGAAGCCACCCCAAACCGACTTGACACTCCTTCGAGCGTCAGCTTGGTCTTCCCGGGAACATACGCGTATGACCCCTCATCAAAAACCTGTGTATCATATTCAAGCTCAAGTTCGCGGCTAAGGACTTCACGTCGCCCCGTAATCGTATAGTATGCTATCGCTTCGGCATGGCCTGAAAGAATCAGGGAGGTGCGCTCGCAATTCCCTTCCTCGGCAACGGCGGACAAAGCCTCGAGCTCAAGCTCGTGTGATGAATAGTCCACGATCCAGAAACAATGCTGCCGTCCGGAAGCATCAGTCATCAGAATACCCGTATCCCCCTTACCAAGAGTAAGCACCGAACCCGCAGCCGCAACCTCCTCGGCATACGCTCCGCCGGAAGACCCGAAGGTCATCCAGGGTGATGGATATGTGCTCGAAACTTGAACCCCCGCAGTTTCCGAAAGCACATATATTGCATCAAGTCCTGTGGAAGCCTCCGGCGCAACTTCAATGACAGGCCCGACCGACCCCGTGAAAGAAAGCGCTGCACGGGCATTTACATACGAGAGGATGCATGAAATTATGATTAATAGCGTTCGCTTCATCTTGCTCAATCAAAAATAAACTAAATACAAAGATACAAAAATACAACGCAAATGTCAAGCCAAAAATTATATGTCGTTTATAATCCGTGAGTAAAAATCTCCATCATGATTTTTCATCCACTTGTTGGCCTGATTACAGATTTTTTGTATTTTTGCACAAACAAATTATTCTTAATAACAAAGCTTATGAAGCACATATTTCTGCCTCTTGTTCTCATGCTGGGTTGTATTGCGCCCGCTGCTTCTGCTCAGGACATCTTTGACAGTGGCGAACGCGCACCCTACTTGGGCGTACGACTTGGCCTCGACATCAACTGCCCCACGAAAGTAAATTTCGGAGGTTTTAAGATGGATTCTTTCAAGCCCGGCGCAGGTTTTGAAGCAGGAGCCGTCTACAACATCCCGCTGTGGAAGAACCTCTATTTCGAGCCTGGTCTTCTTCTTTACTATTCCACCATGCACGGCGAAACCACCTACCATTTGGATTATCTCCCCGGACTCAACGGCATAGAGATCTGCAAGGAAAGCGTACGTAGGTTCGGTTTCCGTATTCCCATGCGTGCCGGCTATTCCTTCAATTTCGAATTCGGATCCATTTCCATATTCACCGGTCCTCGCCTCAGCATTCCGCTTGTCGGACGCTATCATACCAAGGTTGGAAAGGTAAGCCATAGCTCCAGTCTGTATAAGTATGATGCTCAGTTGCCCCTGAACCGCGTTGATCTTGGATGGCAGTTCGGTGCCGGTTTCACATACGACCGCTGGGTCTTTGAGATTTCCGGAACCGCCGGCATGCTCGACATGTATAAAGGCAATCCTTCGATGCACGACAACAGCGTAGACCTCACCGTCGGCTACAACTTCTGAGATTAATATTCTGAATATTAGATAGCCGCTCCCGGCCATACCGGGAGCGGCTTCTTTATATTTCAAAAGATTAGCCCCAGCGCTCCTTCTGGCGCGACTGCATAGTATCTTCAGCCGGATTAGGCGCAGGATTCCAGAAACGCTTGTCGGCAATCGCATCAGGCCGGTATTGCTGCCGCACGAAATGCCCCGGAAAATCATGGGCATACTTGTACTCCTTCCCATAATCGAGCTTTTTCATCAGGGAAGTCGGCGCATTACGCAAATGCAGAGGAACGGGTAGATTTCCGGAATTTCGTACTTCCGCCATTGCTGCATCGATAGCGAGGTAAGCAGAATTGCTCTTGGGGCATGTTGCAAGATATATAGCACACTCCGAAAGCGGTATCCTCCCCTCCGGCATCCCTATCTTCTGGACTATTTCATAGCAACTGTTGGCGACCATCATCGCATAAGGCTGAGCAAGACCGATATCTTCCGAAGCGAGTATCACAAGCCTGCGGGCTATGAACTCCGGATCTTCTCCGCCCGCTATCATCCGTGCAAGCCAGTAAACCGCTGCATCAGGGTCACTTCCCCTTATACTCTTGATGAAGGCAGAGATGATATCGTAGTGCATCTCTCCTCCCTTGTCATAAGCTTGTGGATTCTCCTGAAGACGTTCCGTGATGATTTTGTCATTGACCACGATATCTTCGCCATGTCCCGTGGATTGCTCCAGAAGGTCAAGAATATTCAGGAGTTTGCGCGCATCGCCGCCGGAATATCGGAATAGCGCAGCTGTCTGTTCCACACGCACATTGCGTGTCTTGAGAATCTCATCATTGGTGATGGCATGATCCAAAAGCCTTTGCAATTCAACGTCCTCAAGAGGTTTTAGAACATAGACCTGAGCACGCGACAAAAGCGGACGGATGATTTCGAACGATGGATTCTCTGTAGTCGCGCCTATAAGTGTGACCGTACCGTTTTCAACAGCGCCGAGCAGACTGTCCTGCTGCGACTTGCTGAACCGGTGTATTTCATCAATAAACAGAATCGGCCTTGCACCCGCTCTAAATATATCGCCGGAGCTACGCTTGCACTGCTCAATTACATCGCGTACATCCTTTACACCGGAAGTCACCGCAGAAAGCGTGTAGAACGGCGCATTTGTCGTATTTGCTATTATTCGTGCCAGTGTAGTCTTGCCTACTCCGGGAGGCCCCCAAAGAATAAATGAAGCCACTCGTCCCGAATCTATCATTCTGCGAAGCACATTGCCTTCGCCGACAAGATGTGTCTGGCCGATGTAGTCGTCGAGTGTATGCGGCCGCATACGTTCCGCAAGCGGTTGGAGAGACATAGTTTTTAACGGATAAAAGTTTATAATGTGAAAAATGCGGGCGGCCCGAGATATTTCGGAGCCGCCCGACCGCATAAATTCGGACCAAGATTATTCAGCCTGGCCGGCAGAAAGCAGATCGTTGATTGCCTGAAGGTTTGCAGTTGCCTCGGCGTGCTTGTCCTTATCAGGAGCTACTGCACTGTAGTAAACCATCTGGAAGGAGTAGGCTTCCTTGTAATTGTTGAGTGCGGAACTTCCGGCCTGCTTATTGGCAGGATCGGCATCAAGAAGCTCGAGCATCTTGTCGTAAGTGGCAATTGCATCGGCATCCGGACGATTGCCATTCTTCGCCACATACAGACGGGCCTTACGCTGATAGATAGCGGGATTAGGTTGTGCGCGTTCAAGAACCTTATCGATGTATTCAAGTCCGCGCTTGCCTGCCATCTGGCGCTCTTCGTCATCAGTGGCGGTTGCGGCAATGTTCAGATAGCGGGCCGAAATACCGTATAGGTCCTGAACGGAAGGATTCTCCTGCAGCTGGAGGTACGCATCGTAAGCCTCCGCAGCCTTGCGGAACTGCTTGTTCTTGGTGTAGACATCACTCAGATCCTTCAACAGCGAAGCGTTCTCAGGTGCGTTCTTGACTGCGAGTTCGTACTGTACAACCGCGAGCGAGTCCTCGCCAATACCGGTGAGAGCTTCGGCATACTTCACATAGTCGTTTGTCGTGAAATAACCGTTGGGATTGTTGGCAAAGAAGCTCTGAGCATCACGAACAGCATCCTGATAGCGGCCGAGGGCCGTTTCGTTGAGGAAACGCATACGTTGCATGAGGAAGTTACCGGGTTCCTGTGCCAGGAGCTCATTTGCGACATTCAAAGAGGGCTCGTAGTCCTCGCCCCAGTAGAGAAGTACCGAATAACGGGCCTTGTCCTCTGGGAAGTGATTGGGATTCTGGATATACTTGCCATACTGTTCGGCAGCCTTTTTCCAATATTTGCCTTCGTAATATTTTTCTGCAAGTTCGCGCTGCGCAAGAGCTGAATTGGGCTGGAGGGCAAGAAGTTCCTCCAGGCGCTGGATGGCAAGACGGGGATTTACATAGAAGTACGAATTTGCGAACTTCACGAAACCTTCAGTGTTATCGCCGGCAGCGTTGATCGCCTGTTCGTATTCCATGGCAGCATCGCCGTAGTTCTTCTGGTCATAGGCCATATCGCCCTTGAGAATGAAAATCGCCGGCTCGGTATTCTTGGAATCCTTCGAAGCCTGGGCGAGATTCTTTTCGATCTCTTTGGCATACTTGACGGCATCGGCGTTGTAATATGCACGGGCGATATTCACTGACACCTCGGCATTCTTCTTGGCATACTTACGTGCGGTCTTGAAGTTTTCCTCAGCCTGCGTGAGAGCACCATTGAGAAGGTCAACCGCACCAAGACCAACATAATTGAAGGCCTGCTCGGGATTGATTTCGATACCTTTCTTGAAGAAGGTTACGGCCTTTGCCTTATCTCCCTGAGCGAGATAGCTCTGACCGAGATAGTAATTTGCGAGCGCCTTGTCCGTGGAAGCATCGTTGATGGTACGTTCGAGAATCGTACGTGCATTTTCGTGCTGTCCGGCCTTGTAATACTCGATACCGTCCTTATAGCCCTGGCTCTGAGCTCCGGCCACAATCGAGCCCGCGAGGAGCATCGACATGAATAATTTTAGTTTCATCAATTCGTTTTATGAATGGGTTATTAATTTCCTTTAAGGTAAGTTTATAATACATGAAACGCCTTCCACGGCCTGTTTATTGTCCGTGGAAGGAGAATTCAATTTATGTGGTGATTCCTTCTATCATTCGTCCGGGCCAAGCTGAACAACCTGAATACGCATCCGGGCCGGAAGGATTCCGGTCTTCATGATTATCTTCTGACCTATGTCACCGGTAACGAAGCTGTAGAAACCGCCTGCAGGGCTGGAGGATGAGGCCGTCGTAATCATATAGATCTGACGGAAGAGAGGATAGGTGCCGTCAAAGATGTTCTGCTGATAAGGCTTGTAAGCCGTTACCTCATCATTGCGACGAAGCTTCAGGACCTTGACCCGGTTGGTGAGCGTTGCACCCTGCACGGGATCATCCGAAAGCACACTCTCGGCAAGTGAATCACGCGCCATGTCCGCAGAACTCATATCGGACGTAATCCAACTTACCCCCAACACGCCGATAGCATTTTTGTTCTTCTCAACGGTAGAAAATACATCTGCAACCGAACCGGCAGAATATACGTTAGGACCCAAAGGAGCACCGTTAAGAAGCGAATCACGCATGTACGTAGCGAGGCTCGAACCGGTCTGATCAAGTACTACACTAATCTCGCCCAGGTCATTAGGCTGAACATCATTCCACTGCGTGGTCCGTCCGCCCACAATGTCTGCGAGCTCGCCAAGCGTAAGCATTTCCACGGGATTGGCATTATTCACGATGAATGCCACAGCATCAACAGCTATCTTAGAAGAACGGGCCGTACGACGTTTGTTTTTTAGGAAACTGCGCTCTTCAGGTGTGAGATCACGGCTCACAACAATAGTCTTGGTCTTAAGACTCATCAGTGAATCGAATGCCACAGCCTGTGTAGTATACTCAGGCAGGATGTGCGCATCGGGATACTGATATTCGAAAACATCTATTTCCTGCGAGAGAATGTTCTGGAAGGAGTTGTCACAAACGAGAGTGGCCGTGCCGGTTGTGGCCGTGTTTTCCTTTTTCTCGTAACGCATGCACGAAGTGGCCCCCATGCAGAGGGCCGCTGCGGCTAAAACAGGAACTAATTTTTTAATGCTCATTGCTTAGGGATTTGGAGAGAGAGGAGAATGAGATTAATAGGGAGAGTCAACGCCTTTATACTGTCGCCATGCACGATAGATACCGTAGAGGATAAGCGCTACACCCACAACGTATCGGGTCCATGCCCAGTCGCCGCCCCAATTGAAATAATTGATCAGGAGCAGAACGCCCATACCGACATAGACGATAATCATAATAATGCCGAACACCACGCGCATCACCGTATTAGGATTCATCCCCTTGGAGGGTCTGTTGTTTTCTGAACTTTCCATAGCTTGATGAATTTTTGAAGTTGGTTGAAATGTTATTTTATATTTTAAACATTCCTGCACGACTATTGTTCGCGGGGACGGCTGTCCGACGGTGCTAAATTAGCGAATTATGCTTGAAAAACAAAATCAGTCGTGCTAAATTTCATTAATTCACATACGCGAACCGAAGAAAACATCACATTCATTGCTATCGCATGAACAAGCGACCATCCGGTGCTCGGAAGCCTCTTAGAAACGATTCTGTTGTCATTACTCGTTTGCCTGAGGGCTGAAGTTCGAGAATCTCAAGCGCTTCATGGTCCGAGCCTGTACCGACAAACATACGCGAGCCGCCAAGAATCTCCACCTGTCCGGGCGAAAGAGCCGACGAATCCTTGACAACCCGCGCCTTGATCACTTTTAGAACAGCAAACGGATCAGAGGAAGGAGACGTCCCTTCCACAACGAGCTCTGTCCAAGCTGCAGGATAAGGCGCAAGCCCACGCACAAAGTTATGAAGTTCGTCCGCGGAAGCTCCCCACTCCATCCGGCAAGTTTCCTTAAAAATCTTTGGTGCGGGACATGGCTCGTAAAGCCCTTCAAGCTGCTCCTGCGGCATTGGCTTCAGGTCACCGGCAGTTATATGTGCCACAGTGTCAGCTGTCAGCTCGGCACCCAACTCCATAAGTCGATCATGTACACTGCCGGCATTTTCTTCCGGACCGATCTCGATTTTTTCCTGTCGGATAATATCACCCGTATCGATTTCGTGCTTTAGAAAGAAAGTTGTCACACCGGTTTCCTTATCACCGTTCATAACCGCCCGATTAATCGGAGCCGCACCGCGATATCTTGGAAGAAGCGAAGCATGGAGATTGAAAGTACCCAGCGGTGGCATGGTCCAGACAACTTCCGGGAGCATACGAAAAGCGATGACAATGAACAGATCCGCGCCTATAGCACGCAAAGCTTCAACGAATTCCGGATCCTTAAGTTTCACGGGTTGCAAAAGAGGCAAGCCATGATCCAATGCATATGTTTTTACTGCCGAATGAATCATCTTATGGCCGCGGCCTGCCGGCTTGTCAGGCATTGTGACAACAGCAGCAATATCCGCACCGTCACGAACGAGGCGATCAAGACTTGCAACGGCAAATTCAGGTGTACCGAAAAAAACTATCTTAGGCTTCTTCATTTTCAGACTCCTCAACTGATTGTTCGAGATAACGCCAAAGCGAATCACCCGTGGGTACCGGCGCCTTGACATCTATAAGCTTCTTGCTAACGGGATGTTCGAATACTACTCTTCTTGCGTGAAGTGAAATACTACCGTCCGGATTGCTTCTTTTAGCCCCGTATTTAAGATCACCCTTCACAGGACAACCAATGGAACTCAGCTGCACTCTAATCTGATGCTTCCTACCTGTCATGAGATTAACTTCAAGCAGGTTATATCTGTCTGATGCAGCTATAAGACGATAGCTTAGCTTCGCCTCCTTCGCTCCGGCTTTCGGTTTGGAATGCACGAAGCTCTTGTTTGATTTCTCTACAGTAGTGATATAACTCGTAAGAGTGTCTTCCTCCTTAGGTGGTCTGGTTGCGGTCACGGCCCAATAAGTCTTGTGGACGTCACCATTCCGGAACATCTCGTTAAGTCGGCTAAGTGCTTTTGATGTCTTGGCGAAGACCACAATCCCGGAGACGGGACGATCGAGCCTGTGAACCACACCCATAAACACATTCCCGGGCTTGGCATCGCGCTCCTTGATGTATGCTTTGAGTGTCTCCACCAAAGGTTCATCGCCGGTCTTATCGCCCTGTACGATCTCGCCCGAAGCTTTATTGACAATAATTATATGGTTGTCTTCGTAGAGAATGTCCATACTGATAGAGAATTACGAAAAACTCTCTCCGAGCTTCCGACGCAATATAGCCCCAGAACGCTGCGGAGAGAGCGTATAGTCAAAAACAGTTATCAGATGCCAAGATCCTTTTTGATAGCGGCAATCTTTTCTGCGGCCTTACGGTTGCAGTTGTCATAATCGGCCTTGGAGGTCATCGTGTCGTGAACCTCGATATAGAACTTGATCTTGGGTTCCGTGCCCGAAGGACGTACACTCACCTTCGAGTTGTCCTCGGTAAAGAACTGAAGCACATTACTTGTCACGGGGAAGTCCATTTTCGAGACATCACCGGTGCGCATATCCTTGCAGTTAAGATCCGCATAATCCTTTACGAGAACCACGGGGCTGCCGCCGAGAGTCTTGGGCGGATTTGCGCGGAAATCCTTCATCATCTGCTGTATTTCCTCGGCACCGGACTTACCCGTGCGAACTACAGAGATACCTTCCTCGTGGCTGTAGCCGTTCTGGAGGTAGATATCCTGAAGCATCTCGTTGAAGTCCATGCCCTTATCCTTAGCCCAGGCACATATCTCGGCCATCAGCGAAATAGCCGATACGGAGTCCTTATCGCGGCAGAAGTCTTCGGCAAGGAAGCCATAGCTCTCTTCGCCACCACCGAGATAGCGCATTGTGCCTTCATTGCTGCGAATTACATCAGCGATCCACTTGAAGCCCGTGTAGCAATCATACATCTTGACGTTCTGATTCTTCGCGATAGCCTTGATGGTCTCGGTCGTCACGATGGTCTTAACCACATATTCATTACCCTTGAGCAAGCCAAGTTCGCGGTTGCGAAGCATGATGTAGTTCAGAAGAATCATCACGATCTGATTGCCGTTGATGAGATGATACTCGCCATTGTTATCGCGGATCACGCAACCGATGCGATCTGCATCGGGGTCGGAGGCAACAACCAAATCGGCACCGACCTCTTTCGCCTTCTCGATGGCCATGGCCATAGCAGATGCATTTTCGGGATTGGGGGAGTCCACAGTGGGGAAATCACCGCTCGGAACGTCCTGTTCCGGCACATGGATAATGTTTGTGAAACCGTAGTTGCGCAGGCTATCAGGAACCAGCTTGACACCCGTTCCGTGGATAGGCGTGTAGACGATTTTGAGATCGGCATGGCGCTTGATGACCTCGGGATCAAGCGAAAGTGTCTTGATGTCGGCCAGGAAAGCTTTGTCCATTGCATCACCGATGATCTCGATCTTCGAAGGGTCGCCCTGGAATTTGATTTCGCTCACGTTCTTAATGCGGTTTACGTGATCGATGATGTTAACGTCGTGAGGGGCAATGATCTGTGCTCCGTCGCTCCAGTATGCCTTATAACCGTTGTATTCCTTGGGATTGTGCGATGCCGTGATGTTTACACCGCTCTGGCAACCAAGCTTGCGGATTGCAAACGAAAGCTCGGGCGTGGGACGGAAATCGTCAAAAAGGTAAACCTTGATTCCGTTAGCAGAGAAGATATTTGCTACGGTCTCTGCAAAGAGACGGGAATTGTTACGGACATCATGGCCCACAACAACGCTTATTTCAGGCAGGTCGGCGAAAGCTTCCTTCAGATAGTTGGCAAGTCCTTGCGTTGCAGCACCGACTGTATAAATATTCATGCGGTTGGAGCCCGGGCCCATAATGCCTCGAAGGCCACCTGTGCCAAACTCAAGGTCCTTGTAGAATGATTCCACCAGGTCGGTTTTGTCATCTGCATCCAGCATTGCCTTCACTGCTGCACGAGTTTTCTCGTCATATTCGGGATAAAGCCAGGTCTGCGCCTTGGCCGTCACCTGGTCTAAAAGCTGCTTATCCATTTGTTTGCTATTGGGTGTTTATCTATGTTGTTATGTTTATTTTCTTTGTATTGTACCGGCCGCAGGGCGGCAGCACAAAATTAATATTTCTCCGGCAATTACACAAATTAGTGGACTATTAAGTTCAAAGCCTGAACAGAAATTTCAACGCCGGACGTGCTCCAACCGATTCCTTGAAGTCTGCCAGAGAATCATTGGGAGCGGAAACGGAGGTGGACGGCCCGAGATCCAACAGCTCGATACCCTGGTCAACGGCGTGGCTGTACAGCGCATCGGCGAGCGCTACCATCGGGTATTTTCCGCGACACGCGGACAGATGGCCCCAGTAAATCAGCTGAAGCACCCCGGGAGCGACACGATAGCTTATAGCAGCAGCCACGGGCTGTCCTTCATGGCGGAGCACAATATATTCCTGCGGAATAATCGCGGCAGTCGCTCGCAAGTCATCGAGACTCATGGCAAGAGGATAGCCGCGCTCGCTTCTATTGCGTCGGATCACATCATAAGCTTCCTCAAGCGCCGGGCTGAAGTCCGCCTCAAAGCCGCTTCGCCGGGCGCGACGAAGGTGTTGACGCATCTTGTAGCTCAAAAGATCTTCGAACGGGCGCGGGTTGCGGAGCTCATACAAATGATTGAGCCAAAGCTCCTGACGAGCTCCAAGAGCATTCAAGGCATAGACCTGTTGTGAAATCCACGCGGGAGCATACGAGACGGGGGGCAAAGCGATCTCCGGACCTGCATTGCCGCAATATTCGCTCACAAGTTTATAGACTTCACAAATCTCTTCGATACGCAATTTCCGAGCCGCATCCAAGCCTCCGAACGGAGCGGAAAAGGGCGACCGATAAGGCGAATGCGCATCTCTTCGCCCCAAAACAATTCCGGCTAAGACTTCCTCGCCTTCAAAAGCCGCAAGATATGCGACGTGTTTGACTTTCGAAGCATTCAGCTCGCAGAAGGGGGCTGATGTATAGGCGCTTAGAGGCGCCACAAAAAGCGCGGAATAAGCTTCAGGTGAAATTTCACGTAAATCCATAAAATTATTCCTGAAAGTCCCCCACCCCCTGACGGAGAATTTCGGGATTAGACGAATCGGTCAGATCAACAATTGTGGAACCCTCGGAAAGTCCGTCGCCGCCATCGAGCAAGAGATCTGCCTCGTGCTTGTAGATCAGAGCAAGGGATTCCGGGCTGATAATTTCATCCTCATCCGGCGCCTCTACTGATGCAGAAAGAACCGGATTGCCCAGAGCCTCGGCCAAGGCGCGTGCAACAGGATTGTCGGGGATACGGATCCCAACGGTTTTGCGCTCCTTGAACACTTTCGGAAGTGTGGTGGAGGCATTGAGGATGAATGTGAAAGGCCCCGGCAGATATTCACGCAGATAGCGGAAAGCCCGATTATCGATTCGCGCATACTCCGCAGCCTGCGACAAATCGGCACAAACGATGGAAAGCAAATTTTTCTCGGGATTAATGCCTTTGATGCGGCATAGATTCACGATAGCCTTGTTATCAAGAGCATTGCAACCCAATGCATACAGTGTGTCCGTGGGGTAAATTATCACCCCACCCTCGCGAAGCACGTCTATGGCTTCCTCGATGTGTCGCTCGTTGACCGAGCCGGGATAAAACTTCAGGATTTTCATTTCATTTTCGCAGCTCTGACCGATGCAAATTCAGAGGAACATACAAAGTTAGATAAATATTTTGGAAATGTGGGCAAAGGGTCGTATTTTTGCACAAAACTTACAAACGAGCATTATGGAAATCCTTCAGGACCACATCAGCGAACTCATTGCCCACGGACTCGACAGCATCAAATATCCCACAACGGCGCCGGGTCTTTACGCGCCAATAGCCTACACGCTCGAGAGCGGCGGCAAACGCATCCGTCCCCGACTGCTGCTCTCGGCTTTTGCAGCATTTGCCGGCGACAGGCCTCTCACGGATGCCCTGCCCCAGGCGCTGGGACTGGAGATTTTCCACAACTTTACGCTCCTGCACGATGACGTAATGGACAGCGCGGACATCCGTCGCGGACGGCCCACAGTCCATAAGCGCTGGAACGAGAATGCCGCCATACTTTCGGGGGATGCAATGCTCACGCTTGCAACGGAATACATCGCCGAATGCCGCGAGGCCCTTCTGCCTGCCATCCTAAAACTATTCAACACCACGGCAATGGAAATCTATCAGGGCCAGCAGCTTGATATGGATTTTGAGGAGCGCGACGATGTGGCCGTTGAGGAATATATCGAGATGATTCGGCTCAAGACCTCGGTGCTGCTTGGATGTGCATGCAAAATGGGGGCAATGCTTGCCGGAGCACAGGAAGATGCGTGCAGAGCGATGTACGAATACGGAACGGATCTCGGCCTCGCTTTCCAGCTGCGGGACGACTGGCTCGACACGTTCGGCGACCCGCTTGAGTTCGGAAAGGAAATCGGCGGTGACATAATAAACGCCAAAAAGACCTGGCTGCTGATAACGGCCCTGCAAGAGAGCGATGGCGAAGTCGAGGCAATCCTCCAGGAAGACTTGGAGCCAGCGGAACGTGTGCGCCAGATAGTTCGCGTTTATCGCAATCTGAATATAGACCAACGCTGCAATGCGCTTGTGCGAGAGTACAGCAACAAAGCCTGCGAGGCAATCAAGGGCGTGAATATGGACGGCAATCTGCGGGATTTCTTTATCGATCTGGCCCGCAAATGCGCAGAACGAACACATTGAGGCCATGCTGACTGATACGCATACACACCTATACGACAGCGCGTTCAGTAACGAAGGCCTCGCGGGACCGGCAGATGCCGTGCGTCGTGCGATGGAGGCCGGCGTTGAGCGGCTTATTTTCCCGAACGTGGATCTTTCGACCATCGAGCCAATGAAATGTCTTGCGGCGCAATTTCCCCAAAATATCCGGATGGCCATGGGGCTACACCCCACCGAGGTAAAACCGGAAAGCCTGGAGGATGATCTCGATAAGATAAGCCGGGAGCTCTCAGATGCTACGGTACAATATGTTGCGGTCGGTGAAGTAGGAATGGACCTGTACTGGAGCAAGGAACATGAGGACGCTCAGCGGGAGGCGTTTGACCGTCAGTGCACGATGGCTGTAGAGAATGGCCTTCCGGTCATAATCCACTGCCGTGAGGCACTCGATCAGACCTTGGAGGTATTGCGGAAGCATCCGAATGCGAGGGTTGTTTTTCACAGTTTTGGCGGAAATGTGGAGGATGTACGGCAAATCCGCGAGATTATGCCGGAAGCATATTTCGGTATTAACGGAATCGTAACATTCAAGAACTCGGGGCTGCGCGATGTACTGCATGAAATCGGTATAGATAAAATACTGTTAGAGACTGACTCGCCCTATCTTGCGCCTGTGCCGAAACGCGGGCGAAGGAATGAATCGTCCTATCTACCTTACATAGCCGAATGTGTGGGAGGTGCACTTGGAATCAGCTCGGAAGAAGTGGCGGAACGCACAAGCGAAAATGCTGCCCGATTCTTCGGACTTTGATTATTTTCCAGACACATATCTGCTCGGGTATCACATTTTTTCGTAACTTTGCAGAGCGAAGACCAAATTTCTCGCCTGTAAACCTATGTTAATGTCGATGACCGGCTTTGGCCGCTACACGGTTGAGTTATCCGGAAAGAAAATCACAGTTGAAATAAAGTCGCTGAACTCCAAGCAGATGGACCTAAGCGTGCGTATTCCATCCATTTTCCGATCCCACGAAATTGAAATGCGCGCCTATGTTGCATCCGTGCTTCAGCGCGGCAAGGCTGACCTGAACGTGAGCATTGAATCCATAGGTGGCGCAGAGGCACTTACGCACATCAACACGGCTGTTGCGGCCGAATACAAGAGGCAAATCGAGGAGCTGGCTGTTTCGCTCGGGCTTCCGCAACCCCAAGACTGGTACAGCGTGCTGCTCCGTCTTCCCGAGGTACTCCACACCGGCACAGTGGAGGAAGCGACCGAGCCCGAAAAGGAAGCCCTTTTCACGGCGCTGCACGGGGCCGTGGGACTGATGATGGCTCACCGCCGCGCAGAGGGCGAGAAGCTCGAGAAGTTCTTCCGCGAGCGCATATCGGCCATCGGCGAGCTGCTGGTGAAGGTTGGACCATTCGAGGGAGAGCGCATCGAAAGGATACGCCTGCGCCTTGAAGAGAACATCTCCAAGATTCCTGTGGCTGATCTGGATAAGGGTCGTCTGGAGCAGGAGATGATTTTCTACATCGAGAAGCTGGACGTGAACGAGGAGAAGCAGCGTTTGACTCAGCACCTCAACTACATCCTTGAGACCATGAATTCGCCGGAACCGGGTCAGGGGAAAAAGCTCGGCTTTATCGCCCAGGAAATGGGAAGAGAGATCAACACGCTCGGATCGAAGAGCAATCACGCCGAAATGCAGAAAATCGTAGTGTTGATGAAGGACCAGCTGGAGCAGATCAAAGAGCAGGTACTGAACGTGATGTAAACTCCCGAACCTCGGAGGACGGAATTGTTAAACTTTCTTTTTAAGAGGGATTATTGATACAATTCCGGGAAAAATATATTATCTTTGCATCTTGAAAGACAAGTCCCCTGGCTTGTATCAGTAAAATTTATTCCTGAAAGCTACAATGCAAAAACTCATACTCACATTACTTCTGGCGGTTGTCCTCTGCTCGTGCGGTGAATATCAGCGCGCTCAGAAGAGCAATGACTTTGAGTATAAGTTCGATTACGCAAAGCGGGCTTACGAGGAGAAGCGATACGTGCAGGCAGCCACAATCCTGAAGGACTGCATCACGGTGTTCAAAGGTTCGGACAAGGCGGAAGAAAGCCTTTTTCTGCTGGGAATGAGCCACTACGAGAACAAGGATTACCTTACGGCCGGGGCGTATCTGAAGACCTATTACCAGCGCTACCCGAAAGGCAAGTTTGCGGAAGATGCACGCTTCTACACGGGCTATGGCTACTATCTGGATTCTCCGGAGGCACAGCTGGACCAGAGCGGCACGATCAAGGCCATTGAGGAACTACAAGGTTTTCTGGACTATTTCCCCCGCAGCGACAGGGTGAGCATCGCACAGAACGCGATTTTCGAGCTTCAGGACAAGCTGACGCTGAAGCAGCTACAGAACGCGCAGCTCTATTACAATCTGGGAAACTACATGGGCAATAACTTCGAAAGCTGCGTGATAGTTGCGCGCAACGCTATCAAGGACTACCCATATTCGAAATACAAGGAAGATCTTGAGCTTCTGATTCTCAAGGCCAGGTATCAGGAAGCGAACATGAGTATCGACGAACGCAAGGCCGATCGCTTCCGCGAAGTTCTGGACGAATACTACTCTTTCACCAACAATTATCCAGATTCGCCCCACAAGCACGAAGCGGACAACATATTCAAAATAGCACAGAAACACGTGCACGATTAATTTAAGAAACGAAACACACAACAAAATAAATCAACTCCTGAAAAAGATGATTGACTACAAGAAAACCAACGCCCCGCTCAACACCGTCACGCGTGACATGATCGAGCTCTCGAAGGACACCGGCAACGTCTATGAAACTGTGTGCATCATTGCAAAGCGTGCGAATGAAATCGCCGCTGAGATGAAGGATGAACTTGACAAGAAGCTTCAGGAATTCTCCTCGCTTAACGACAATCTCGAAGAAGTAAACGAGAACCGCGAGCAGATTGAGATTTCGCGCTACTACGAGCGTCTTCCCAAGCCCACACTGATTGCCACGCAGGAGTATCTTGATCACAAGCTCTACTTCCGTAAGAGCAAGAAGCACTCCGGTGTGATCTGAACAAGACCTGAAGACATTCAAACCATAATAAACAGATGGAGCATGACTCGAGTCATGCTCCATCTGTTTATCTAAGAAAGCTTTAATTTATTTTATAAGGAGAGCAATAATGATAGCAACAACAATAAGAGTGAAAGCTATGCTATTAAACCAGATGCCAAAGGACCGCATCTTTGACTTTGATTGAGCCTTTGCAGATATTAAATTGACAGCAGAAATGACAGCCAATAAGCTCATGATGATGTAAAATGAAATACCCATAATTATGATTAGAAAAGCTATATAAACAAATACAAAGTTACGAAAATATCACGAATACCCATACAACTCAAAGTAATTACGACATAATATTTCCGGTGCAGCTACTCTATGCATATATATTTCTTATTATCTTTTTGTTGATTCTTAGATTGTGGAAAAAGATTAGTAACTTTGTGGTATCTTAAAATATTACAAGGACGACATAAAATAACATTTATATTTCACCAATTACGGGTAATCATATATGAATACCGGGCAACACATAAATAAAATCGACAAGATAAAGGAAGCAATCTTGGAGAGGGCCGGAGGCATGAAGCCTATGGGAGCATTCATGCCTTCAGACGAGTCGGACATGTCTGACCGGTCTGACAGCACCGACAGGAAGGGAGGAGCGTTATGAATGGATTCCTTCCGAAGTCGGGAGGGTATCGCAAGTTGCGAGTTTTCAAAATGGCAGAGGCTGTCTACGACTTAACGAAGATGTTCGTAAAACGCTTTATCTCTGCCAAAAGCCGCACACGCGACCAAATGGAGCAAGCTGCTCGCTCGGGCAAACAAAATATAGCTGAAGGCAGTGCAGCTTCTGCAACATCTAAAGAGACTGAGATCAAACTAACAAACGTTGCTAAGGCCTCACTCGAAGAGCTTTTGCTCGACTACGAAGATTATCTTCGTCAAAACTTATTGGCTCAGTGGGCTAAGAATTCTCCACGAGCGCTGAAACTACGACAATATCTAAAATCTGATGATTTTGATGCCCTGCCGACGGAATACGCTGAGAAATATAATGCTGAAGAATTTTGTAACCTCATGATTACACTAATCAATCAGACGACCTTTATGCTCGGCCGACTTTTAGAGAAACAACAAGAACAATTTCTAAAATCCGGAGGTATCAAGGAGCAAATGTTTAAAGCACGCGTCAACTACAGAAACAAGTCATATGAAGAAGAACCGGAAAAATAAGAAATACATCGGGTGGATTGTGAAATATGGAGTTGACAATGATTAAAATATTGAGCTATGGCGAGGAAAGATATTATTTCGAGAAACAATGTATTGATATTGGGTAATGGTTTCGACCTTGCTTTAGGGCTTTCTACAAAGTATGTAGACTTTGTGCAGAGCAAGTACTGGCCTATAAAGGATTTTGATCCGCTCCGATACGGTGAAGACAATCTATACAATTTCCTTTATAATCACATCAGAAACAACACGGATTCATTGGGAAGGATCAGGTGGATCGATCTGGAAGATCTTATGCGGCGATATGTCTTATCAAAGTCCTCCGGCTCTATCAGGTTTGCAAATGATAAAGCAGTGCAGGAATATGACAAAGATGTTTTGGGGAACATCAAACGTTCGTTTATCAAATATCTATCGGATATCGTGGACAAGCAGGTTCCGCAAGACGGCATTCCTACGCTGGTAATAAAGCATATTGCCGAGAGCAGAAGTTTCAAAAGAGTCTATTCGTTCAACTACACGAAAACGGGAGAAATGCTTGATTCCATTGCACGATGGAAGCCAGAAGTTGTCCATATTCACGGATATGCCTACGGTCCGGGCAATGAAATAATTCTTGGTGTAGGAGATAACAGCGGGGTGAGCCGAGAGTATAAATTCTTTCTTAAGGACCGTCAGAAAGGGTATCTGTCGCACGATCTGAACGAAGATCTTTTTGAGGCAGACCAAATAGTCTTCTACGGTCTTTCCTTCGGGGCTTCGGATTTTGTTTATTTCAAGCGTTTCTTTGAGGAAACAATGCGGAACCACAACTTGGGGACTAAGAAAAAGGTTGTCCATATCTTTACTTACGATGACACGTCTAAAGATGATATAGCCGATGCTTTCGAGGATGCGGGACTGAAGATGTCGGAAGTCTACTCGCGTATAGACATACGTTTTTACGTCGCCACAGATCATGAGAACTACATCAACGGTTATAATGCATTTGAACAATTCGAGCAGACAATGCACGACACGAGGCCTAAATATTCCAAGCTATTTCTCGCGGAGATCGAGAGATTCATGAGGAGCCAATTCGGAATAGGATTTTGAAGAATTGAATTCATGATTCACCTTAAAAGGGTAAAACAACAGTAGTATTTCACAATGACACACTCTAACTTCAATACATATTACGAGAATATCGACTATAAATTCTGGCGCAATCTGTGTGTCGAAAAGGGTTGTCTGCGCACTTATGACAAGGGCGATCTGTTTGTGGAACGAGGTACTGTGGGAAAATATATGGGCTACATCAAGTCGGGCTCCCTGAAGTATGTTGTATATGCCGAGGATGGGTCTGAGAGAGTTGTGGGCTTAGAGTTTGCGGGAGAATTTGTCGCTGATTTTCCGTTTTCCCTCTATGGCAAAAAGTCGCGAGTTTCGATAGTGGTCGTTACGCCATGTGAGATTTACTGCCTGTCCACACGGGAAATAGGTGAGCAGATGGAATCAGATGCGGAACTGTTCAGAATAATTGCCGAGACTAACGTGGCCCTGTTCGATACGACGTACAACAGATATATAGACCTGCACATAAAGTCGGCCCAGGAAAGATACGATGAACTTGTTGCGAAACACGAGGATATTTTCTCAATCTTCTCCCTCAAGGATATTGCATCTTTCCTTAATATCACTCCTACACATCTAAGCCGATTAAGGAAAAACGGCGGACAATAGAATATTTCTTCGGGCTCTCAACAAATGTTGAGAGTTTTTATTTGCGTTATACGTATCTTTGCTGAAAAGATATTATCATGAAAGTATTCAGCTATATTCTACTGTCGATATTATTAGCAACGGCGTTGTCTACATCTGCGCAAGACCGCGCTTTTATGCGGGCTGATTCATTGCTCGCAGAGTTCAAGTATCCGGAGGCCCTGTCAGTGTACATGAGCTTCACAGGGACAGATTTCGGGGGTATGAACTCCGGGACGGCTATGAATGCAGCGATTGCTGCCGCCCAATGCGATAATGATTCCCTTGCCCTAAAATTCGTGGAGCATGCGCTTGAAGCAGATTCAACGTTTTTCGATGAAAGGATTTCAGTAACCGGACTATTGGAGGATTGCCGCTTGATGCCACAATGGGATGCACTTCAGGATGAAAGCGAAAGAAGATTAGCCATTAAGATGACAAACTACGATATTCCACTTAGAAATACTCTGCTCGACATATATCATTCCGACCAAAATCCAAGAGGCCACTTGTTAATGCTATCAAAATCTGATCCGACAAATAAGGAAGAGTTAGGACGTTTATGGCAAGAGATGAAAAGAAACGATAGTATAAATCTGAGCAAAACCATAGAACTGCTTGACATATATGGCTGGATTCCAAAATCTAAAGTTGGAACTGCTAACCAAGCGTTATTCTATGTAATACAACACGCTAATCCGGAAATTATCGGGAAATACATCTCTTTATTTGAATCAGCAGCGAAAGAGAATGATATTCCACGAGAACTCTACGCGAAAATGTATGATCGGCATCAAATGTATGCCGGCAAACCGCAACGATATGGCACTCAAAGAGTCCGAAAAGATCCGTCGACTAAAGAGATGGTTCTTTGGAAAATTGAAGACCCCGAAAAAGTAAACGCATTGCGAAAAGAGATGAATCTTCCTCCTTTGAAAGAATACCCTCAATAACTCATACGCCCTCTCGGACACCGCCGAGGGGGCTTGTTGTATTCGGACTGTCGCTTCGGAGTGGCGAACACTCGCTTTCATAAGGACTTTTACCGTTCATCATACCTTTGCAGGAGGGGTTCAGAAACCCAAAGACCCTGACAATTTGTTGCATCGCCTTCTCACTGAGAGGGCGATTTCGTTCTGCGTCTCGTCCGCGCCGGGCTTCACGGTTCAGATTGGAGTTCCGCTGTCGTCTTGATTACCTCCACCTTTCCGCTCCGTATTTGTGTTTGCGTTGAGAAAACTTCCGAAGATGTAA
>CAZBNM010000028.1:0-13587 GCA_964493495.1 uncultured Bacteroides sp.
GGCAACCGAACCCTTCTGCTTTGCGCAGAGTGCGCGAGCACCGGCGATGTCGTTCTTTTCGAGGCACTTCTTAACGCCGGCAACGAAAGCGGTGATGTTGCCTTTACCCTTGGCGGAGCTGAGAGCGATGCCGCGTTCTACAGCCAGAACGATTACAGTGAGGAAGAGCGTCTGGAGGACAGGCACAATCACGCCGCCCTTGTAGATGGTACCCCAGATGTTGATGGGATGACCGTCTTCATCCTGGTGCATGTCGGCACCGAACCAGAAAATGAAAAGGCATACGCAGATGATTGCGCAGATTACGATTACCCACGAGGCGTTCTTGATACCGGGGGCATTCTTCTTTGCTGCTGCAGGCTTAGCTGCGGCATTGGGCTTTTGAGCTTCCATAATTTTGTTTGTTGAGAAACTTTTGGATTAAAGAATGTTGATGATTATTGGTTTGTTGTTTTATGCCTTAGCGGGGCCGGAGGTGAATGCCTCGGTCCCGACATGTGTCATGTCGTGAAGAAAAACGATAGCCGTGGTCTGGTGTTTTAGAGTTTTGCTTCGTTTCCGATGGTATTATTTCAAGGGGCATGGAGACCGGAGCCTCCAAACATTATCGCAAAATTAGAAAGATTTTTTTCTCCCGCAAAATATTTTCCCATGTTTTTTATTCCCCGAGGGTCGCTTTAAGGATTTTTGAGCCCTCCGGCAGCGTCGTTTGCTGAATTTTCCTTAATATACCTTGAGCTCCCGATATTTTTAGTATCTTTGCGCATCATGAACAAAGGTTTTTTCCGCGTGGCAACCGGCGCTCCCGCCGTCACCGTTGCCGATCCCAAGGCTAATGCGGCCTCGATCATCAGTCTCATCGAACGTGCCGGCGTCGCCGGTGCCGAGATGCTTGTGCTCCCCGAAATGTGTGTCACGGCATACACCTGCGCCGATCTATTCCACTCGCGCACACTCCTGGACGCATCTTCCGAAGCACTCGCCCGCATTGCCGGGGCAACGGCTGCCAATCCGGGCCTGCTCGTATGGGTCGGGGCTCCGGTCGAGACGCCCTGCGGACTGCTCAACTGCGCCATTGCCCTGGCCGGGGGACGTGCGCTCGCCGCAATTCCCAAGACCTATATCCCGAACTACAACGAGTTTTACGAGAAACGCTGGTGGGGGCCCGCGCCGTCCGACGTACTGAATGTCGACCTCTGGGATGCCCCCGAGGGCCGGAACGTGCCCGTATCGGTGTCGCAGCTCATACGCACACCCTCAGGTGTACGCGTAGGGGCTGAGATTTGCGAAGACCTCTGGGCTCCGGCCCCACCATCCACAGCAGCCGCTCTGGCGGGAGCCGAAGTAATAGCCAACCTGAGTGCAAGTGACGACCTGATAGGCAAGCATGCCTACCTCCGCAGCATCGTCACGGGGCAGAGCGCACGCTGTCTGGCCGCTTACACTTACGCCTCGGCAGGATACGGCGAGAGCTCCACCGACCTTGTGTTCGACGCCAAGCTGATGATAGCCGAGAACGGCACCATGCTTGCCGAAAACTCACGCTGGACCCGCGAGCCCCAGCTTCTGCTGGCCGATGTGGACATCGAGGCCCTGCGGCGCGACCGCATGCACATCGCCACATTCGCCGACTGCGCGCACCGCAGCGAACTGCCGGCTTTCACTGTCGTAAGAGTTCCGGGCCCGACACTTGCGCGTCCGGCCGAAAACCCTGACGAACTTCTGCGCGCGGTTGCGCCACGCCCGTTCGTGCCCGGCGGCGACCCTTCGCTGCTGGCCGCACGCTGTGAGGAAATCATCAACATTCAGGTGGCAGGGCTGGCCAAGCGTCTTGACGCTACACACTGCCGCAGCCTCGTGATAGGCATTTCCGGAGGCCTCGACTCTACCCTCGCGCTGCTGGTGGCATGCCGGACCTTCGACTCCATGGGTCTCGACCGCAAGGGCATCACGGGTGTGACAATGCCCGGATTCGGCACCACAGGCCGCACGCACTCCAATGCCGTGACGCTAATGAAAACCCTCGGTATAAGCCAACGGGAAGTATCCATCGTCCCGGCCGTGAAGCTCCATTTTTCCGACATCGGCCAGGATCCGGACAATCACGATGTCACTTACGAAAACTCCCAGGCACGCGAACGCACACAGATTCTGATGGACCTTGCAAACCGCCTCGGTGGGATGGTGCTGGGAACGGGCGACCTATCGGAACTCGCCTTAGGCTGGGCTACCTACAACGGCGACCACATGTCCATGTATGCCGTCAATGCAGGTGTTCCCAAAACACTGGTGCGCCATCTCACACGCTATTTCGCAGACACTACAGCTGATGCCGCATGCCGGGCGGCCCTTCTGGATGTGATCGATACACCCGTGAGTCCTGAACTGCTGCCCCCCACGGCCGAAGGCACCATCGCTCAGGAAACGGAAGATCTGGTTGGTCCATACGACTTGCATGACTTCTTCCTGTACTACACCCTGCGATATGGCTTCACGCCCGAGCGTATCCTCTACCTCGCCCGGAAAGCCTTCGCCGGCGAATTCGACGATGCTACAATCGAAAAGTGGATCCACGTGTTTTTCCGCCGCTTCTTCGCCCAGCAGTTCAAGCGCTCATGCCTGCCGGACGGCCCCAAGGTAGGCAGTGTGTGCCTCTCGCCCCGCGGCGACTGGCGCATGCCCTCGGATGCTTCATCGGCGGCCTGGATGTGACCAGGCGCTTATGGAATCGCCAAGTTCGGGAATCGTGCCTGCGTAGAACACCGGGTCGAGCCCGCGCTTGCGCTGAATCTTATAGTCCTCCAGACACACAAGCGCCCACTTGCCGAGAACGAAGAGCGCTGCTACGTTGCACAAGGTCATAAGCGCCATTGTTATGTCGGCGAAACCCCACACAGCCGTCAGCGATGACAGCGAGCCGGCCAGAACCATCAGACCGACGATAATGCGGTAACCCACCACAATGTCGCGTCTGTCGGCCAGAAAACGGAGATTTGTCTCGCCGTAATAGTAATTGGCCACTATGCTGGTGAAGGCAAAGAAAAATATCGCCACGCCCACGAAAGTCTCCCCCAGGCCCTGACTGCCCGTTTCCAGTTCGAGAGCCTGTTGCGTGAGTACAATTCCGTTGGAAGATACGCCATCAGGTCCATAGACACCCGAACACAGAATTATGAACGCCGTGCACGTGCAGATTAGCAGCGTATCGGTAAACACGCCCAGCGCCTGAATCAGCCCCTGCTTCACGGGGTGACTCACGGAAGCTGTGGCGGCCACATTCGGCGTGGAGCCCTCGCCGGCTTCGTTGCTGAAGAGGCCGCGCTTCGTGCCCATGACCAGCGCCATGCCCAGTGTTCCGCCCAGAGCCTGCCGTGCTCCGAATGCCTCGTCAAATATCAGGCCGAACACATATGGCAGCCGATCGAGATTAGTGCATATCACATACAGTGCCAGCAAGATATATGCTATGGCCATCAGGGGCACCACCCACTGGCTGAAGCGGGCAATGCTGCGGATGCCGCCCCAGATGATCAGGAGTGTCAGCACCATAAGCGTCACGCCGGTGGCAAGACGGGAAATATCGAAAGCCTCGGCGAAAGCATCGGCAATCGTATTGGCTTGCACGGAGTTGAATGCCAGTCCGAAGGTTACGGTTATAAGCACAGCGAAGGTCCCCGCCCAAAGCTTGTGGCCGGTGCCTTTGAGGATATAATATGCGGGGCCACCGCGGAAGGCTGCCCCACCCTTTCCGGCCTCGGGATCGCGATCCTTGAAAAGCTGTGCGAGCGTAGATTCCACGAAAGCCGAAGCAGCACCGAACAGGGCTATCACCCACATCCAGAAGATCGAACCGGCGCCTCCGAGCGCTATCGCCGTGGCCACGCCCGCAAGATTGCCTGTGCCGACACGGCTGGCTATACTCACCATGAAAGCCTGAAAACCGGTTACGGCCGACACTCCGGCGCCATGCCGGTCGTCGATGCTTTTCGCTCCAGAGGCCACCAGCAGCCGGAACATATCTCCTATCAGCCGGAACTGCACGCCTCGGGTACGGATGGTGAAATACAAGGTCGCCACAAGAAGCACCGCGACAAGCACGTAATCGGTCAGAAATGAAGAAATACTTTCAATTATGTTCATGGTTTCTCTGGACTTTGTTCAGCCACACTGTCAGCCGGTGTCTCTGCGGGTTCCGTCTGCGCCCTGGGCTTGCGGCGCAGGAAGCTGAAAATATTGTCGAAGTCTTTGCGTATCATCACGCCCACCCCCTGCGTAGTCTGGGCCGTGCGCAGATAATAGTTCTGGTCGTTGTAGCGATTATAGGCCTTCAGTCGCAGGGAGCCGCGCTTGTTGAGAAGGTACTCGATATCAAAGTCGCCGATAAACTGATTCGTATTCAGCGATTTGTCGCGATAGCCGAAGTTGCCGTTGAAAAGCAGACGGTTGTTGAGAAGTCGTGAGCTAAGCGCAACATCCACCTCCACGTCCGAGAAATCGCCGCGGTCGCTGCGCAGATTAGGTGCGATGCTCCAGTTCTCGCTTAGCTTGCCCAGCATGCTCGAGAGCTGACTGGAAATAGTCGACGACGCCACCGAGAAGAGTTCGGACCCCTTTGTCGTGGACGCCATGTAGTCGGGAGTATAGAAGCGGTTGAGCGCAAGCAGATAGATTATCTGGCGGTTCATCATGTCGGATGTGCTTACGATACTGCGCACCTTGCGGTAAGTGTCCTGTGTGAGTGTGGGGAACTCCAGATCGAAATCGATGTCTGGCTGCCGTATATCACCCGTCACCTTCATCAACGCGTGCACAGGCACATTCGTCCTGTTCAGTTCCTTGTCCTGCAGGAAGCTCTCGTCGAGGTCCGACAGATTGGCGTTCACGGCATAGTAGGCTTCCAGATTCGCCTCGGCTGCATACGGATCGCCGTTGAAGGAGATAGTGCTTCCGGGCTTGATTGTGAAGTCCTTGATTATGATGTCCTGAAGCGTGAAATTATAGCTGCCGCGCTCGAGGGTGTAATTGCCCCACATGTTTATGGAATTGTCGACCGAATGGTAGGTAAGGCGCATGTTTCCTTCGCCGTAAGCCTTGATTTCGTCGCCGCCCACGGGGTCCATCACGAGTGTCATGCGCGCCTCGGGGGTGATAGCCACGTTTATATCCATATTGTATGCCGAGGCTTCGTCCTCACTGCCCGTGTTGCGGCGCGAAAGCAGTTCGCGGACAGCCTCGGGGAGCCTGCGGCGCGCTATCATGAGCGAATCCTCAGCGCTCACGGGCGTGACGTTGCGGAAGGTTATGAACGAATACTCCTCGGCATCGAGGCGGTCCGAAAGCACGAACGTAAAGGCCGAGCCGGCAGTCGTGGTCATATTCACTCCTATGTCCACCACGCCCGGACGTCCTTGAATAGTGGCTCCGCCGTTACCGTATACGGTCCCGTACCAGTCGGGGTTCTGTTTGGGCGTGCCGTTGAAACACAGGAGTTCACGAGCGTCGCTTACACGGAAATCAAAGACAGGAGCTTTGAAAAATGAGTGTGTGAGCGTGCCGCTGAGCTTGGCGGTATGGCCGTCGCGATCGTGCAGCGTTATGTCACGTACGTCTATCCGCCCCGGTTTGAGGATAATGGAATCTGTGGCGAAGTAGCGCGTGTTGGTAATGTCGATGGTTATGCCCAGGTCCTGCGCGAATATCTCGCCAGTCATGTCGATCTCCTTGAAGGTGCCGAAAAGATGAGCTTGGCCGGAGGCATAACCTGTGATATCGGAGGCGAAAGCGGACATGAAAGTCTGCATGAATCCCACACGTACATGCTCGGCATTGAAGTGAATGTCAAGAGCTTCCGACATGGGGAATATGCGCCCCCTAATGCTGGAATGCAGATTATGCTCGGGCTCGATGATATCGGCGTCGAGAGTAAAAGCCTTGTCGGCGTTATCCCACGCCGCTGCCACACGGGCATTGCCCAGGGTGCAGCGGTTATAGCCGATGGAGTCCACGCGCAGATCGGGGCAACTCACGTCGGGTTCCTTCGACAGTACCTTCCGGGCTGTGAACACGCCGCTGGCCCGGCCCCCGATGAGCGCATTATCGATCTCGAGAGTCTCGAAGATCGGAAGGAGACTCACGTTGTCCAGTCCAAGCACCAGGCTGTCTTCTTCCTCTGAGCCGACAATCCCGTTGGCCATGATATGCTGGCCTTCGGAATCGAGGCGAAAATTCCCGACGCTAATCCGATTGCCGGCAATATCTATTTTCGAAGGCCTTATCTGCCATACATCATCCCCGAAGGTGATGCTGCCCGGATTCATCGTCACCTCCACTCCGGTACTTCCATCCGGCTCGCGGCGCAAAAGTCCGGACATGTCGATACTCCCCTCTATGGGTATGCTGCGCTGTATCGTCCAGTCGAGATGCGTGGATATTCTGTCGGCCACGCACATGGCGTTGGCATCGATAAGCATCTGGCCCTTCTTGGTGGGCATCTCGCCGGAGACGTAAGCCGTGGCACGACCCGCATTGCTGTCGAGAGCGCCGTGGACGGTGACTCCGCTGATCAGTTTATCGCCCTGACGCAGGTAAGGAGCTTCCACAAGCACCGAAGCCGAGCCTCCGGGGGCGTTCACATAACCGTTTACTGTGACGGGATATATGGGCACAACGGGTAATCCGAAGAAGGCTCCCATATCGGTGAGGTCGGGCAGCTCGAAGTCGTACATAAAGGCACTTCGTCCGTGACGAGGCGAGTCGGTCGACTTATTCAGGGAGGGCAGCGCGGAATAGAGCATATGCTTGATTTCCGGAACTATAGCATCAAAATACAGCCTGCCTTTCAGCTCGCCCGTGATCAAATCGGAAGTGATCTTCACATACGGCACCGCGCTGTAGGGCGAGGCCTGAATGTCTATTTCCGTGACAGCCAGCGAAGGCCCGTCGGCTGTCTTCCAGTTGAAATCAGACACCGTAATCTCCCCGGCCATGGCCGCAAGGTCGCGACCCTCCAGATCGGTATGCAGCCGCATGGATATCTCGGAGCCATCATGCGGGAGGACAACGCCAACATATTCAGGCCGAAGAGAACGTATATCCGCATCCAGTAGAAGGGCCGGCGCGTTACGAACACTCCCGGTCATGAAGTCGGCTTCGAGTGTGGCCACGAGCGCCTTATTGTCGCTCCGCAGTTGCAGCGAACCCTCCTCGCGTCCGTCGTAACGACCTGCAAGCCAAATATCCTCAAGCCGCGTGCCGTGATAGTAGAGCTCGTCAACCGTCAGCTCCGCCTTCAGCGCCGGGAGCTTGGCGTGCGGATTCCACACGGCTTCCGCCTCCACCGAAGCGCTGACATCTCCGAGTTCCCGCACGCCGGCAAGCGCCCCGGCGGCAAGCTTGTCGAGCGATAGCAGGGCACTGGCGCTCTGCGGCCTGAAACGGCTATCCACCAGAGCCTGCGCATCGACGTCCACACTTCCGGCCTCTGCGCTGACAATACGCGCGTCTAACGCTGCGCGTCCGTCCGGAGTCAGCATCCCGGACGCAGATATATTCACGCGCCCGGGAACGGCAAGCCGCCGGAGCAACTCATTTGAAATCCCGGGCACACGGGCTGCCAGTTCGCCCACACGTGCATCCGCGGAAAGATGCTGTAACCGCAGGTCCGCGAGTAGCCCGCTGTCACTCGGAGCAGTCATCTGCCCAACGAGCTCAATATCAAGCAATCTGCTTTCTCCCGCATCGAAAATTCTAAACTCGCGTATATCGGCATGCCGACGGTCTATGGCCGCGTCAAGCTTCATGCTGAAGTTCTCGGGAAAATCACCAAGCAATGGCACAAAAGCCTCAAAATCAGCCGGACAAATCGTGCCAAGCGGCATGGTTTTCACCTCGAGCGGCGTCTCTGACAAGGCTCCCTCAAAGTCCCATAGACGCGTCCATCCAAGGGTCAAAGGCTTGAAGGACAGGGCTGTGCCCGGAAGTTGCAGGCTGAGGCCTTGCACGGCTACTCCGGCTGAATCGGCCTCGACTTCGGCCTCAAGCTGCCGCAAGATGAAGCCTGAGCGCTCCTCGAGCGACAGATGGGCTATATCCACGCGGTAGACATCGTTGGAAAGTCGCGGGATATATGCGTTAAGTTCCAGATTCTCAACCTTTACATGCTGCGGGTCGAAACGACGCGACGAGTCGGCGGGAGCTGAGAGCACGTCGTAGGTGAAGCACCCGTCAAGAAGCGCCACATTGCTCACACGCAGATCGAAATGCACGGGGGGCTTCTGCTTGCCGTCGCCCTTGAGGGCATCGAGCACGGGCTGCACGTTCAGCGGCGCATCCGGACAGGCACGCGACACGCGCACGTCCACGCCCTCCAGCAGAGCATAGTCTACAATAATACGCTTTGTCCTAATGAAATACGACAGCTCAAAGCGGGCGGACAAAGTGCGTATCGAAGCTAAAGTATCCCGCGTATCGGAAGGGTCAAGCAGGGCAATATCCTTGAGATCAAGACGGCTCATGGGCCGTATGCCCACACTTCCGATATGGAGCGGAGCGCCCAACAGCGCCGAGAGCTCACTCTCGGCGGCTGTGCGTATTCCGTTCTGCACCCATGGGAGCGACAGGCCCACATACAGCAGCCCCGGAATCGATAAGACAAGCACGAGGACCACCGAAACGGTGGCCCTGAACCATTTCCACAGCCGTGATACGCTCGCTTTTGTCATTCTGTGTCGCTCGGGGGCAATCGCGGGAGCGAAATTACAAAAAAAATCCGAACAATTGCGGAATTTTCGTAACTTTGCGACAGTTATGACCCCATATTCCGCGCGCCGCCTCGCCACCGGAGGCATTTTTGCGCTCACGGCTCTGGCGTTTGCGGTTTTCTTTATTTTCACGCCTTACTCCGGCGATGACTTCTGGTTCAGGCATCTCGCTATGGACCAGTATTTTGCTACGGGAAGCTTCGGCTTTCCAGGGGAGCTCATACGCATGGAAATGCTCGACCATATCCGCCATGACAACGCGCGCCTCTGCAACATCCTGTTCTGCATTCTGGTGTATCTCCCCCGGTGGATTACGGCGACTGTTACTGCAGCGCTATGCACATGGCTCCTGCGAGCCCTCGCGCGGCTCGCGGGCATCGGACGCGCCGACTGGCAGAAGACCGTATGGCTCTGCGCCATGTTCGCGATGGCGCTTCCGTGGGTCGAGCACCTGTTCACGCTCTGTTTCCAACTCAACTACCTCTGGTCCATGGCCGGGGCGGCGTGGATAGCCTGTAGGGTCCTGTTCGGGAGGCCCCTTCATCCGGTCCTCGCCTTCGCCGTCGGACTACTCTTCGGTGCGTGGCACGAGGGCTTCAGCGTGCCTGTTTTTGCCGGGCTGTGTGCGCTCGCTGTCTGCTTCCCCTCGCGATTTCGCCGGCGCGACACTGCGGCGATGCTTGCGGGAATGGCCATAGGGATTGCGTGGCTGGCCTTCTGTCCGGCGGCACTTTACCGCGGCGAAGGCGGCACGAGGCTTTCCGAGCCATACTACTGGCTTTTATCGTTGCGCTACAACTTCCTGATTTGCATATACTTCATTCTGTGGCTTGCGGCTCTCGCCCGTAGGAAAACACGCGCCGGCGCGCTGACGCCTCTGTCCGTATTCACGGCCACATGCTGCGCTGTATCCTATCTGATAGGTGTTTATGCAGCATTCGGCATGCGTCCCGGCATGTGTGGAGAGATGTTCGCCATTGCGGGCATCCTGCGTCTTTGGCCCGCTGAGAGCGGCTCGCGCGTGCGAGTCGCTCTCAGCGGGCTTATGGGTATATTTCTCATTGCACATCTGGCAGTAGCATCGGCCATGACCTTCCGCGTGCGCGGGGAGTATGACACACTCTACAAGCAATACCGCCGGAGCACAGACGGACGCGTGTTCACGCGCCTCACCTCCGACCTCGAGGCGCCCTTGCTTGCACTGGGGAAGCCTCTTTTCCTATACCAGGAAAGCCTTCTCTGCCAAGGGCTTACTCACAGCTCTGTTTCCAAGCCACTGCTGCCTGTGCCGGAGCTTCTGGCCGACGCAACCGCGCAAAGCGGCCGTGACGTTCCGGGCATGCCGGGTCTCCGTATGTTCGACGGGCGCTTCTTTGCTCCGGCCGATTCCCTGGGTCTACCCCTAGACTGCTGGACGGACCTCCAAACGCAGGTGATGTTCGGCCCTGTTGCACATCCGCGCGTAGTCCGGGCTATCCCCTTCACCTCGCGCGCCGATGGCCGGGAGTATTTCTATCTCTACATCAACGGCCGCATGCCTCTGGAACGCATCCGTCCGGCTAACGCAATATATTGGTAATTCCATGAAAGACAAGCAGCTCGCACGCTTCATATCGCTCATCGCTCTGGGTCTAACGGTCCTGGCTTTCGGGGCGATGTACCTGCTCATGCCTTACTTTTCGGATGACTTCTGGTATATGGAAGCTCTGCGGCCATTTATCGAGGGACGGACGGGCATTCCGGATTTCGGCGCCGTGCTGGATTCGATCGCCTACCACTACCGCACCGACAATGCGCGGCTCGCCAATTCATTCTTCACCGTCCTGATATGCCTGCCGCGACCGCTGCTCGCGCTTATCAGCACCCTGCTTACGGGCGGATCGCTGGTGGCGCTCATGCGGCTTGCGCGTGTGGAGCTGCGGCAGTGGCAGGCCGTGGTGTGGCTGTGCGTGCTGTTTGCCGCGACGCTGCCGTGGTACGACTGCATATTCGCGCTCTGCTTCCAGTTCAACTACGTATGGGGGATGGCCGGGATGCTTGCCACGATGGTAACGTTTCTATCGCCACGCATTGCTCGCCGCAGTGCTATTCTTCCGGCCGGCCTGCTGGGTCTGATAGTCGGAGGCTGGCATGAGGGCTTTTCCGTGCCGGCATTCTGCGCCTGTGCCGCTCTGGCGGCTCTGTGGCCGCGGCGCTACCTCACGCCCGCGCACATCGCGCTCCTGGCGGGACTCGCGGCGGGGATTCTCTGGCTTGTGACGGCTCCCTCCTTCTTCCGCTACACGGATGCCCCCGAGGCCTCCGATCCGGGATTTGCGGCACGAATCTACCGCACCGTTCGAGTGAATATCTTCTGCTTCGCGGGCGTCGGGCTGGCGGCTTTAGCTGCCATACGCCGACGCACGCGGCTCGAGGCCCTCGAGCCGGCCAATGTGGCCTGCTTCACGGCGTGTTGCGCGGGAGTGGGGATATATGCCTATGCGCTTCTGTTCTACCGTGTTGCATTCCCTGCACAGCTTATGGCCGTGCCTCTGATAGTGGGCAATTGCGCCCTGCTCTTCCGCGGCACGCATGGGCGCCGGTGGCTCATCGCCGGCCGCGCGTGCACGGTGCTCGCCGCGGGGCTATTGCTTGTGCACTACGCCTCTGCCGTCAGCGCCACGGCCTCTTTCCGCCGGGGCATCGAGCAAGCGCAGGCCCCGGGGCGCGAGTTCGTGGATTTTCCATGGTCCGTGAAGACCCGCTTCGCGGCGCTGGGCAAGCCTATGGGCCCCTGGCGGGAAAGCTACATGGCCACGGACGCGCACTTCAGGGAACTGACGGGGCGCCAGGGTCTGCACCTATGGCCGCGGGAGCTTGAATACGCTTCCTCCGGGAGCGGGCGCCCCATTCCGGGTACGCCCGGGCTGCGCGAGCTCGAGGGGCTGTATTTCATTCCCGTGGAGGCACTGGAGCCCAAGCTTGCGGGGCGAAGCGGCGATCGGATTTTTGTGCGCATCGCGTATGGCGACAGCTACTTCACCATACGCGGCGTGGACCTGCTGCCCTTCACGTCGCGGGCCGATGGCCGCGACTATTACTGCGTATTTATCAACGAGATAAATCCCATAGGGCGCCTGATGCCCGTCACATATATCGAATTCTGATCCTCCGGAGCCCTTACTGCACGCGAAGCAGGCGGAGGCCCTGCCACTGCCGGTTCGCGGCCATGAAGCGCCCCAGCGGGCGCGAGCTGATCACAACCTTCCCTTCCGACGACGAGGCGTGGAGCACATGCCATGCGTCCGAGCCGTCGGGGTCACGCACGAGTATGCCCATGTGCGTGACGTCCAGGTCCTTGAGTGTCGATACGAAGGCCAGCACGTCGCCCTCGCGCATCTGCGAGAGTATCTTGCGGTCGCCGAGGTCGGAGCTGCGCAGATAGGGGAAGCGGTGGTTGCGCAGGCCCTGCTCCACGCGCCGCATGCGGGCGTACTCGGCCGAGTCGGCCAGCGCGGGATAGGCCTGGCGATGATTGCTCATATAGTCGATGGATCGGACGCACCACGAGTTGCGGGGCATCAGCAGCGTGGCGTCGCGGAATATGCCCTTGTGAATGCCGTCGACGGTCCAGTCGGCGATGTAGTGCAGGCGCGAGGCGTAGCCGTCGGTTTCGCCTCCGCGGTAGCGCAGACGCCGCAGGTTGTAGACATAGTCGCGCCATGATGTGCGGCCCTCGCCGAGCGTCACGGCCATGGCCACGACGGTCTCAACGAGTGTTGTGCAGTCGAGGCGATCGATGTCCACGGTCAGCACTTCCTCCCCGCCCTCGGGGGCTTCGAGCGTGTGAGCCACATATGGCGTGTCGAGAAGCCGGCAGGCAAACCACGCCACACGCTCCCCCGCGGGGGCATTGGCGGGGAGGGCGCGCGAGGCTTCCACGAGCAGCGCGGTTATGCGGGCGGTGTCGGTGGCTTCGTTGTGAAATCGCATCTCCAGCGGGTTGGAGCCCCGCATGGGCCACACGCCGGCAAGAAGGCACAGCACCAGTACGGTCAGAACTTTTTTCATAAAATGAAATTGTTGCATCTTTTTTTACAAAGATACAACAATTTTATAATTTACCGAAATTCTCCCGGGGCTGCCGGGCCTTGCGGGCCCACCGGCAGGGGTGGGATTATTGTTCGTCGGACTTGGTGTACTGATGGTCGTTGATCTTGGCGATCAGAGTCTCTGCGGACTGCACGCCCACTTCGCGCCAGATGGCCATGCCGTTCTTGAACATGATTAGCGTGGGCACGGAGCGCACGTTGTACTTGGCTGCCAGGGCCTGGTTCTGGTCGATGTCGACCTTGATGATATGGGCCTTGTCGCCAACACGTTGCTTTACTTCTTCGAGAATCGGGGCCTGCATCTTGCAGGGGCCACACCAGGTTGCAAAAAAGTCGACCAGCGTCGGGGTCTCACTGTTGATAAGTTCGTTGAATTCGTTCATAGTATCAAGCATTAATTTGTTTGATAATAGAACGTCCCCCACCCCCGAAAAGTTCGGCAGGGGGGAGGGGGAAAGAAAGATAACACTTCGACTTTTAGCCAAAAGCGGCATTTTTTACCCACTTTTGGCAATAAGTCGGTTGATTCCCGGGCAAAAGGACTCGGAATGTAGGGACATGCCTTCGGCATGTCTGCGGCGCAATCCAGCGGGCATTTACGACCTTTTTTCCATTGAAGACATGCCGGAGGCATGTCCCTACAAACGCGGGGCGACAATCCCCGCTCACGGGTCCTTTTCCGTTGAAGACATGCCGGAGGCATGTCCCTACAAACGCGGGGCGACAATCCCCGCTCA
>CAZBNM010000028.1:13687-24838 GCA_964493495.1 uncultured Bacteroides sp.
CGGGTCCTTTTCCATTGAAGACATGCCGGAGGCATGTTCCTACAGGCGGGGGCGACACATTATGGGAAAACTAATCTTTGGGGTTTTATAATTTATCATTATATTTGCGACGTTAACTTTTCTCTAATGGACAACTATCGCAAATCCCCTCGCGCACATTTCCTAAACTATGATTGCGGAGACTACTTCGTGACTATATGTACTAAAGACAGAAAACATTTCTTCGGGGAAATTTATGACGATGCAATGCATCTGAGTGCGATCGGCCGGTTTTTGGAGGAACAGCTTAACAGTGTTGAAATGATTTGGCCGGGCATTTCAATACCTCTATTTTCCATAATGCCCAATCATGTTCATCTAATAATCTCAATAAGCTCCGACATGACAATTACAGCAGGCGGAAGCGAGGAATTCGATCAGAGAAACCCCAATGCAAGCCAGCGTGCAAATCCTGACATCTCGAGAGTTATTCCACCCCTTAGCAGATATATCAATTCTCTGAAAGGTTGCGTCACCCGATATGCAAAATCAATCGATTCTGAATTCGGTTGGCAAGCGCGTTACCACGATCATGCCATTCGCAATAATCTCGATGGCAATAATATAGCGAAGTACATAATCGACAATGTCGCAAAATGGCAGGAAGATGAATTGTTTGATGAGTAAAACACCACCGCAAATAATTGAATTGTAGGGACATGCCTTTGGCATGTCTGCGGCGTCACACCACACCCTGCGGGCAATTTCCGTTGAAGACATGCCGGAGGCATGTCCCTACAGACAGGGCGACAACCCCCAGATCCCTTCTTCGTTGAAGACATGCCGGAGGCATGTCCCTACAGGAGGGGGAGACACCCATTTAATGTTTTCCACACAATCGATCGGTACGGGTTCCGGGCGAGCGTGGGCGGGGGCCGGTGGGGGACGAAAAAACCGCGGCCCGGGAGGGGTCGCGGTTTTTGATATAAGGGATTCGGAGGATTAGCGAACGTAGATCTTGGTCGAGGTCTTGCCCTGACGCACGATGTACATGCCGGGAGTGAGATGCTCGGGATCAACACGCATACCCTGGATGTTATAGTATTCAGCAGGTGCATCAACTCCTTCGGCCGATACATTCTCGATACCGGTGACAATCAGACCTTCGGGTGTGACAGCCTGAGTGAGGTTGTACATCTGATCGGGATGGAGCGAACCGTCGGCAAGCGTCTTACCTACAGTGATCGAGCCGGTGTAGGGAGCGGCAGCTGCTGCAGCTCTCGAAATGGTGCGGCGCGGTGCACGGAAGGTACGGGCGTTCTTGGACGCTTCGATCTTCTTATTGAGCTCGGTCTGGAATTCCATTACATCCTCGTAAGCGTCGACAGCACGCGTGCCGTTGAGGAAGGAGATGGTGTTCACAACCGGGACAACGAGGCGGTAGCGGATAAGTAGATTCTTGTCCTTAAGAGCATCGAGGATCGTGCTGGCATCATTGCTGCACTCGAGGTGGTGGATCTGCAGCGTGAGGCTCTTATTGGTATAAGCGTCCTTGTGCCACGTTTCCATATCGTGCGGAGCGTAAGTATATCCGCGGGCTGAAGTGTACTCCCACGTCAGCGGCGTGCCATAGGTGGCCATATAGTCGTTGACAGTGTTGTGGTCGCGGCGCGCAGCCTCTGCGGTACTGGGATCACTAACGTATGTTCCACGGTAATCGTAGCCGATGTAAGCCGGGAAGCTCATGATCATCTCAGGACGGAAGCCAAAATCAGTCTTAACAATTACATCAAGAACCGTCTTGGTGCCATCGCAGGAGCCGCCGAAGAAGGCAGAATATCTTTCCACCTGGGGCTCACTCGTCTCATCTTTTACATTAGGCACCATTCTCGGGATGATATCCTCTTCGCCGAAGCGCTGAGCAACGAGGTCGTTGACCATAAATACCTTCGAGCGGTCGAAGATCATACCTTCGGTAGTGTAGGTAACCTTGACATTGATGTTATCGTCGTCAGAACCGTTCACATAGTCCACACCGTAGATAAGCACCTTACCGGTCTGACCGGTGATAGCTTCCTTACGGCCGTTGAAAGTCACGGTGATGTTATTGCTGCGCTTGAAGTTGACCTCCATAGTCGAAGCCTCTTCACCATAGACCTTGTAGATCTGCTGATTGTTTTCATCAAGAGCGGGCTCGCCTTCGCTCAGATAAACGGGCACCTTAACCTCGTTGATCGAGCCGGGCATGCTGAAGGAGTACTGACGCTTTTCAGCGTTTTCTTCGTTGCCGCCGAGATCGAGATATGTTGCAAAACGCGTGATTTCATCGTAAACAACAACCTGATCCTCGTCTACGCCGCCATGGTGGCGATCGAAGTTGATATCGGCCTTGATCGTCTCGAACTGAACGTCGACATCAATATACTCGGCATCGTCGTAGAGAGTGATGTCCTTATACTTGTTGTACTCGATATCGGTAGTACCCTGAGTGTAGACAGCATCACGGACGTAGGGACGTACGATCTTGCGCGAGTCGCTTACACCGGCTTCGATCACAACCCAGAGAGCGCCATCCTTGAGGTCGTCGCGGGTTGCGGTTTCAAGGTTAGTGCCGTCCTTGAAGAACTCAGCACCGAGGGGAAGCTCGATATTGTAGTCCATACCGGCGGTAGTGGAGCCGCTCAGGTGAGAACCTGTACCGTGCAGCCAATCGTCGTCATCTGCGATATCGGTGTAGGTGTGACCGGTAACAAGCGTATTACCTTCGGGATCGCGGAGCTCGAGGTGAACTCGACGGTTTGCACGGTTGGAGTACCACCAGTTGTAGGGATCGGGATCCTGATTGTAGCGGTCGCCACCCTTATCCCAGAATGTGAAGCGTGCCTGAAGCACGGATTCTTCCGTTTTGAAAGGTTCAATCCAGGAGATACCGTTCACGAGGTCGACATAGAGGCGGCCTTCGCCGTCGAAGATGTAGTTCTGCGACCATTCGTTACCGTAGATGAACGGATGAGCAGTACCGTCAGCGAGCATACGGCCGGAACCGCCGGCAGGACGCGTAGCGTTATACCAGAAGCTGTTGCCGTTGTCGCCGTTGTACTTACCGGTCGAGAAGTTGTAGTGATAACGCTCGTGGATCAGTGTGCCGGAGCCATCCTGCTCGAAGTCGGTGTTATACCAGGTCTTCTGCTGAATAACAGTGTTGGGTTCACCCATGAGGCGGACGTCCACGGGCTCCTTGCTGATATCCTGATACCACAGACCGGGGGTAGATTCAACGCGATGCATCACCATAGTGTAAGTATCCTGATCATGATCACCATCAGCCCATACACCGAAGAGAAGCATACCGCGAAGATAAACCTGAGTATCCTTGAAGTCGTTCCAGGTGATATCCGTAGGTTCATACCACACCTTGTGCTGGCCGTCGGTGTTCTCGAAGTAGATACGGCCGGCCTCCGGCATGATCAGCACGTTGTGGTTGATCTTCTGCTTGTAGTTCTGCTTTTCAAAAGCATCCTCAATATCACCCGAAAGATCGAAGTGGAAGTTGCCGTTCTCGCTCAGGAGGTTGTCCGCGTCGGGACGGCCGTTAGGAATCGTATAGCTGTAAACCCAGCCATCGGCATCCTCGTCTTCAATACCGAGGTGGCAGTTCTTGAGGAAGTCTTCGCCTACAAATTCACTGAAGTTGAAGCGGCCGGCCATGACAGCGTCATAGAAGTAGAGGCCACGGGCGTGGTCGTACTGCATGCGCTTGAGGTTGACAGTGTCATACCATGTGCCTTGGGTACGGGGGATGAAGTAGCCACCGATGTAGACGGCCTTGGCTTCGTCCATTTCGGGCGAATAGTAGAGCTTATCGTTGTTGGGGTCGAAATAGATGGTGAAAGCGCCATCGCAGCTGAAAGTGAAGTAGCGGTTAGCTTCACGACCGATCTCGACATTGGATGTGTGAGGCTCTGCGGAAGGAAGTGCATAGCCAGCACCATTGGTCTGCTTGAACTGATTGCTCTTATCCCAGAAGTAGCTGTACTTGTCGGAGGACGAGTTACCGTTAACCGACGAAATCATGATCTGAGCATCGTCAACGCCATTCGCGCAGTTCCAGTACCAGAGTTCTTCCTTCGGATCCCATGTCATTTCAACGGCAGCATCAGCATTTGTGGTCCACGAGGAACCGCCGAGGAAGTTGGCACGGATATAGAGGTTTTCGTAGCTCTGATGGTTCTCAACATGATACCAAACCTTCGTGAAATCGGCGCTCACGTGTACGATAACGTCACCTACGGATGCAGGCAGGGCAAGGTTGGGAGCACTTGCAATTCTCGGGCTCTGCACCCTCGTTAAGTTTGCCTGAGTGGGTTCATCAGCAGTAAGGAGGTAAGGCTTGTCATTATCGCCAATCTGGATCTGCTGCAGATTCTTAACGTCAAACTCATTGGTGTGGTCATTCTGGAGCCATGCGGGATTGTCGATGACGATCTTGAACTGACGGTTATCGCCGCCATTGGGTATGCGGTAGTAATAGAAGCCCTTGTCGGCATCCCAGAACATGCGGCGGAAATCCGTGGACGACCAGTTGTTGAACTCACCGATGAGGTAAAGCTCATGATCGGGACGGGCAACAGCTTCCTTCACGAGATTGAGCGTGAGGGGCTGCTTGCTTACGAAGCCGCGGGGCGAAACGGCGTATGCCACCAGCGTGCAGGTCTTGTCTACGATGAGCTGGCCGGGGAGATAGCGCGTGAAGAGAGCGTTGTTGAAGTCGGGAATCATACCGATAGCATCACCGCCAAGACCCGTGCCACCTTCTACCATGGGAACTTCGGGAGCATCGTCGCCTTCATACATATAGTAGTAGATGGTCGAGCCGTCGATCGTGGAAGTCAGACCAATGCTTCTGGAACCACGGAAAACGATGGTAGTTGCAGTCTGGCCGGAAGAACGTTTTACAACGGGGTATTCAACATCCTCGTTATAGTCCATTACGGAATAGGTTGTATCCTGGCGAGGACCGTTCACGGTGTAGAGCTTGCGGTTGCCGAGATCAGCCTTGATGTCGTCGATCATAGCATAGCCGTCAGCCACGTCGCCGTTCATATTGTATGCGCCGGGGCGGGCGGTGAAGCGCACCTCATAAGCGCTTGTCAGACGGTTGGACTGCAGGCCGGTGTAGCGCCATACAACCTCGGTGGAGTTGCGGAGAATCTCCTCACCGGTGATCCACACGCCTTCTTCGCCTTCGTTGTCGCGAATAAAGAGGCAGGGATTATCCCAGGTGGTCTTGAACGTGGAGTTCAGATAGAGAGTCCAGGTATCGTTGCCTGCGAGATTCAGGGTGTAGACGAAAGTATCGCACTCATCCTGGAGCGGGGTGTCGCCATCGTACGCACGGGCCGTAATGGTCGTCGACTCCGTGAGCTCGATGTAAGGATTCTCAGGAGCAAGGAAATAGTTGCCCTCAATCGTACCGGAAGCGACGACGGGCTGGCCGTCGAGACGGTAGTAGATCTGTGCGTTCTTGGGGAAAGTCAGCTTTACAGTGGGCTTCCAGGTATAAGTGCCGGCAGCCGGAGTAGCGGTGATGTGGGGCTTGGATTCGAACCAGATGAGTTTGTTCACCGGGTCGAAGTAGAGCGTACCGGAGGTTACGTCGGCAGGGAAGGTGTTGTTAGCGCCATCGGAATTATTCTCAGGTCCTTTGACATTTGCGGCAGCAGGCTTCGAAGTGGGAAGCACCATATTAGTGCTGGAGGTGCAATGATAGGTTCTGCCCCAATCCCAGTTTTTGTCGCTGATAGCGAAGTCAGAGCCGGCAAGGCCTGCGTAGTTGATCTCATAAAAGTAAACGCCGTCGGCGTTACGTTCCATCTTCACGGCAGGCTGATCGCCCCAGCTTGAGCTGTTGTTAATGAACTTGCCCTTGATGTAGAATGAGGGATATCTTGCGGAAGATTCATCGAAGTTCGTAGTTTGACCGTACGTTCTATTCCCTGCATCGCCGCCATTGAGTGTATAAAGAGTTCCGGCCACAGGATGGAATCCTGCACCATCGGTCTTCTCTGCATAATTACCGGTTAAGAACATACCCTTAAGCTTGGTCAAGTCCTTGCCGGTGAGATCAAACTTATATGTTTTTTGATCACCGAGAAGCACACCGGGGAGAGTATCATCACCATCATCCCAAAAGTGGAACTTACATTCTGTCCAATTGAAAGCAGAGGGATCGCAGTAGATATATTGGCCTACTACCTCCAGCTCTTTCCAGAAGTAGAGGTTGTCGAGGTAGAAGGTCTGGCCGTTGCCACCGTCGAACTTGAACTGTTCGATCTTCTTCTTATCGACATTGGGGAAGGCCGTCATCGGGATATCCAACGAAACCCACTTACCACCCTCGATGTTCTGCGAGTACTTGTCGGTGTCTACAGTGGGATTAAGGGATATTGCATACAGATTGATGGGCATATCGTTCTCTGCATAGAGATCGACGTGCAGGTACTTCATGTCCGAAGCATCCACTGCAGGGAGAGTCAGACCGAAATATGTATTGATAACAAACTTAAAAGCCTCATCACCGGACAAAGACACCGTCTCAACGGAAGATTGGGAGCCCCAGTTCTGATAGGTCATGCCGGTGGAAGTGTAGCGACCGCTGTAGATGCTCTTCACGAGGGAAGCATCGTGCGTGGGAGCGGGAGCAGCAGAAGGAAGGACCGGAGTGGGAGGAACATCGCCACCCTTTACAGTATAAGTATAAGTCACCGGACCGATGATAGGATTCTGCGTGCAACCATTTCCGTTATCGAACACAGCAACCTTGACAGTGTACGTGCCGGCTTCGGTAGGAGCCCAAGTATCGGTCATCACAGTGCCGTAATCAGCACCAAAGACGGGATCGTGAGGCTCTCCATCCTTGCTAACCGTATAGTGAATCATACCCGTGCCGACAGCATGATAGTCCGTGGAGAACTTCACCGTCAGAGGCAGGTTGTGTTCACCTGCTGCCGGATTGGCCGTAATGTTTGCGAAAGTCTCAGCATGGTGGCCGTTATTAAAATTATCCCAGAATCGAATCCATGCGTGATCATTTAAATCACCTTGCAAATGGTATTCTCTCTCTGTATTACCATCTGATTTCTTGCGCTTGCAATAACAGTCTCCGTCTACATCCTGAAATAGAGTCAACGCATAAATAGTAGGCGTAATCTTCTCGAGTTTCGCTTTATCACTCGAAAAGCCATTCTTCATGTCGCCTACACCGTTAATCCACATCTCGTAATAACAGCCGTCATCATGAAACCATGTACAATAGGCGACGTCAAAATAATACGTCCCCTTTTGCATGGTAACCGCGGCTGCCGGCTGGGCAAAGGCTAATAAGCTCAGCACAAGCAACGTTAGATACGTGCAAAGTTTTTTCATGTTTTGTTTGATTTGTTTGTTTGATATTTGATTGATTTGTTGTTTTTGATTGCTGTGTGTGCGCTGCGGGGCGCGTGGCTCCGCTCTAATTTAAGTACTGTTTTTCGGTAAGTGATTTAAGTGTAAATAAGGTTTGATATTAGAATTGGTTTTACAAGTGGTTAATTTATTTGATTGATATACAGCATGCGCCATCGCTCCGCAGATTGGAACAACCGGCACAAACCCAAAATCGGCCACCCCGGAGGGGGCTTTTCAAGGTGCAAATATACGAAAATGATTTGTTAAATCCAAATCTCCCGCGAAAATTTTCGCGGGGAATTTGGAGGGATTCGCCAGGTTTATCGGGATTTATCAGGATAATTCAGGATTAATCATGATTTATCGTGATTTATCGTGGGGAATCGTGATTTTCCGAGGGGGAAGCGGGATGGGGCGAGGATGCCCCGCTCCATAACGACAAATGGAGACCCGGGGGTCTCCATTTGCTTGTTGCCTTGGAAGGATTCGAACCCTCACAGGCGGAACCAGAATCCGACGTGCTACCATTACACCACAAGGCAATATGTTGTGCTCCGACGAGGGCTTTCCTCGCTTTTGCGGTGCAAATTTACGACGTTTTTTTTACACCTCCAAATTTTTTCGCTCTTTTTTTCGGACTAAATTCATTTTATTTTGTTTTAGAATGGGAGATTTGCAGCGCGCTGCAATATTGGCCCGCTTTTTGCGTTTAACATTATTATGAACTCGACTATAAGAAACATACTCCTTATTATATTGGCAATCTGCGGCCTGGCGGCCTGCAAGGGCCAGGACGAACCGACGCCGGAACCCGAAAAGGGGCGCCGGACGGTGATGGTGTACATGCTGGCGAACAATACGCTGGGCTCGGCGGGCTACGACACATCGGACCTTCAGGAGATGCTGGAGGGCGTGGAGGCCGGGGCCTTGGGCGAGGGCGGGCGGCTGCTGGTGTTCCACGAGGTGTCGTACGGCGCGGCTCCGGAGATGAAGGAAGTGACGCCCGCGGGCATCGTGACGCTGAAAACCTACCCGGGGGACATCTCGGGCGTGGAAGCCTCGACGATGAGCATGGCCCTTGACGACATGAAGGCGCTTGCGCCGGCGGCAAGCTACGGCCTGGTGCTGTGGAGCCATGCCTCGGGCTGGATCGAGGACGGACTGACGGAGCCGGCGCTCGCGCCGGAGGTGCCGCGGCCGCTTTCGTTCGGCATCGACGGGCGCAAGAAAATGAACATCACCACCCTGACCTCAGTACTCGCGGGCCGCGGGCTGGACTTCGTCTACTTCGACTGCTGCTATATGATGGGGGTGGAGACGGTGTATGAGCTGCGCGAGGCGGCGACGGTGATGGCCGGCAGTCCGACGGAGCTCCCCTCGGCGGGAATGCCCTACGAGCGCACGCTGCCCTACTTCTTCGCCGCGGGCACGGCCGACCTCGAGGGGGCCGCGCGGGCAACCTTCGAGCACTACGACGCCATGACGGGCTCGGCGCGGACATGCACGATGAGCGTGATCCGCACGGAAGCCCTGCCGCGCCTGGCGCGCGCCACGCGGGCCATATACGCGCAGGCCCACGCGGGCATGCCCATGGGCTTCACGCCTCAGCGCTACACGGCCACGAGCACGGGCTCGTGCAATTATTTCGATTTCGCGCAATACGTGCGCAAGCTCGGCGAGGGAAGCCCGGAGCTGACGGCGGAATTCGACGCTGCGCTCGCGGCGGCGGTGAGCTATGAGGCGGCGACGCCATATCTGTGGAGCACCGTGCCGCTCGAGCACCACTCGGGCCTCTCGACCTACATCCTGCCCTCGCGCGCGCAGGCCTCCGACCGCGGCTACAACACCCTGGCCTGGTGGGCGGACGTGGCCTCGGCCCTTGGCGAATAAAGGCGCAAGACACTCCCCTACCCCCACCGATAATCCAAAGACCACGCTATGATTCAGATTCCCGACATCCAGCCTCAGCTTCCGGACAGCATCCCCACGGTGCATGAGGAAATCGACATGCTGAAGAGCCTGCCGGTGGACGAGCTGCTGCAGCGCCTGGTGACAGGCATGGTGACTTTCGCCATCAACCTGGCCCTGGCGGCCCTCGTGTTCTACGTGGGGCGCTTCATCATCGGCAAGCTCTACCGCCTGATCGGCAACATCATGCTGCACCGGAAGGTGGACACGAGCATCACGTCGTTCACGCTGAGCATGGTGCGCATCGTGCTGTACTTCATCCTGATTGTGACGGTGATAGGCATCCTGGGCATAGAGACCTCGTCGTTCATCGCGCTGTTTGCCTCGGCGGGCGTGGCCATAGGCATGGCCCTAAGCGGCACGCTCCAGAATTTCGCGGGCGGCGTGCTGATCCTGCTTCTGAAGCCCTACCGCATCGGCGACTACATCGAGGCGCAGGGCTATGCGGGCACGGTGCGCGAGATACAGATTTTCAGCACCATCATCACCACGCCCGACAACAAGAGCATAATCCTGCCGAACGGGCCGCTCTCAACGGCTTCGATCAACAACTACTCGCGCGAGGACTACCGCCGCGTGGACTGGATCGTGGGTATCTCCTACGGCGACAGCGTGGACGCGGCGCGCGCCAAGATCCTGGAAATCATCGCGGGCGACGAGCGCATCGTGAAGCAATACATCGAGGACGACCGCGCGGCGCGTGGCATGGAGCCTCCGCATGTGGACCCGACGCTGGCCAAGGTGATCCTGGCCAAGACGGACCGCACGCCTGTGGTGCGCGTGAACGAGCTGGCGGACAGCTCGGTGAACCTGAAGGTATCGGCCTGGACGCGCACATCGGACTACTGGGGCGTGTTCTACGACATCAACGAGCGCATCTACAAGGAGCTGCCCGAGGCGGGCATAAATTTCCCCTTCCCGCAGATGGACGTGCACCTGACGCATCCGGAGGAATAAGGATGTATCGATCTGTTTTGTAGGGACATGCCTTTGGCATGTCTGCTACGGAAACGGGACGAGGATGGCGTTTGGCGCGGTGTTGCGTTGAAGACATGCCGGAGGCATGTCCCTACAAACAGGGCGACACACATCGATACTCCCATCTGACATTTCCCGTTGAAGACATGCCGGAGGCATGTCCCTACAGGTCGCAACGGAAAAAATGTCGTAAGAACGTATCAGTCTGTTTTGTAAGGACATGCCTCCGTCATGTCCTTACAAATTAATGCTTTTGACAGAATTACGCAGACCTGGGACGTCCTGCGCCCCGGGAGGGGACGATTATTCGGGACGCGCGATGCCGTCCTTCTGCGCGCGCTTGGTCATGCGGGCGATGCGGTCGGCGGTCTGGGGATGGGAGGAGAACATGCGGTCGACCATGCTGGACTTGGAAGAGCCGCTCATGCTGTCGAGCTTCTCGAAGGCCATGACCATGCCCCAGGGGTTCTTGCCGTGGCTCTTGAGGAACTCATAACCGAAGTCGTCGGCTTCGTTTTCCTGTTTCTGGGAGTACTTGGCGCCGGCCAGGGACTTGCCCAGCGATGCGAGCTGCGAATCGGAGAGGGCTGCGGCCACACCGCCTGCAGCTGCCATGCCGTCCTTGAGGGCGTCGGCCATCAGATCCTCCTTGAAGGCTTTCTTGGAGTGGTGCTTGGCCACGTGGCCGATCTCGTGACCGATTACGCCGAGGAGCTCGTCGTCGGTCATGATGTCCATCAGCGAGGAGAACACGCGCACGCTGCCGTCGGGGCAGGCGAA
>CAZBNM010000029.1:0-24589 GCA_964493495.1 uncultured Bacteroides sp.
GGCAAGGCCCGTTCCTACGACTATGATGTCGAGGTTGCGCTTGTTGGCGGGGTTCACAAGGTGCTGGTGGGCCTTGTAGTTGGTCCATTTCTCAGCGATAGGACCTTCGGGAATCTTGGAGTCGATCTGATACTCCGGCAGGGCGCTCGATTCGATGTCGGCGAAATCCTGCATTATGGGGGTAGAATCTATCATACCCTCGAGATTGAGTTCTTTTGCCATATCTCTGAGTGTTCTTATTCGTTCGTATTCGTGGTCTGGGGAGCCAGCTGCTTGGCATAGCTGATCTGCTGCTCAAGCTGACCGGCGAAACGCTTCAGCTGCATGATGCCCTTGATGCTTACTTCCGGGCACTGCTTTTCGGCGTATTCGATTACTTTATTGAACTTGTCCACATAGGCCTGGGCGTCCTCCGAGAAGAACTTGATCTGGGCCTGTTGCATGGCCATCTGGTCGTTCTCCGGAACGGACTTCATAACCTTCTGCACGGCAGCTTCGAAATCCTCTGTGGCTGCGGTGGCCTGGGCGTCCCAGTATTCACCGTACTGCACCTGGAGCTCATAGTTCGTTGTATAGTAGTGCTGGTTGGCGCGAACCGTGAAGACGATAGCCTGTGCTACGAACAAGGCGATCACGATCGTTGTCCACCAGCAGCCGATGCACTTCAGACGCTTGATCCATATCTGGTTGTCCCAGCCGATGGTGTGGAACATCGACCAGAAGCCATGGTTCATGTGGAACCAGAGAGCCACGAAACCGATGATGTACACCACCGGTGTCCACCACTGCTGGAAGGCAAGCTGAAGGAAGAGCGTGCCCATGGCCGGAGAGGCCGGTACGCCGGCTACTTCCGGAAGTGCCGTCAGCTCGTGCGAGCAAAGCTCCTGAAGCTGCATCTTGGCCCAGAACTGGGTCATGTGCACTACCAGGAACGCAAGTACTACCAGGCCAAGAACCAGCATGTTCTTTGAAGACCATTCCACCTGGGGAGGACGGCTGTTCACAAGATAGCGGTCGGCGCCGCGGGCGCGACGGTTCTGCACCGTAAGCCACAGGGCGTAGATGATGTGGATGATGAACAGCGCGGCGAGACCCATGGATGCTACGAGAGCATACCAGTTAGCGCCCAGGAACTCACAGATCATGTTGTAAGCTACCGGCCAGATCAGCGCTACCGAATTCATCAGCACGTGAAAAGTTACGAATAGGACGAGGCAGATGCCCGTGAGGGCCATCACGAACTTACGTCCTATAGATGAGCTTGTTAACCACATAGGATGATTGTTTGAAGATTATTAATGATTGTATTGTGTTAGCATGATTGGTCTGCGAACGCGCACGCGCACGCCGCTTTCTTCCGCAAAATTACCATTTTTTAGTCAATTAAAGAAAAAAATCCGTATTTTTTTCAACTAAATTTTCCTCCTGTTTTATATTCTTTCTGTCTAATGAAAGTTCTATTCCAAGCTAAAGATCCAACGAATTATTGTTTAATAAAAAGTCATAGATACCGATGGTGGTAATCCCTGTTTCATTTCTAAGCACCGGTGTGTCCTCTCCTACGATAATGATTTTTTTAAAAGAGTCCCCGATATTCCGAAGCGATGCCTCCTCCTGTTTTACTTTTTCCTCATCAGGCATTCGATAGGCTGATTGAATGTAGTAGCGTCTGCTACCCTGATTACACACGAAGTCCACTTCAAACTGCTTTCTTTCCCTGCTCCCGTTGTTCCTGCGAGAAATTAATTTCTGCAGATATATAGGTCGCGGTATTATCATACTATGTATTGTCAATTAGCGTGTCATGACACGCTAATTGACAATTGGAAAATTAAAAGTCTTCAGACGGTGTAGCCGGTATAGGCTGAGGGCGAGAGGGCGCGGAGTTCCTCCTTCACTTTTTCGCTTACGTCAAGCGTCTCGATGAAGCTGGCGATGCTCTCGGCCGTGACCGTGCTGTTCGTGCGCGTCAGAGCCTTAAGCGTCTCATAGGGCTTCGGATAGCCCTCGCGCCGAAGGATGGTCTGTATGCCTTCGGCAACAACATTCCACATCGCGTTCAGGTCGCGGTCGATGCTCTCGCGATGCAGAATCAGCTTCCCGAGCCCCTTCATCGTCGAGGCAAGGGCTATAAGTGTGTGGGCCAGAGGCACACCAACATTGCGGAGAACCGTCGAGTCCGTCAGGTCGCGCTGCAGACGTGACACGGGCAGTTTCCCCGCCAGATGCTCCAGAATGGCATTCGCGATGCCCAGGTTGCCCTCCGAGTTCTCGAAGTCGATGGGGTTCACCTTGTGTGGCATTGCAGATGAGCCAACCTCTCCCTCCTTGATGCGCTGCTTGAAGTATTCCATCGATATGTACATCCACATATCGCGGTCAAGGTCCAGGATTATGGTATTTATGCGCCGGAAAGCATCGAAAACAGCCGCCAGATTGTCGTAGTTCGAGATCTGTGTGGTCCATTGCTCGCGCATGATGCCGAGGTCGTTGTAGAGGAAATTATTGGCGAATTCGCGCCAGTCTATTTCCGGGAAAGCCGTGCGGTGGGCGTTGAAGTTGCCCGTCGCGCCACCGAACTTTCCGCTGAAGGGAACCTGTGCAAGCGCTTTCACCTGTTCGCGCAGGCGGTAGGCGAAAACCTCGATTTCCTTGCCAAGTGTCGTCGGGCTTGCCGGCTGCCCGTGTGTCTTCGCAAGCATCGGAATGTCGCTCCACTCGCGTGCCATGCGTTCCAGCTCGCTTATAAGGCTCTCGATATGCGGCAGCATCACATCCCCCACCGCTTCCTTAAGGCTCATGGGCACAGCCGTGTTGTTCACATCCTGCGACGTCAGGCCGAAGTGGATGAATTCCTTGTACTTCGCCAGCCCCAGGCGGTCGAATTCTTCCTTCAGGAAGTATTCTACGGCCTTCACATCGTGGTTCGTAACCTTTTCGATATCCTTGATGCGCTGTGCCTGCTCCGGAGTGAATACATCGCGGGCATAGAGATTCGACAGCGCGTCCTTAGCTTCGTCGGATACTCCCGCAAGCTGAGGCAGCGGGAGGGCGCACAGAGCCAGAAAGTATTTTACTTCTACCTCAACGCGATAGCGTATCAGCGCATATTCCGAAAAATAGTCAGCCAGAGGTTCGCACTTGCTGCGGTAGCGCCCGTCAACAGGCGAGATTGCCGTTAGAGTCGTAAGTTCCATGAAAAATCGGTAGCTAAATTATTATCCCGCAAAGTTACGCATTTATCCCCTATTTTCCAATCATCATGACACAATCGCCCCGCCGGGGGTATGATTTATCCCGGCGGGGCGATTATACTGTGTGTCAGATGTGCTTACTTCTTGGCTGCGTCCAGAGAAGTCTTGCGGAATTCCTTCATCAGTTTTTCGAGTTCCAGGGATACCTTGCGCGCGCGGATGCCGGCTGCCTTGTTGCCCTTTTCTGCCTGAAGAGCAGCATCGGCCTTGAAGGCTTCGAAAGCTGCATTCACTTTTTCAATCAGATTCTGCATAGGTGTTGGTTAATTAAGGTGTTAGAAATTATGAATATAAATTGCGTGTATTGCTTTCTGTCGTGTGTGGTACAGGACTCTATCCGGCTGCGCTTCAATCCTCGCCCTCTTCGTCCTCGTCGAAATAGACCGTCGTGTCCTCGATGCCCGCTTCCGCCAGGGCCGCACGCCTCTCGCGGCATGTGCCGCAGCGTCCGCAGTGGGTCTCGCGTCCTTTATAGCACGAGTAGGTTTTGGAATAGTCCACACCGAGCTCCGCTCCCTTGCGGGCGATATCGGTCTTGGTGAGAAGCGTATAGGGAGCCTCAAGGCGGATGTGGTCGTATGTCCCCTCGGCAATCGCGCCGGCCATAGCCTTCACGAAAGCTTCGCGGCAATCCGGGTAGAGGGCATGATCCCCTGCATGGTTGGCTATGAATACGGCCTTCAGCCCGTGGCTCTCGGCAAGTCCGGCTGCAGCCGCAAGCATGATGCCGTTGCGGAAAGGCACCACCGTGCTCTTCATGTTGTCGAAGTCGTATTCGCCGACGGGGATAGCCTCAGAGCCCTCTAAAAGCGAGCTGTGGAAGAGTTCGCCGATGAAGCTTAGGTCTATCACCAGCAGCTCTATACCAAGACGTTCGCAGTGATAGCGCGCGCATTCGAGCTCCCGCGCATTGTGGTTCGAACCATAGCAGAAGTTCACGGCAAGCTCTATCCGTTCCGCATATTCATAGAGCATCGTCACGGAATCCATTCCGCCCGAAAGCACCATCAGTGAGTCTTTTGTCATGCTCATAGCTTCTTCATGAAATAGTCGGTTCCCAGATTCAACGAGGCTGCGCGACGTGCCTCGGCAAGCGCACGGTGCTCCTCATCGCCCCAGTTGGCGAAGGGGTAGATGCTTATGCCTCCGCGAGGTGTGAAAAGACCCGTCACCTCGATATATCGCGGATCCATCAGACGGATCAGGTCCTTCATTATTATGTTCACGCAGTCCTCGTGGAAGTCGCCGTGGTTGCGGAAGGAGAAAAGATAGAGCTTAAGGCTCTTGCTTTCCACCATGCGCTCCCGAGGGATATAGGAGATGATGATTCTCGCAAAGTCCGGCTGCCCCGTCTTGGGACAAAGCGACGTGAACTCCGGGCAGGTGAACGTGACCGTGTACTCCACGTCCGGATGCTTGTTCATGAATGTCTCAAGCACCTCCGGTGCGTATTCCGTCGGATATTTCACCCCCGTGGCGCCTAAGAGCGACACGCCCTGCAGTTCTTCATTCTCCCTTGACATTCTTTATTTAAGACTAATTTCCAACAAACATACAAAAAAATATTTTACTCTCAAAATATTTTTCTAATAATCAATCAAAAATTGCTCCAATCCGCTCCTTTTCCCATATTTTGCCCCCTCGGATCCACAAAATCGTAGCCTACCGCCCCGCGACCTGTAGGGACAAGCCTCTGGCATGTCTTCAAAGGAACTCCTCCCACCCGGGATAAATCACGCTTAATCATGATAAATCAGGATTAATCCCCAATCCCCCTCCAGCTGCTTGCCGGACTTGAACTGAGTTCGCCGAACCCGGATGTCCGGATTCGGCGAACTTTATATGCTTTTCAAGCAAGTGTCTCGATTAGAGAACAACCTTGGCAGCCTTGCCGCCCTTCACCTGGATGAAGAGGCCCTTTTCGGGGTTGGCTACGCGTACGCCCTGGAGGTTGTAGTAAACTGCTTCGCCTGCTTCGGCTACTTCTACGTTCTTGACGCCTGCGTCACCCTGCGTGAAGATTACGGTTTCATCTGCAATGTTCAGCGTGATCAGCACGTTCTCGCAGGTTTCTTCCATGGCCATGTCGTATTGAGCCTTCGTCGTGTAGTAGAGACGGTCAAGTACCAGGTGCATGTTCACTTCTTCCTCGTCGCCTTCTGCGTTGTCAGCGGATACGATGAACTTGAAGCTATAGTCGGAGTTTGCGATTGCGAACGGTACGCCGCCTTCGATTTCGGGAACCTGGAGGGTGTATACGTTATTGTCGGTCGTGGTGAACTTGTAGGCTTCGTCCAGGCCGTCGTTCAGCCAGCCGTTCATATCGCCGCGGAGGTAGAGGTCGCCCATTTCTACAACTACTTCGCCACCGACCGTGAGGATCATGTCTTTGGTGTTGATCGTTAAAGTGTAGTCACCGGCGGGCATGTTGAACGAACGGTCGTTGGGAAGGGAGTTGTACATCACCATGGGGTTGGGGCCTTCGTTAAGGATGGCGTCGATGGCGGGAGCGTAACGGTGGGCGTTGCAGACATCCCAGTCGTCAGCGGTAGCACCGAGCTGCGAGGTCAGGCCGAACCAGGTGGTTGCGTCGAAAGATACCGTCAGCGTGAATACGCCTGCTTCGCCGGTGGGAGTGCATTCTACGCCTTCGTTGGGATTCCATGCGTTCGGGCCGCCGATCATGTAGAGTTTTGCTGCGGGTTCAGCGGCGCTGGCGCTCATTGCTACGGCTGCTGCTGCAAGAAGAGTGTAAATTTTCTTCATACAAAGATGAGATTTAAGGGTGTTTTGGAAAAAATTGGTTTGTTTATCGAGTTCGCTGGGCGATGTCTCTTTCTGCTGTTTTTGAATCGTGTACGATGCCTTTTCGGGTTTTCGGCGGAAGGTGCTGCAAAGTTATAGATAATTTTCGGTTCTCCAAAACTTTTTTTACATAAAATTTCTTTTTAACAATAGCTCCTATTTCATGCATTCCCGATTTTTTGATAATTTTGTAGCTGATATGAGCAATACTGAACAGACATCAGTCATAGAGGCTTTTGAGCGCAATGTGGCGGAATACATTGCCCGTGGACGCCTCCTGCGCCGGGGCCCCGGCGCAGCCCCGGTGTTGGTCGGTGTAAGCGGTGGAGCCGATTCGGTCGCCCTCCTTCTCGTTCTCCGGGCGCTCGGCTACGATGTCCGCGCCGCCCACTGCAACTTCCACCTGCGCGGCGCCGAATCCTTGCGCGATATGCATTTCGTCGAACAACTCTGCGAACGATATGATATAGAGCTGTACGTCAAGGACTTCGATGTCGAGGCGCGCCGACGCGCTACGGGCGAGAGTGTCGAGATGGCCTGCCGCTCGCTGCGCTACGCCTGGTTCGCATCCCTTCTCGACCGCGAGTATGCCCAGGCCCTCGCCGTCGGTCATCATCGCGAGGACCAGGCCGAGACTCTTCTGCTCAACCTTTTTCGCGGCACCGGCCCGGCAGGGCTCGCCGGAATGCGTCCGCGTCGCACCGACGGCCCAGGCGGCCTCACCCTCGTGCGCCCCCTGCTCGAATGTTCGCGGGCCCGCATCGAGGAGTATCTCCTGGCCATGTCCACGCCCTGGATCGTCGACAGTTCCAACGAAGGCGATGCTTACGTGCGCAACCGCATTCGCCATCACCTCCTGCCCGACATCGCCATGGTCTCTCCCGGAGCAATGGACGGCCTCTTGCGCACGGCCTCACAGGTCGCCGATGCCATGGACCTCTATTCGGGCCTGATCGCATCCCTCCGCTCGCGCTTCATCCTCGCCGGACGGATCGACCTGGGCGCCTTCACGGCCGAAACCGGGCCACTCGCCCGCATGGCCCTCTGGGAGATGTTGCGCCCCATGGGCTTCAACATGACCCAGATACGCAATATTCTCGACTCCTTCGCCGCCGGAGCCTCCGGGCTCGCCTTCAAGGCTGCCGGACGCACGGCCGAGCTTTCCCGGGGCGTCCTCGACCTGAACGCTCGTGGTGCTGCTCCCGTCGTGCACGACCATCCTGACGGCCCTGCAGCCGTCGATTTGCGCCGTGATGTCCTCGTGCCTCTGCATATTGCCGTGAGCCATCGCCCCGTCAGCGACTTCCCTTCCGAACCCATGCCCCCTGCTTCCGGCGTTGCCTTCCTCGACGCCGAGGCCGCCCTCTCCGGCCACTGGGAGTTGCGCCACTGGCGCCACGGCGACCGCATGATTCCTTTCGGAATGAAGGGCTCCAAGCTCGTCAGCGACATTTTTGCCCTGGCCAAACTCGACGCAAGAGCCAAGCGCGAGGCATGGCTGCTGGTGCGCGATGGTGAGATCGTATGGATTCCCGGCGTAAAGCGCTCGGCACTCCACACCGTCGGGCCCGGCACAAAACGCTATACCCGACTCGAAACAATTTGAAATCAACGAAATAACAGTAATACACCTTTCATCCCCATGAAATCCACCAATTCACTACTCATCCTCGCCATGGCTGCCATACCGGCGGCCGGACAGACCATCGTGCAGACCGATGCGTATTCCTGGCGCGGCGACACGATGTATCAGGCCGGATTCACGGCCACGGCCCCCACGCCTCACCATATCGTCAGCACCTATGCCGCCCAGCCAGGCTATTTCATGCCCGTCGAAAAGGAATGGAAGCTGAAGAATGACATTTCTGCCTATCCGCAGCTTTCAACTCCTAACCGTCTCCATGAGGCTATCTACAACATGGGCCTCGACGAAATGATCAACGCCGTCGAACCCGACACCACCCTCCGCACCGGCAAGGAGTGGGCCGGCGTATGGACCCGCGATGTCAGCTATTCCATCCTTCTTTCCATGGCCTACCTCCAGCCCGAGGCCTCCAAAATCTCGCTCATGAAGAAAGTGGACTCCCTCGGACGAATCATCCAGGACACCGGCAGCGGCGGCGCATGGCCCGTGAGCTCCGACCGCGAAATCTGGACTCTCGCGGCCTATGAGTTGTACAAAGTCACGGGCGACCGCCAGTGGCTCGAGTATATCTACCCCGTGATCAAACGCTCCATCGACGACGACCTCCTCACCGTGGCTACCGACGGCGGTCTCGTCCGCGGCGAGACGTCCTTTATCGACTGGCGCGAGCAGAGCTATCCCAAGTGGATGCAGACGGCCGACATCTATTCCTCCGAGGCTCTCGGCACGAGCATCGTGCATGCTCAGGCCCTCCGCATTCTTGCTGAACTCGAAAAGGAATTGGGCCCCAAGAAAGGCAACGAGTCGGCAAAGTATCTTGCCGAGGCCGAGAAAATCGAAAAGGCCATAAACGACAAGCTCTGGATGCCCGAGAAGGGCTATTACGCCATGTACACCTACGGCGTGAACGAGCCCATCCTCAACCCTCGCGCCGAAACCCTCGGCGAGTCGCTGGCCATTCTCTACGACGTGGCTTCTCCCGAGCGCGCCCGGACCATCACGGCCTCAAATCCCGTAACTCCCTTCGGTGCTGCGATCTTCTTCCCCCAGATTGCCGATATGCCTCCCTACCACAATAATTCTCTCTGGCCCTGGGTGGGCGCATACTGGGCCATTGCAAATGCCAAGGCCCGCAATGAGCAGGGAACACTCGAGGCCATCGGCGCCGTGTTCCGCCCCGCAGCCCTCTTTGCCACCAACAAGGAGAATTTCGTGCTCGACAACGGCGATATAGCCACCGAGCTCAATTCCTCCAACATGCTCTGGTGTCTTGCAGGCAACCTCGCCATCACCCACAAGATTCTCTTCGGCATTCATTTCGAGAAGGACGGTCTTGCATTCTCGCCCTTCGTTCCCCGGGCACTCGCTGCCGAACGCTCCCTCAATGGTTTCAAGTACCGCAACGCCACACTCAACATCACCGTCCGTGGCTACGGCTCCGAGATCAAGAGCTTCACCATCAATGGCAAGGAAGCCCGCCCCTTTATTTCCGCAGATGCCAAGGGTGTCAAAAACATCGTCATCACAATGGCCGACAACGACATCGAGCCCATCGGCGTGAACCATACGGCCAATGTCAAGGCTCCGCTTACACCAATCGCACGTCTCGAGGGCACCACGCTCATATGGGATCCCATCGAATACATCGGCGAATACATCGTGCTTAAAGACGGACAGCCCATCGCCCGCACACACTCCACCACCTGGGACGCTTCCGCTCCCGGCGAATATCAGGTCATTGGCGTGAGCTCCGATGGCGTCGAAGGCTTTGCCTCCCGACCCGTCAGCACGCTCCCCCGCATTATTGTCAGCAGCCCTGACGCACGCACCTCCCTCATATCCTCCGAGCTGAGCTATAGTCCTAAGGGAGAGATCACCGGCTTCACCGGCGCAGGTTTTGTCGAGATCGACAAGCAGAGCGCACCCCTCGGCCTCGCATTCGATGCCCCCGTTGACGGAACATACTACATCAGCGTCCGTTATGCCAACGGAAACGGCCCTGTCAATACCGAGAACAAGTGCGCTATCCGCACAGCCACGATCGACGGACAGCGCGCCGGTATCATCGTCATGCCCACACGCGGCGTTGGAAACTGGAGCGACTGGGGCTTCTCCAACACACTCAAGGTCGAGCTCACCAAAGGCCCCCACACCATAGGCCTCGACTTCCGCCCCGAAAACAACAACATGAACATCTCCACCAACCACGCCGCCCTCGACTACATCCTCATCCAATACCAAAAATAAGCAGGCGCCTGCCTGCTTATCAGGATAAATCACGATAAATCAGGATATATCAGGCAGATGCCTGATATATCCTGATTTATCGTTAAGGGGGGGGATACTACAGCTCTACTACCCGGGGCTCTTTGGGGAGGCGGAGGCGGGCCTGGAGGTAGGCGCGGAACTTGGCGCGTTCGGCTTCGGGCATGGGCTTGGAGAGGCTCACGAGCGCCACGTCCATGGTGTCGCGTTGGCCGCTTGCCGGGTCGCAGCCCACGGTGGTAGACACCGAGAAGCGTTCAACGCTCGGGAAGAGCACGCGCATCTCCGGCGCAAGGGCCACGGCTGCCGTATCGCTGGCCGTCACGGCCGCGCATATGCGCTGCAGCGAGTCGATTTCCTGTTGCTGGCGCGTGATGGTGCCCTGCGTGATGGTGTACATGTCGCGCAGCATGCTTGACGATGCCTGAGCCACGTCCGTAGCCGTTACCGCCGGCGCATCGCCCTGGATAATACGCAGTACCGTGCCCTGAAGCCCGTATTTGCCCAGTTCGCTTTCCTTGGCAAGCATCAGTGAGTCCTGAGGTAGGATACGGCCCACAAGGGCCACGGTCAGCGTGCGCTGATGTTTGCTGTAAGTCGATTTCTGGCTCAGCACCTGTGTCCCCGGAAGATCGAATTCATCGTTTACGAAGCGCTCGCAGTTCTGACGGAAATTGTTCTGGACATACATCGAATAGGTCAGATAGGCCGCAGGAATCATCGTGAGAAGCGCGATGGTCGTGACGATGCGGCGCACACGACGGGCACGGACGGGATCCGAGAAGGCCTTGGGCGCATACTTCATGAGCCGGACACCGATGGTAGTGGCGCAGGCTATGAACACACCGTTGATGAAGAACAGATACAGTGCACCAAGGAAATATTGCGGCTGCATCGTGGCCAGACCATAGCCCACAGTGCATAATGGAGGCATGAGCGCGGTGGCTATGGCTACTCCGGGAATAACATTACCCTTGTTCTTCGAGCCGATGGCAAGTATTCCGGCCGCACCGCCGAAGAAGCCGATGAACACGTCGTAGATCGTGGGCGATGTGCGGGCCAGCAGCTCGCTGTGGGCCTCGTTTACAGGCGACACCAGAAAGTAGATGCACGATGTGGCCACCGAGAAAAGCGTGGCCATGACGAGATTGCGGAACGAGCGTTTCATCAGCTCGAAATCATGGATGCCCACCGCAAGGCCGATGCCGATGATGGGGCCCATGAGCGGAGAGATAAGCATCGCGCCGATAATTACGGCTGTGGAGTTGGTGTTCAGGCCAAGGGACGCAATGAATATCGCCACGATAAGAATCATGATGTTGATTCCCCGGAAGGACACGCCCTCGCGCACGGCGGCCTCTGCCTCGCTCTGGGGGATGAGATAGTCCGTGAGGTCGAAGTACTCTTTCGCGCGAAGCACACCGGATTGAAATGCCTGTCGGCTGAATAGGTTCTTGATATTCATGGCGCAAGTGGGTTTTAGAAAGGATAGCCTATGGCAAGGTGAAGGGCCAGCGACTTTTTGAAGGACTCCATGTTGTAGTAGCCGCGACGGCTCGTATTATAGGGCGTATGGATGCCTATGCCGAGGTCAAGACGGACAACGAGCATGCTTATATCCACGCGCAGGCCGGCGCCGGTGCCCAGTGCCAGATCCTTCAGGAAGGTCGAACCGCGGAGGGTGCCACCCGGACGCTGGGCGTCCTCCTTGAGCAGCCAGATATTGCCCGAGTCCATAAATACGGCCCCGTGAAGCAGGCTGATGATAGGGAAGCGATACTCCAGGTTAGCCTCGAATTTGAAGGTGCCCGTACGGTCGAAGTTGTCGATATCGTTGGTTCCTGCAGGCCCGCGGTATGAGCCCGGACCGATGCTCCGCACCGTGAAAGCACGCACCGAGTTGGCGCCGCCGATATAGAATTGCTCGGAGTAGGGCACCTGGGTGGAATTGCCGTAGGCATGCGCGGCGCCCGCGGCCACACGGGTCACGAGCCAGCTGTCGCCCCGGCCTAGACGACGTCCCCACACAAGTTGTGCCTGCCCCTTCACGAACTGCGAGAATGGCAGCCCGAAGAGCGTTTTCTCGCCCTTCTTGCCGCAGGCGCGGTAGATGCCCCAGAATATATTGCCGGCCTCCTGGAGCGTGAAGGACCAGTTGAGCGTATTGTTGCGACCGATGGCACGGTCATAGACATAGGAGAAGGACATCTGCGGGATGAACTGGCTCTTGAAGCTCTGTGCTACCGCCGGGTTGGCGCCCATGATAGAATCGAACTCGTGCGTCGTGTTCAGGAGCTTGGTATAGGTGATTTTCAATGGCGTAAAGCTGTTGGCCACGTGGCGGCGGAAACGCCAGTCATAGCTGATGCCCGTATTGAACTGGGCCATCTTGAAGTAGTGCGGACGATTCAGCAGATCGGCTCCCAGATTGATGCGCGTCCAGTTGAGTTCGCGACGGGTGCCCCGGAAGAATTTAGGCGCAAGCAGGCGCGGGAAGGCCAGCGAGGCGTTCAGGCCGGCCTCATAGGAATTGAATATGCCTCCGCGGTTGGCCGAGCCGGTCTGCCATTCGTAGCTGCCCGTGAGCTTCACCGACAGCTGCTCGCCGCCGCCGAAGATGTTTTTGTTCGTAAGGCCCAGTGTGAGTCCCGGTCCGATGTAGGAGTTGGATTTCGACGACGCATTCACCTCGATGGAGGCCTCAAGCGGTGAGTCGAAGGTTGCGTAGATATCCACGTCCAGCACCCGCGACTCCACGGCCGTAGAGTCCAGACGTGGCACGATCTCTATGCCGTTGAAGATGCCCAGACGCGACAGGTAGCTCTGTGTGCGGTCCATGTTGCGGACGGAGAAGGTGCGCCCCTTGCGCATTGTCACGCATTCGTCAAGCAGTTTCTTGCGGAAGCGCGAGGGTTTCATCTGGATGAGCGTGGCGCGCGGAGTCTGTATCGTGTCGGGTGTGCCTCCGCCCTGATAGCGGTCGAGGTGCACCGTCACGTTGCCGGTCGTGAAGCGCTCGCGGGCAAAGCGCGGCATATTAGAGGCCAGTGTCATGCGCAGCGCGATCCGGCCGCGTTGTATCAGGCTGTCCGCAAGAAATTCGATATAGCTTGGAGTGAAGTAGTAGTAGCCGTTGTTGCGCAGGCCGTTCACGATTCGAGTGCGGGCAATGTTCAACGAGTCCGTCGAGAAACGCGGGTCCTTGGCCGCGAAATAGCGGTCGCGAAGAGCCAGCGAATCAATCAGATGATAGAGGTGACAGGTGTCCGGAAGAAGCTCCAGCGTGTCGATTGGATAGCCCCGACCCGAGTTGACCGTATATAGCAGCTTGGCTTTGCGCTTGTCCTTGCCCTGCACCATTTCGTAGGTGGCCGTGCCGCTGAAGAAGCCGTTGTTGTCCAGAATCTGCTCTATCATGTGCGTGCGAAGCTCCGGACGCACATCCGACACCAGAACAGGCTCTTCAACCAGCGTTTCATACAGCCAGTGGCGGAAGCCCTTCTCCGGATTGGGCCAGTTGTTGTAGACCCACAGCCCTAAGGGGAATGGGTAGCGCCACACGAAGCCCATGATGCTTACGGAGTTATTGGGACGCACATTCACCGCATCTGATATCGCGGTCTTCATCTCCGAGGGGAGCTGCGTGTGTTCAGGCGTTTCGAACTTCACGCCTTTCAGTCCCGTGTAGAGAACTTCATCCTCCGGGATTCGGCGTGTTGTGGAGCACGAAGCCAGCAGCAGAGCCGCCATCGCGACAAGAAGTGTATGTATCAGCCGATTAGTTTTCATCGCTGTTTTCGTTTGCTTCAGGGGTTGTTTGGGTTCTGGGCTTGCGGCCGAAACGGAACAGGTCGGCCAGTCGCAGAATCTTGCGGCGGTAGACAAAGCCCACGCCTGTCTGAGTGACTTCGCCCTCGAGGATACTTTCATAACCCGTGTGGCGGAACAGACGTACATACATGCTGCGTGCGTTGTTCAGGAAGTATTCCAGCGAGATGTCGCTTATCAGGTTCTGCGAGAAGTTCTCGTCAGTGTTGGCGTCCGTGGAGTAGTTGCCGCCCACGATTATCTTGAACCGGTCGTTGAATAGCGACTTCGACACCTGGTAGCTGTAGCTCATTGTCGATGATGTCGAGCCGTCCACGGTCTTGTCGTACTGGTCTATACCGAATGAGATGTCCACACCCTTGATTGTATTGGCAGCCCAGGAGTTGATCTGGCTTTCGAGGAAGGAGAAGAGCGGGTTGCCTCCCAGCGAAGCATTGCCCTTGGTGCCCGGTCCGGTGTAGACGTTGTAGATGAGCAGGTTCATGGCCTGGTTGGCACGCTGTTCGGGACTCATGCTCTGGAGCTCGTTGGCCACGGTGATGTCATCGTTTGTCGAGAGGTCGAAGACCACGTTCATGTTCTCGAGCGTGCCTGTGACACCCAGGTCCACATCGAAGTTCACAAGGCGTGAGTTCTGGCCCTCCTGCGTGACATTGGCTTTCACGACGTCTGTCGCATGCACGTTCAGTGTGGGATTCATCATATTGCCGTTGAAAGCTATGTAGCTCCCCTCGTTGAAGTTGAAGAGTTTCTCCGACATCAGCGGAGGCGTGTAGCGCACGAAGCCGCCGTTGAGGTTGAGGCGTCCGGTGAGGCGTCCCGTTGTCACAGGTGTCATAGTATAGTTGAGGTTGGCGGTGCTTTCGATGCTAACGCGGTTCTTGCCGTCGCTGCTAAGATCCACGTTGATCGTGGAGCCGTCCTCGATCGTCAGCGAGGCGTCGAGCATCATCGCCATCGAAGGCGAGGCTATGCTGTCGGCTCGTGCAAGGGCCGCTGAGTCGCTGAAATTGACGAACTTCACGAGTTCGCCGCTCGAGTAGTTAGCGATTTCGGTTGTGGCATCGGACATGACGTAGGTCACGTTGGTGCCCGGAAGGATTTTCAAGGCTGCGTCCACAGCCATGAATCGCATGTTACCCTTGGCCGAGGCATCGAGATCGATGAAGGCTTTGCCGTATACGTCGGCTCCGCGTTTCAGACGGTTGCTGTTGATGATCTGGGTATTCCGTGCTTTCAGTCGAAGGTCCACGCCCATGTTCGAGAGATCCCGCAGGTCCACGTAGCCGTTCACCGTCAGCGGATTCTCGTTCGTGCCGGAGATGGTGAAACCGCGGAATTGCAGGCGCGAGTCCTCCACGGGGATCTTCACGTCGTTGAAGGCGTAGGGTGTGCCGGTCATTGCAAGCGTCACAGCCGTTGAGTCGAAGGCCATCCAGCCGTTGAGTATGGGATTCTCCGAAGTCCCGGATACTTCCATAGAGCCGTTCAGCACACCGCGGAGCGAGCCCATTGTGGAGGGAATGAAAGGATTGGCCGCGTCCAGAGGAATCCGGATGAGCGACAGGTCCATAGCCAGGGGCGAACCGCTGGTGGAGTCATTGAGCGCACCGCGCAGGTCCATGACCTTGCGTCCGCCTATGTTCAGCGAGGCAAAGGCATTGACCTGGCCTTCCGTGCTGGCAGCTAAGTTGAAGGACGCCGCGATGTCTTCGACCTTCTTGCGGTTGTAGTAGAAATTCGAAATGCCCATTGAACCCATGCCCAGCAAAGAGCCTGTCGAGCGATTGAGGCGCAGATCGGCGCTCACGTCGCCCGTCATCGGGGTCGCGAAGGGGTTAAGGGCTATCCAGTCCTGAATGTGGATGTCTGTAAGTTTCACGATCAGGTCGTCCTGATGTTCGTGGCTGTGTTCGGTGTGCTCGTCGCCGCTATCTTCGGTGTAGACGGCAATGGCTGATTTTCCTCCCTGCATGTGCAGGTTGGCGTCCAGATGTCCCGTGGGGAAAAAATACTCGATGAAGTTGCCTTCGTTGGCCTCCCATTGCTGATAGCCGATGATGGGTTTGAGCGGATCGACGCTCACTGTCACGGCCGAGTCGGCCATTATGCCCTTGAAGCCGAGGCGGAAGCCCACATCGCCTTTGATGTTGCGTTGCTGCAGATTGAGTCGGGCCTGGTTGCCGTCGACGCTTGCGTGTACCCACACGCGGGCCAGAGCGTCAAGAGTGCCGGGGCGATTGCCCACGCCCGCCAGAAGGTGCAGGTGCTTGCGGAACATTCCTCCGGCAATGTAGATCGTGTCGATCATCGTAGACCCGTAATTGAATTCGAGGATGCGTCCGTTCAGTCGGAGCGTCGTGTCATTCCGGGCTTTGAGCGAGATGTCCTGAAGTCCCATTTCCGAGGGACGAAGGACATCGTTGATGAGGTTGGAGTTGGCGCCGGTGAGGGTGAACCTGAACCGGGGAAGCACCTGCTGGATAGTGTCGATGCGGAAGTCGCGCTCGGCGATCTGCTTGTCCAGCAGAGTGCTCGCCCTTTCGAAGCGTGCGAGCAGTGTGTCGAGCTGTGCGGGCGACGTGAATTCCGCGTTAAGGTCGCGGTTGTTCAGGGTGAGGCGAACACCCGAATCCACGAGCGCCGTGAAACGGGCTTTTACATCCGATAGCCCTATTGTGCCCGAAGTCTGACGGTAGAAGAGATCATTCAGGTTCAGGTCCGCACGGATATTGTTCATTCCGGGTCCGATTTCAGCGTCCGCGCTGAGCCTTGTTTCCAGATTTGCGGGCGTGTCGGAGAATTTCAGGGTCTGCAGGTCGATGTTTTCGCCGTCGAGTTCCGCATGCCAGCGATAGACGTCGCCGTCGAGATTGCCGTCGGCAGTAAGTGTTAGCAGCATCCCGGGATTGTCGCTGTCCAGACGGATAGATGCATGTCCGTTGTCCACCGATGCGTCGGCACTGATGCCCTTGTAGGTGTAGCCGGCGTAGCTTGCCGAGCTGATATTGGCCGAGGCCTGAAGCTGCGTGCTTGCGGCAAAGGGGTCGTAGCCCTTGCCTTTCGCGGAGGCTGTGGCCGAAAGATTGCTGACGCCCAACAGGGGCATGAAGGCCTGCACGGGGAAGTCGGTGGCCTTGACATCAGCGTCGTAGCTCTCCATCTTCGAGTTCCAGAGAGCCTGCAGGCGCAGCTGGCCGGCGCCCGTGCGTGCGGTCAGGTTGCCGTCGATGATGCCTCCGCGACGCATGTCCACCTTGCCCGCCAATGTCAGCGGCGGAATGTTCACGCTTTTGGCCGTGGCCGGTTCCAGAAGTGCGTTCTTGAGGCGGTCGACGTTCACGATGCGTCCGCGGAGATCCACATGGCCTGCGAGCAAGTCGGGATTCATTGCATTGTCCACGCGTCCGGAAGCATCCAGATAGACGCAGCGGTTAAGCGCCAGTCCGAGCGTATCGATTTCCAGCGCGCCCATCGTGCCCTTGAGGTCGGCGCGCAGTCTCACAGGCTCGTTCGCGGGAAGAGCCGCCCAGTAGGGGAGGAAGGCCGGGAACATCAGTCGCAGGTCGGCCGGCGCGAAAGCGGCCGTGGCGTCGAGGGCAACGGGCAAGGATGGATCGCTTGTCAGATCCCCCATGCCCATCAGGCCTGTGAACGCGAGATCTGTTCCCGCCGGGGTCGTTACGGTGAATGAGTTTAGCCCGAGAGCCACCGAGTCGATGTCGAGAGTGCCTCTCGCGAGAAGCCGCACGCCGCAGCGTTCCGTGCCATCGAAGGTGAGTGGTGCGCGGACTGTGGCTTCCTCGTTGTAGAAATGCCGCACACCGATGCTTACGCTGTCGGCCTCGATGTAGCTGAAGTCAAGCCCGGGCAGAGGACTGTAGCCGGCCGTGGTGTAGAGCGCATGCGAACGGTCAAAGCCGATGGTGTCGATTTCTATTATCCATGGCGACGCCGCCAGCGAGTCGGGCACGGCAGCTGTAAGCGGTTCGGGCCCGAAAGCGGCTATCATGGCGGAATCCGGGGCGATGTAGCGGGCGTCAAGGCCGCGGCCGGTGAGCGTGCCCAAGGTGATATGCTGATTGAGCAGGTCCACAAGGCCGCCCTGCAGCGTGGCTTGCGGAATATAGGCCGAGAGGGTGTCGATCGTAGGCATCATCCGCATGGTGTATCCGAAATCCTGCAGACGGATCTTGCCCAGGCGGAAGCGCATGTCGGTAGGCGGCGAGGGCGGGGTGGGGGGCGTCGTGTCAGTGCCCATAATCAGCGTCATGCGGCCGCCGGCAATGATGGCGTTCTCCAGATCCACATCCATGGTTGATAATGCCACATGCGCGGGGTCCAGGGCCAGGGAATCGGCGTCGATGCGCAGCCACAGAGCCGAGTCGGGGCCTCCCATCTCATAGCTTCCGCGCAGCAGCACGGCACGCTCGATGTCGGCTTTGCCTGCCAGAAGAGGGAGCACGGCCACGCGCACTTCCGCACTCTCGGCTCCGATGTTCATTCCGCCTTCCATCTCCATTTTCAGCCCTCCGAGCGCAAGGTTAAGCGGGAAGCGCAGGCGCAGCGACTCAATGCTCAGCGACATGCCGTCGCCCCGGCCGAATTTGTCGTTCACGGCCTTGAGAAGCAAGCCCTGGGCCCAGGGGGAGTACAGAAGCATGACCGTGCCGGTCAGTAGCAGCACGAGTCCGAGGAGAACTCCTAAAAGCGAGCCGGCTATGCGGCGTAAAACGGTTTTGACTTTCAAGGTTCGGAAGTTGTAGAGGTGGTTCAGGCTTAGGATTGGCTCGGAGCGAGGTTTTTAGGGACGGATCAGCACCTTGTCGGCGCGATAGCCATGCACGCGGATGTAGAGGCCCGGGGCCGGTGTGGCGGCCGAGATGCGACGGCCCATGATGTCGAAATAGACTTCCGTGTGGTCGTGATCGGGCGTGATGGCGTGCAGTCCCGAATTACGGTCCAGTTCAACGGTCATGGAAGCGATGCGGCTCTGCATGAATGACGTGAGCTCCACGCTCTGCTCGTGGGCGTCCGTCTCCGGTGTCCACGTCTCCGTGGCCCAGTCGAACGAGCCGGTGGACGGCACCAGATTCAGGTCGCTCGAGCCTGTAGAGGCTCCGCTGAGCGACATTGTGAAACGGATCTGCTGAATGCTGTAATCGGGGTTGAGAGTGCGCACGAGCATTGCGTCGCCGTCGTAGAGGCGCAGATCCGTGCCGGCATCGTAGGAATGATACAGGCGCACTTTCGTATTGCCGTCGGCGGCGGCCATGAAGCTCACCACGACATCGCCGTCGCTGAACGAACGGCCGTCGAGCCATACGCTCTCGCTCTGTGCGGGAGCGGCGACAGAGGGCGTGAGGGACTCGGGATTGCTGAAGTCGAAGAAGGCTGTGAGCGATGCCTCGGGCGAGCGCACGGCAAAGGATGCCGACGCGACTTCGCTGGGGTTCATGCCTTCTTTAACGGCGAAGGCTTTGATGTGCAGGTTGTTGCTCACCGTAACGGGGCCTTCGTATATCAGGGAGCCGCTCGAGGGCAGCGAGCCGTCCACGGTATAGTAGATTGTGGCTCCTTGTGTGGCGCAGCCTATCTCCACGGCCGTGCCTGCCGTGACGATTCCTCCCGAGGGGAAAATCACGGGCGTGGCCACGGTCTCGAGTTCGGGTTCCACCGTGCCCTGGGCGTCGTCGTAGAATATCGTTATGCTTTCGATATACAGCCTGTATTCCGCATCGACTATCAGGTTCGTGAGGGTTTTCTGAGGCTGTGAGGGGATAGACAGCGTATAGTCGGCCCACTCGGTGGAAGGCACCATGAGCGTTTCGGAATTTAGCATGATATTCGCCTCGCTGTCCTTGTCGTTGTCGAAACGACGGGCACTTACCACAATGCGAGTGGCCACGACCCGGGCATCCTCGGTGAGGTGAATGTTGAATTTTCCGGCCTTCTTGGCAGACGACATTTTGATGCCGTCGGTTTCGGGAAATACGTTCACCACGCTTGTAACCTCCGAGATGTACCCGGCACCTTGCTTTACGCAGGTACTTACGAAATTGTCGTTTGTCAGGCTGGCCGTGCCGGCGCTTTGGGCTCCGAATGCAATCGTGTAGGAGCGCTCTGCCGAAAAGGCCGATGCGGCCACCATAAGCAGAAGGGCTGTCAGACAAAATATCTTTTTCATATTGAGTAGGCGTCTTATACGCCGCAAAGATACAAAAAATAATATTGATGCCCGCTGAAAATGTGGAAAGAATATATGCCCCGGATAACATTTTTGCGACCTCTCAACCATAGGGTTTATTTCAGCGTTGTAATGTCATAACCCTAAAACAACACGACTATGAATTTTATTACAGAATCCGACAGAATTTATGCTGCTTCCCCCGAGGGGAAGGTCATAGCCGAAGTGACTTTTCCAACCAAGGATGGCGTCTCGAACATCAACCACACCTTTGTCGACGACTCTCTCAGAGGGCAGGGAATTGCAGGCGAGCTTGTAAAGCTGGCTGCTGAGAAGATCCTTGCTGACGGCAACAGGATTGCGGCAACTTGTGCATATGCCGTTGCCTGGTTTCAGAGGCATCCGGAGTATCCCGTTGTTTGTTCGGGCGTGGCGGCATGCAGGTTGCATGGAGTGTGAGACGCCTCGTGGCGACAACTGAAAAATAAAAAGGGACACCATCCCGGTGTCCCTTTTTATTGGTTTCCAATAGGTACAATTTCTAAGGTAAAAAAGATTGTTTTTAGGTTTGCGATACAAAGTTCGCGCATTTTTGAGTGGTATGCAAACTTTTTGATATGTTTCAAAACATATTTTTAATTTTTTCGGTTGTTATGAGTCGGAGGTGCAATTGTAATTTGTTGACTGCTAAGCTTAAAAAGGCAAATGTGAATGGATGTTAAAGTGTATTGTTCGTATTTGGTCCTGGCATTTTGAAAGTGCGGAGCTCCATTTTTATACCGTTCCACACTCCATAGACCGGATTTTCCCCATCCCACGCACTGAGCACAAACAATGTGCAAGCAGGCCCGACTTCGAGTTGCATCGGCATGTGGTGATGACCCAGAACGATATAGCGCAGTTCGGGATGCTTGCGGGCCATCTCCGACCCAAACTCCGAGATGTTTTCGACGGAGCGGCGTTTGTAGTATTCCTGCTTTTCCGGTGCAGCGCCGGATGCGCGGCTGCGGCGGCTCCACCAGCGTGCGAATCCTATGGTCCACCGGGGATGAACGGCGCCGTAAAGTGCGCGGCTGATGCGGCTGCGGAACAGGGGTCGCGCCGTGCGCATGAACAAACTCTGGCGCCCGACACCATCGCCATGCCCGATGAAGAATTCAGTTCCGTCCAGCAGTATGAAGCTTCCGCCTTCGCGCGGATCGGCAACGGTGAGTCCGATTTCCGTGCGTAGATAGTCGTAGAGCCATACGTCGTGATTGCCGACATACCAGTGGATCTTTACCCCTGCGTCGGCCAGGTCCGCGAGAGCACCGAAGAAGCGCACGAAACCTTGCGGCACACAGTTGCGGTACTCATACCAGTAGTCCAGGATATCGCCCAGAAGATAGAGCGATTCCGCCTCGCCGCGGATACTGTGCAGGAAGGCAACGACGCGGCGTTCCACGGCCCGCGGGTCCGCGTGTGAGCCTGCGCCCAGATGGCAGTCGCTTATGAAGAATGTCTTCCCCATCAGAGCAGCCCGAGTTCAAGCTTGGCTTCCTCGCTCATCATGTCCTTGTTCCACTCGGGTTCGAACACGATGTTGACGGTTACGGATGTCACACCCTCGATGCCCTCAAGCTTCATGCGCACGTCCTCCATGATGAAGTCGGCCATGGGGCAGTTTGGAGCCGTGAGGGTCATGTCCACGGTAAGGGAGCCGTCGTCGGCGAGATCGATACGGTAGACCAGTCCGAGGCTGTAAATGTCCACGGGGATTTCCGGGTCGTATACCGTGCGGAGCACCTCGACGATGCGTTCTTCAATTTTGAGTCGTTCGTCTGCAGTCATATGCTGATGTTTTATTTTCGATATTTTTCCTCGGCGCCGGATGCGTCGTCGGTCAGGATGTTGAGATACGATGCATAGCGCGACGCTGCGATGCGGCAATCCTCCACGGCCTCGCGCACGGCGCACCCGGGTTCGCCCGTGTGCGTGCAGTTGCCGAAACGGCAGTTTTTACCGGTCTCGAATATATCGGGAAAGTAGTGGGCCACCTCGTGACGGTCGAACTCCACGGTGCCGAATCCACGCACGCCGGGAGTGTCGATGATGCGGCCTCCGCCGGGAAGCCTGAACATCTCGGAGAAGGTGGTGGTGTGCATGCCCTGGTCGTGTGCTGCCGAAATTTCGGCCGTGCGCTGCTCCGTGCCGGGGATGAGGTCGTTGATGAGCGTGCTCTTTCCCACACCGGAATTGCCCGAGAGCAGTGTTATTTTCCCTTCGAGTATTTCCCGCAGCTGCTCCACGCCCTCGCCGGTGCGTGCCGAAACGTGGACCACCGAGTAGCCGATCGAGCGATAGAGGTAGGTCACGCCCTCGAGGAGGTCGAGATCCTCGGGCTCCGTCAGCAGGTCGATTTTGTTGATTGCAATGATGGCCGGGATGTTGTAGGCTTCGGCCGTGGCCAGAAAGCGGTCGATGAAGGTTGTGGAGGTTGTGGGATGGATCAGGGTCACGACAAGCATCGCTGCATCGATGTTGGCGCCGATGATGTGTGCCGCTTTCGAGAGGTTGCTCGAACGGCGTATGATATAGTTGCTGCGGGGCTCGATGGCGGTGATGAACGAAGTGCCGTCAGGTCCAGGAGGGGATATGACAACACGGTCGCCCACGGCCACGGGATTGGTCGTGCGGATGCCCTTTATGCGGAAATTGCCCTTTATGCGGCAATTCACCTCCGGACCGCCGTCGACAGGCTCCACCACATAGTGGGCGCCCGTATTGCGCACTACGAGCCCGCTGCGTGAAGCTTCGGCGCCCGCCGCTTGCTTTGTGTTCTTTTCTGACATATATGTTATTTACGTGTGTAAAGTTACAACAAAATTTGTTTCCCGTGTGTTTTATTTATGAAAAATGAATATAAATAGCCCGGAAAAAGGAGACGGAATTGCATCAAAGCGATTAGAAAATAGCTCATTTGCTTGGAAAAATTTTGAAATTAAGAAAAATTAATGTAATTTTGTAGCCGAAAACAAGAGCCTTCCGGTATAATTGAGATTCACAGAAGTCTAACAACAATAAAAACAAAATCCAATGAACACAGAAGTAATCGGCACGAATGCCGGCGCCGTTTGGACCGCTCTCAACACGGCAGACGCTCTTGGCGTCAAGCAGATCAAGAAAATGACCAAGCTGAAGGATAAGGAAGTCTATGCCGCTCTCGGCTGGCTCGCCCGCGAAGGCAAGGTCAACATCAACCCCGATTCCGAAGACGAGAAGGAACTCATCGTAAGCCTCGTTCAGGACAAGTAAGTTTCTCATCTCTGATGCGAATATAATGCCCCGGGCATCCGTCGGATGTCCGGGGCATTGTGTAAACTCAAAAACAATTTAATACTTACACACAACTTAATATTTACCTTATCTTACACTTATTTGCTTTGCAGACGGATGGCCACGCCTCCGCCGGGCGCCAGGGGCTGACGCAGTTTTGTCCGCGAGTCGACGGTGGCCGTGCGTATGCGGTAGGCCTGCGGATTGCTGCGGAAGTCGGCGTCGGGAGCATCCTCGTATATTGTGGCGGTGTATTTCCTTCCGGCCGGGAGAAAACTGAAGTCTATCATTGCCTTGCGGGCGTTCTCGTCCGTTATGGCACCGACATACCAGTCGTCGGATGCCTTATCGCGGCGGGCGACGGTGATATAGCGCGCTGGTTCGGCCTCGAGATAGAGACTCTCGCTCCAGTCTACGGGCACATCCTCGATGAATCGGAAGGCATCCGGGAAGCGTTCGTAGTTTTCAGGAAGGTCGCAAGCCATCTGAAGGGGTGAGGGCATCGTGAGATATAACGCCAGCTGTCGCACAAGCGTCGTGCCGGCCTTGTCGGTCTTGCCTTCGCCGTAGTAGCTGAGATCGGTCTGGAACAGTCCGGGGGTATAGTCCATCGGGCCGCCTTTGAGGCGCGTGAAGGGGAGGATGCATGTGTGCGAGGGTGGATTGCCGCCCATGCTCTCGAATTCGCCGCCGCGGGCGCTTTCCTGCGCGATCCAGTTAGGATAGGTGCGGCACAGACCGGTTGGACGAGGAGCCTCGTGGCTGTCGACCATTATCTTGTAGTGGGCGGCGCGCTCGATTACGTGGCGTGCGTGGTCCACCATCCACTGCGATGTATGATGCTCGGAACGAGGGATGATAGCCCCTACATAGCCTGTCTTTACGGCATCGTAGCCTTTCTCTTTCATGTAGGTGAAGGCTCGTTCGAGCTGGCGTTCATAGTCCATGGCGTTAGCAGCGGTTTCGTGGTGCATGATCAGCTTCACACCTTGCGAGGCCGCATAGCTCGTCAGAGAGTCGATGTCGAAATCAGGGTATGGTTTGTCGAAAAGAAACTGACGGTTCTTCTTGAATGAGGCCCAGTCTTCCCAGCCTTCGTTCCAACCTTCCACGAGCACACCGTCAATACCGTGCTTTGCAGCGAAGTCAATATATTTCATTACGTTGGCCGTATTGGCGGGATGGCGTCCGTTGGATGGGAGCGTGCTATAGTCCGTCACCCCCGGTTTTGCGCGGTAGTCGTCGGAATAGGCCCAGGTTTTCTGCCTCCCGGTGAACATCTCCCACCAT
>CAZBNM010000030.1:0-24222 GCA_964493495.1 uncultured Bacteroides sp.
CGGCGGTCTTGAAAACCGTTGAGGGTCACACCTCCGGGGGTTCGAATCCCTCTCCTTCCGCAAAAGAGCTGTAAGCCGAAGGCTTATGGCTCTTTTTACTTAAAAGAGGGATGAGAACCCCAGGGGTTCGTTATCGCGGAGCTATAGTCTTGTGAGATAGTATGCCAAATATACCATCAGGAACCCAACGAGAGCACTTCCAACAACATATAACAAAAGTGTGAGGTGCTCGTTCCCATTAAACAATAGGTAATTCTCATGTATAAACGTAGAAAACGTCGTAAAGCCTCCGCAGAATCCGACAGTCAGAAACAAACGCATACCCTCGCTCATCACACCTCCCTTGTCAAGGAAGCCATAAATCAGACCAATAATAAAGCATCCGATAACATTAACGAGGAAAGTTCCCCACGGAAACACGTTATGGCATACCGTCTGGATGGCTTTACTTACCAAAAATCTTGACATCCCTCCAAGGCAGCTTCCACCTCCTACTATGAGTAAATTCACAATTGCATTATTCATATCTAACGAACTAAAATATCATTGCAAAATTACTAATATTCCGCGAAAGGGCGAATAGCAAATATCTTTTAATGGATAGTTCCTTTTTGATCCTTACGAATGCAATATGCAAGAAAAACACAGATTTTTGCCGCAAATCTTTGCAAAACAAAGAATTTATGCTAATTTTGCCACCGTAAAGCATTCACATACATATCAATTCCAATTATTTCTTTAAACTTGTAATTCTATGACAAAAGGTACACTTAATTTACTGGCAGCTTCGATCGCAATCGGGCTGTCCATAGCCGAAGTAAATGCCGGAGATGCAAGGTTGCTAAGCACAACCACGCAACATCGCGTGGTTAAAGCTGAGCGTTCGGAACTCCTTTCACACAATGCAAAAGAAACTTCTTTGCGTGTTCGCAAGCTTGCTAAACCCGTAAAAGCGAAACGGTCAATCCGACATGCCGCCCCAATCTCTCGAGGAGAGGCCTCGAACATCATCTATTCTTGTTCTTTTGATTTCATGAGCGAGGGCTCCGAAGCTGTTCCGGCTCCATACGAGCTGGATGATTGGGACAACATTCCCGAAGAGGTTATCGGTGAAGAAAATTACGGTTTTGGCGGTCAAGGCCTCATGCAAGCCGGTGGGGCTGTATATATTCCTTTCGAATACAATGTTGACCCTGATGATGAATACGGCTGGTTTGAGTATGGTTTGCTTTGGACTCCGGATATCTACGAGCCAATGACCGTGACAATCGAACTCGATGCCAAGATTCCTGACGGGAGCGATTACGATTCTGATGAATTGTGGGTCTTTGCATCCGACTATAATCGCAATTTTGCAGAGGACTATGATGAGATTGACAAGACCTGGAAACACTTTACATTGACATTGGATGCTTCAGCTTTCGCACCTGAATCCGAGGACGACTCATTCTATTTTTCGATATTCACCGACATTGGTGCAGACATGGTTATCAAGAACCTGGTAATCAAGGGTGAAGAAACGCCTCTGCGAGTACCGGTTGCAGGCGACTACACAAACTACACCGGCACTTCCTTCACGGCCAACTGGATGGAAGTTGAGGGTGCAACCGGATACTACCTCTCTGTATTTGAATACAATGCAGAGACGGATGTGACAACGGCAACCTTCCTCGACAAGCAATTCACCGAGGAAACACATTACGATGTTACCGGTCTGAGCGCAGGTAAGTTCTATGCATACAATGTATGTGCTACCGATGGCTCATATACAACGGCGGCTTCCAATATGGTGAAGGTATGCGAACTTGCCCAGGGATCGGGCCTCACGCTCACCCCCTCCTCCGATTTCAAAGTTCTTAACGCCAGCTGGACGTCAACGCCGGGAGCAAACTACTATGTAGTTACAGGAAACATGAGCCGTAAGGTGACTGCCGGAGAGAATATCGTACTGGCTAACGCAGATTTCTCCGGCATTGAAAGTACGGGTACTGTTTCAGATCCCTTGGAATCAGAGTATTGGTATGAATCCGTTGCCGAACTTCCCGGCTGGGAATTCTCTTTGGCATGCTCGGCTGAAGGTGCTTTCGGCTTCATGGATAATGCATATTACACAATGGTTACCGGCCTTTCGGCAAGTCTCTCATCTCTTGATTATGATCTTTCCAATATAAGCGAAGGGACGGCCCACGTAAGCATCGATGTTGCATCCCCCGGCAACGGAATGTTAGCCGGAATGCTGACATACGATGAATCTCAGGGAAAATACGTTGTTGCTTCAGTTTACGGCACAGCTGATGTGATACCGCAGGAATATACCAATTATTCCTTCGACCTCACCGGTGGCTCTGACAAATCTCAGTTTGTTTTCATGACTAAGACAGACGATTATGCAGATGGCACTATTCTCATCCGCAAGCTCAGCATCACCGCAACAGCCGATAAAGACGGCAATATAGTTATGCCCCTAAGTTCCATCGAAACAGAAAGAACATTAGGCGAATTCGAAGTATCGCTGGAGAGTGGCGTGGAATATACCGTAACCGTAACACCCTACTTAGTTGACGACTACGGCTATGTAATTGCCATGGGTAAACCCTCAGAACCGGTTACATATATCTGCCCGACGAGTGGTATTGCACTTCCTGAAGTTGTTACCGATGCAAATGAAGTTCGTTACTTCAATCTTCAGGGCCAGTCCGTCTCCAACCCCGTGAAAGGCACTTTGCTTATAAAAGTATCCGATAACGGCGCCATGAAGGTTGTAAATTGATTAATTAGACAAAACAAGCATAAGCGCGGGACCCCGGTGAGAGGTCCCGCGCTTAATGTTTAATGTATTGAAAAATATTTTTTGATTTCAGGAGTACATCTTCTCGATGGTATCGGCGTAGTTTTCAAGAATTACGCGTCGACGCAGTTTGAGTGTATTGGTGATTTCACCTTTCTCCATTGTGAATGGCTCGGCAAGCAACGTGAAACGCTTGATCTGTTCGTGACGGGCAAGCCCGGCTGTCAGAGCTTTGATTTTAGATTCAACCCACTCGTTGATACGGGGGTCCTGAAGGAGTTTCCGATAATCTGAAGCAGATATTCCCATTCCTGCGGCAAACTCCTGAACAAGTTCACGCGAGGGGACAATCAGTGCAGAAACATATTTTCTCTGGTCGCCGATAAGAGCCACCTGTTCGAAAAGCGGGTCGGTAAACAGTCGCCCTTCCACAGCTTGTGGGGCAACATATTTCCCATTAGAGGTCTTGAAGAGATCCTTGATCCGTTCAGTAAGTACAAGCTGTCCCTGTTCATCGAAATATCCCGCATCGCCTGTCCTGAACCACTTTCCATCAGGGGTGAAGGCATTCGCGGTATCTTCAGGGCGTCCGTAATAGCCCCGCATAACGGTAGGACCGCTCACAAGAATTTCTCCATCTTTACTGATGCAAACATTCACACCTTCCAGAATCGTTCCTATAGACGCAATCTGATAGTTGGTATGGGGATAAAATGAAACTGTCGCAGTTGTTTCAGACAATCCATAGCCGATAACGATAGGAATACCACATGCAAGCAGATAGGATGTGATTTCCGGAGCCAACGGCGCTCCGGCCGTAGGGAATATAACGCCGCGGTCCACACCAACCACTCTTTGCATCGGTTTGAATATCTGATTGTAACAGAAGGAATATCCAAGGCGAAGGAAGAATGGTACAGGACGACCACAACGGACATAGTCGAGATTGCGCCGACGTCCGATTTTCATGGCCATGTCCATCAGACGGCGTTTAAACGGACTTACGCGCCCGAGCTTCGACTGAATTCCGGCATAGACTTTTTCCCAGAAACGCGGCACGGAACATAGAACGGTGGGGCGCACAAGGCGCAATGTATCCTGAATTTCACGTGGATCCCGATTCACCGTAATATGCATTCCCGACATGAGACAGAAGTACGACCATGCCTTCTCGAATATATGACTTAACGGCAGGAAGCATACGGATGTATCCGCATCCGTCAGATATGACAGACGACGTGTATGAGCGGGAAGCGCGGCATTGAAACAACTGTGAGGAAGAATCGCCCCCTTGGGCTCGCCTGTTGTTCCTGAAGTATATACAAGAGTTGCTATATCTTCCGGGGTTGCTTCCGATGTACGACGCTCTACCGCGGCTCGGCTGAGTTCGTTTGCGCCACGCCCCAGGGCCAATAACTCGCCAAAATACATGCTCATATGATCGTCCGGATCTATCCTAACCGTAGGTTCGATAACCACAATCTTATACAATTCCGGACACTCTGCCGCAATCGCTCGCACAGAGTTGTAATGGCTCTGGTCGCCGGTGAAAATAATACGTGCGCCGGCATCGCGGATAATATATCTTATCTGTTCCTTACTTGAGGTGGCATATATGGATACTGGTACAGCCCGATTCCTGAAGGCGGCAAAATCGATCATGATAAGCTCCGGACAATTGTGTGCCACAGTTGCAATCATGTTACGCGGCTGAATTCCTAAGGATTCGAGGGCAAGAGCCAGATTGTCGACCTTCTCGGCAAGACTATTCCATGTGATAGACTCCGCCTGTGTAGCGGCAGATGCACACGGAGCGACAGCTAAGGCCTCGCGTGAACCGTACTTGCGAGCCTGTCTGCGCACCAGATCTGTCAGTATATTTTCTTCCTTCATTTGAGAAACAGTATTATACCGGACAAAGATACGGAAAATGCTTTAGCTTGGACACTCATGAGTGTTAATTTTTACAAAGCATACGACATCGTTGTATTTTTAGACGTCAGACGGATGAGATATGCTTTTTTTTGATTAATTTTGCATATTATTTCAAGTCCAATAGAGTATGCAGAAAATACGTAACATCGCCATTATCGCTCACGTAGACCACGGAAAGACCACGCTTGTGGACAAGATGCTCCTTGCCGGACATCTGTTCCGCGATAACCAGAACGCCGGCGAGCTTATTCTTGACAACAATGACCTTGAACGCGAACGCGGTATAACAATTCTGTCGAAGAACGTATCCATAAATTATAAAGACTATAAAATCAATATCATAGACACTCCGGGACACGCCGACTTCGGTGGAGAAGTCGAACGTGTCCTGAACATGGCCGATGGATGCATCCTACTTGTCGATGCGTTCGAAGGCCCCATGCCACAGACGCGTTTCGTTCTTCAGAAAGCAATTCAAATAGGCCTTAAGCCCGTGGTCGTGGTTAATAAAGTCGATAAACCGAACTGTCGGCCCGACGAAGTCCAGGAGATGGTTTTCGACCTGATGTTCAATCTCGATGCTACTGAAGACCAGCTCGACTTCCCTACCCTTTTCGGATCGGCCAAAAACGGATGGATGAGCAAGGACTGGAAGGAACCGACTGATTCGATCATACCACTTTTGGATGCTATCATCGAATACATTCCGGAACCTGAAACAATTGAGGGACCTGCACAGATGCTGATAACTTCCCTTGATTATTCTCGCTATGTAGGTCGAATCGCCATTGGCCGCGTTCATCGCGGTACCCTGCGCGAGGGGCAGGAAATTGCACTCATGGGCAAAGATGGAAAAGTCACCAAACAGCGCATTAAGGAGCTGCATACCTTTGAGGGTATGGGCCGTAAAAAGGTAAGCGAGGTTTCGAGTGGCGACATCTGCGCACTTGTTGGAATCGAAGGTTTCGAAATCGGTGACACTGTAAGTGATGTTGAGACCCAGGAAGCGCTCCCGCGCATCGCTATCGACGAACCAACCATGTCGATGACCTTCACTATCAATGACAGTCCGTTCTTTGGTAAAGACGGCAAGTTTGTCACGTCGCGTCATATAGGTGACCGCCTGACAGCCGAGTTGGACCGCAACCTTGCGCTCCGCGTCGTAAAGGATCCGACGCAGGATGTTTGGACCGTCTTCGGCCGTGGCGTACTGCATCTGTCCGTCCTGATCGAAACGATGCGTCGAGAAGGCTATGAACTTCAGGTCGGTCAACCGCAGGTCATCATCAAGGAAATCGATGGCGTGAAGCATGAGCCCGTGGAACTGCTTACGATTAATGTGACGGAAGAATCAGCTTCGAAAATGATCGACATGGTCACCCGCCGTAAAGGAGAGCTGACCTCTATGCAAGCGCAGAACGATCGGGTTCAGCTTGAGTTTCAGATACCTTCTCGAGGTATAATCGGACTTCGAAGCAACGTACTCACAGCATCAGGGGGTGAGGCCATCATGGCCCATCGCTTCCTGGAGTATCAGCCATGGAAGGGCGACATTGAACGCCGCACAAACGGCTCGCTGATCGCAATGGAAGGGGGCACGGCTTTCGCGTACGCTATCGACAAGCTGCAGGATCGCGGCCGCTTCTTTATTTTCCCTCAGGAGGAAGTGTACGCAGGTCAGGTCGTGGGCGAGAACGCCAAGGACAACGATATAGTTGTCAATGTCACCAAGTCAAAGAAACTCACCAATATGCGAGCTTCAGGTGCTGATGATAAAGCACGTATCGTACCTCCCGTGGTTTTCTCGCTTGAAGAAGCGCTTGAATATATCAAAGGCGACGAGTACGTTGAGGTAACCCCCCATCATATACGTCTTCGCAAAATAATCCTTGACGAATTGGAACGCAAGCGAGCCAATCGCTGAGCGCGGTCACAATCCCGTTCTCTTCTGAAAAAATCATATTCATGCGTCCGTTCAGCCTCAATATCCGTGGGAAACTCGTTGAGTTCAACGAGCGTCCGCTTGTTGCTGGAATTCTGAATATGAGTCCTGAGTCATTTCATTCGCCTGAAAAAGTTGGAAATGGAGAAGCCGGACTGGGACACACACTTCTAAACCATCTGGAAAGTGGCGCAGACATCCTGGACCTGGGCGCTTGCTCCACTCGACCAGGCTTGCCTTCTATCAGTGAAGAGGAGGAGATTAAACGCCTCCGTTTAGGACTTGAGATTATTCGCCGGGAAGCCGGTGACGATGTTCTCGTGAGCGTTGACACCTTCAGGACGTCCGCTGCACGAATGGCTGTAGAGGAATACGGTGTTGCTATCATCAACGACATTTCCGGAGGTCTTCTTGACAGCGACATGCTTGCGACCGTTGCAAAACTGCATGTTCCCTATATCCTTATGCACATGCGAGGGAACCCAGAAAATATGCAACAGCTATGCTCCTACCCTCAGGGGGTCACTGCCGGAGTCTTGGCCGAACTCGCCGAGCGCGTGGGAGAAGCGGAACTTGCCGGAATCTGCGACATCATAATTGATCCGGGCTTTGGTTTCGCAAAAAGCTTAGAACAGAACTGGGAACTCATGGCCAATCTGTCCTTGTTTGAGATTCTGCATAGACCCATTCTTGTGGGAGTGTCACGAAAATCCATGATTACCAAAGCTCTGAAAATTGAAACCAAGGATGCTCTAAACGGCTCAACTGCTCTGCATGCATATGCCCTCGACAGAGGAGCGGACATCCTGCGTGTGCATGATGTGAGGGCAGCCCGCGAAGCCGTCGAGCTGTACACTCATCTAAATCAATAATTTACTCAAACAACCAACCGGTCGTGCTAAGTTTCGGACTCAAAGATATAATTGACATACTTCTGTTTGCAGTGTTGCTGTACTATGTATACAGACTCATGAAGGAATCCGGCACAATCAATATTTTCTATGGTGTGCTTGCCTTTGTGGTAGTTTGGGTCGTGGCGTCCGAAATATTCGGAATGAGACTAATCGGGACTATACTCGACAAGTTCATGAGTATCGGGCTGCTCATTCTGGTGATTTTATTTCAGGATCAGATCAAGCGATTTCTTGTGGAATTGGGATCTAACCGCAGGTGGCGTTTCTTCGGTAAAATATTTCACCGGCATAAGGATGACTACAATGGAGATGAACACAAGTGGGTTCTACCTATCGTATATGCATGCATGAGTATGAGTAAAAGCAAAACGGGAGCACTGATCGTAATTGAGCAGACCGTACCTCTCGATAATTTTGCCAAGAGCGGCGACATCATCGACGCCAATATAAACATGCGTCTTATCGAGAATATCTTTTTTAAAAACTCACCCCTACATGATGGAGCAATGATAATTGCCCGCGACCGCATCGAAGCCGCCGGATGTATTCTCCCAGTCAGTCATGATGCCGATGTGCCTCGCTCACTTGGTTTGCGTCACCGTTCAGCCTTGGGTATCGCGCAAGCTACAGATGCCGTTGCTATTGTCGTTTCCGAAGAAACCGGTAATATATCCATGGCTCACCGAGGGAAACTGTCTACGCGCCTAAGTACTACGGAACTTGAGAATCGTCTCAACGCCATTACAATGCAATAAAATGCGGCGTTCTCCGTTATACTGATGATGAAAACCAGCAGAATATCGGGCCTAATTTTTGCCCTTCTCATACTCGGGTTTGCCGCTTCATGTCGCGGGCCCAAACTGGCTACGGCCAATGAACAACTTGAACGCGGCGAATACAGCGATGCCTCCAAGACATATCGTAAAATCTACAATAAACTCACGAAAAAGGAAGACCGCGAGTTGCGAGGAGAAGTTGCCTTCAAGATGGGTATCTGTCATGCAGAGCTTAATCAGTTTGCACGCGCAGCCGCCGCATTTCAGAACGCCCGCAGATACGGTTACGGCGATTCCACGATAAGTATCCGCATTGCCCAGATGCTGCATGCTGATGGCAAATACGCTCCGGCCGTAAAGGAATACGAGGAATATCTGTCGTTCAAACCCGATGACAAGCAGGCTCAAAACGGACTTGCAGGTGCCCTTATGGCTCTTGACAAGAAAGGACAGACACGCTACGAGGTGCGACAGGCCAAGCTTTTCAACTCGCGCCGGTCGGACTTTTCTCCGGTTTACCTTGACAAGAGCCTTGACCAGCTTTATTACACCACCACCAACGAAAAAGTCACCGGCACTCGTCATTCGGAAATTACGGGTGTGAAAAAAGCTGATATCTGGTTTGCCACAAAGGATGAAAAGGGACAGTGGAAACGACCGGAACCGGTTGAAGGAGAACTCAATTCGGATGCGGAAGAGGGTATAGTTGCTTTTTCTCCCGACGGCACCACGATGTATCTGACAAAAGCACGCCGCGAACCGAATTCTCATACAGGAGTTGAGATTTATACATCGCAGCGTTCGGATGCGAAATGGAGCTCACCGGTAAAATTTGAGATCACTGCGGATACCTTGTCAAATTACGGACATCCGGCCGTATCACCCGACGGTACGTGGCTTGTATTCTCAAGCGATATGCCCGGAGGTCAAGGCGGACGCGACCTTTGGCGAATCAACCTTCGCGAACGGGCCGGTTCACTTGAGAATCTTGGCGAATGGATCAATACACCGGGGGATGAAGTTTTCCCGACATTCCGCAGCGACAGTGTGCTTTATTTCGCTTCTGACGGGCATCCGGGATTCGGAGGTCTTGATATATTCAGAGCAGAGCAAACGCCCTCGGGCGGATGGACCGTTGTGAACATGGGCTCGCCGATGAATTCCCCGGCTGATGATTTCGGCATCACATTCGGTGAGGGTGAAAGCGGTTTTTTCAGTTCCAATCGTGGCGATGGCCGCGGATATGACCATATATATACATTCGAGCTTCCGGAGCTTAAAATACTCATCAGCGGCTGGGTGCTCGACAAGGACGAAGAACCGGTGCCGGGCGCTGTTATCCGCATTGTCGGCAATGACGGCTCAAACCAAAAGCAGGTTGCCCGTGACGACGGTTCGTTTTCCTTCCCGCTTAGCCGCGGCGTAAGCTACGTCATGCTTGCCGGAGCAAAAGGCTATCTCAATCAGAAGCAAGAATTTACAAGCGACCTTGCGGAGGAAGATGCCGAGTATGGTGTTGACTTTATCCTTGCATCCATTAATAAACCTGTGGTTGTAGACAATATATTCTACGATTTCGATAAGGCCACGCTCCGACCCGAATCAAAGACAGCTCTGGACGAATTGGCTCAGGTGTTAAGGGAGAATCCCAACGTGACAATCGAAATGGCATCACATACCGACCGCATGGGTTCTGAACAATACAATCTTGAGCTCTCCTCACGACGAGCCCGTTCTGTAATTGATTATCTAATCAGTGTTGGTATTTCTCCAGACCGCCTGCAGAGCCAGGGTTATGGAGAATCGCGCCCCAAAACTATCACTAAAAAACTTGCTCGTGAGTATCCGCAGTTCAAGGAGGGAGATGTACTTACGGAGGAATATATTCTTGCTCTTCCCGAGGAAAGCGACCGCGACGCAGCCGATCAGATTAATCGCAGAACGGAATTTCAGGTGCTGAGTATTGACTATCAAATGTTTTAGGTTTAATGAAATTCCGAACGCCCGTTGAAATTACTCCGTCAGATGATGTCCGAATCGACCATGACACCCCATTGCTCCTTCTTGGGTCGTGCTTTTCGGACAACATGTCATCGCGACTTATCAGAGATGGTTTTCAAGCGGTTGCCAATCCCGGTGGTGCACTATATAATCCTGCATCAATTTCCGAATTGATTCTGCGTGCGGTCAAGGGGATAATGTTCGAGGATACCGAACTGGTCAATGGCCCGCGAGGTTATCATCTTCTTACCCTTGCAACACCGTTCAGCGGACAAGTAAAATCTGAAATCATCGAAAAGTCCAACTCTGTTCTATCCCAAATAAACGACGTCGTTCGACCGGGTTGCATATGCTTCATTACACTTGGCACCGCATGGGTATTCGAGTGGAAAAAAAGCGGGAAAATAGCAGGAAACTGTCACAAACTTCCCGGCACGTTATTCGATCGACGACGTCTCAGCGTTGATGAATGCGTCAGGTTTCTTGAGCCTGCCGTTGAAGCATTACTTTCGAGGGGCGCCAGAATAGTCCTTACAGTTAGCCCTGTACGACACACGGCCGACACCCTTCACGGCAACACACTAAGTAAAGCCACGTTACATCTCGCATGCGAGAGACTCTGTGAAATGCACGGCAAGCATGTAACCTATTTTCCGGCTTTTGAAGCTCTTATCGATGACCTACGTGATTATCGTTTTACGGCAGCCGATATGAAACATCCGAACGAACAAGGCGCTGACTACATCTACGAACTCTTCATGCAATGCTATTTCTCCACAACAACCGAACATCGCGCCATCGAGTTCCGAAAGGTATATGCTCGAGCCGCTCACAGGCCAATCCTTGAAAACTGATGACAATGCGAAAATATCTGCATACCGACAGTCGCTCTGTATTCGATCCCGAGAATACCGTTTTTACGGCAATCCACACAGGGATCGCTGACGGACACAAATACATTCCGGAACTATACAATCGAGGCGTGCGTGAATTTATAGTCGATTATGGGTTCGATGCCTCGCCCTACCCTGATGCCACATTCCATTATGTAGAGGACACTCTCGCAGCATTGCGCGATATAGCATCTCGACGGCTTGCAGATGCAACGGATGTCTGTCAGGTGGTCATTACTGGCTCCCGAGGGAAAACTACAGTAAAGGAACTAATCAACCGCAGACTCACAGATGAGGGCTATAATGTTGCCAGGAGTCCGCGAAGCTGGAATTCCCGGATTGGTGTTCCCGCCGGAATCATCGAAAATGTTGAAGAAGCATCTGATGGGATAATCATTACAGAAGTTGGCATTGACGGACCTGGACAAGCCGGGTTCTATCGATCCCTGTTGCGGCCGAAAATCGGCATCCTCACTCCTACGAGTAATGAACACGACGAGTCATTCCCGGGTGGACATGCAGAAAAAATACGCGAGCAGCTTAGCGTTCTTAACGGAGCCAAAACAATCATTTTCGATGACAGCGACCAGGCTGTAGGTCCACTTATTGCCGAATTGTACCCTTCGTGCAAGACAGTGGCAGTCCGCGGTATAAAAGAATTGGTATCAGCAGCCCTTAACGAGATATACACACAGCGAGGGAAAGACTCCAATATCCCGAATAATGGGAATATGCCCTACATAAGCACGCGCATTGACGTCGAAGATGTAGCACACGGCAATGTATTGATATTTGATCGGTTCACCCACGATCTGCGTTCGCTCCGAGATGCTCTCGATTTTATGAGACGCCGTTTCACGCCGGACAGAAAAAACACAGTAATTTTAAGCGACTTCACCCATGCACCAGACTTAAGTGCCGGACAACTGGCTGAGATGTATTGCAGTGCGGCCGGGCTACTAAAGAGCTTTGGTGTGGAGCGGGTTATCACTATTGGCCCGGAGACTAAACGTTTTTTTGATTTTGCAGACTTCAATGATGAATCCTTTGCTTTCGATGATACAGCAACACTCTCGAATGCCGTCGACGAAGGATTTCTTGGGAATGGTCAGCTCCTACTCCTGAAAGCGGATCCCCGATTCGAGCCACAGGAAATTGCCCGACAGATCGAGCAGGCACGCCACGATACTACACTTGAAGTGGACCTTGACGCACTCCTGCACAATTATAATTATTACCGCTCCCTTCTTCCCGAAGGAACCGGACTTATTGCAATGGTCAAGGCATCGGCGTACGGTCTTGGAGCTCTTGAGATCTCGAAAACGCTGCAAAGTGCCGGAGCTGTTTATCTGGCAGTAGCTGTCGTGGATGAAGGTGTGGCATTGAGAAAAGCCGGCGTAACGATGCCTATCCTTATTCTTAATCCGATGACCAATAAATACGGCGCACTCTTCAGTGAGCAATTGCAACTGGCTGTCTTCTCTGTGGATGAATTGAAACGCCTGCTTTCCGAGGCAGAAATACATGGTGTCAGTACGGTTGACGTACATATCAAACTCGACACAGGAATGCATCGTCTCGGTTTCACAAAAGAGCAGCTCCCTGAGCTTGTCAATGTCCTGCATGAGGCCGGAGACAAGGTGCGTGTGCGTTCTATATTCTCGCATCTGGCTACCGCCGACTGCCTTGATATGGATGAATATACGACAATGCAGCGACGTACCTTCGACGAAATGAGCTCCATGCTTATGGATGCGCTTCCCTATAAAAAATCAGTGAAACGCCACCTCCTTAACACGGCCGGTATCGAGCGCTACGGACATAGCGAATCAGCATACGACATGGGGCGGCTTGGCCTCGGCCTGTATGGTATTTCTCCGGTTCCCGAACTTCCGAGCGGCTTAAATCTGAAGCCCGTTGCACGTCTTGTGAGCACTATTATTTCTCTAAAAGAATGGCCCGAGAATACACCTATAGGATATGGCTGCCGGGGAGTAACAGAGCGGCCATCGTTTATCGCCACCGTGCCTGTCGGCTACGCCGACGGACTAAACCGCCACTTAGGGCGAGGAAAGGCTAATTTTATGATAAAAGGTGTGGAATGTCCCACTATAGGAAATATCTGCATGGACCTCTGTATGGTTGATGTGACTGATGTTCCGGACGTTAGGGTTGGAGACGAAGTTGAAATCTTCGGGCCCTCCATGCCAGTAGAACGGTTGGCAAAGACACTGGATACAATACCGTATGAGATACTTACATCCGTTTCGCCTCGCGTGCACCGTGCATACCTGAAGCATTGAGTATGATACGGGCAGTAAAGGGCCGTTTTGCGCCATCTCCCTCCGGCCGCATGCATCTTGGGAATGTATATACCGCTCTTCTTTCATGGCTTTCCGCCAAAAAACAAGGTGGAACCTGGCTGCTACGAATAGAAGATCTGGACCCGCAGCGCTCGAAACGAGAATATGCGGAGATGATTGAAGACGATCTCCATTGGCTCGGGCTGGCCTGGGATGAAGGAGGGCTGGCAGATTCCGGTCCGAACGGACCATACTTACAGAGTCTCCGCGGGGATATTTATGATGCGTATTTCAGACGTCTTACAGATTCGGGGCTGTGTTACGGCTGCCTTTGCCGAAGAGCCGATATCATGGCCACGCAGGCTCCACATCAGAGTGACGGAAGAATTGTATATGCAGGAACTTGTCGACCCTCCTGTGCTCCTCCATTTGTAACACCTTGTAATACGGGAGCCACACGCATATATGTACCCGATGAAGTCGTGACGTTTCACGATCGTATCTGTGGCAAGCAAATAGTGAATCTTGCAGATTACTGCGGCGACTTTGTAATCAGGCGTGCCGATGGAGCATGGGCATATCAATTAGCCGTCGTTGTGGATGATGCACTTATGGGTGTAACTGAGATTGTCCGTGGAGATGACCTACTCTTGTCCACCGCTCAGCAGATCTATCTCCAGCGCGTTCTTGGCTTTTCTACGCCGGAATATGCACACGTTCCTCTTGTCCGTAATGACAAGGGCATCAGGCTCTCCAAGCGCGACAACTCGTTAAGCATGGAATATATGAGAGCGCACTATTCACCGGAACGAATCATAGGCATGGCGGCCGCATATGCCGGATTGGTTGTTGAGCGATGTTCGATCTCCCCGCAGGAGCTTCTTGCACAATTGCGGGAACAAAAATGAAAGAGCAGACGTTTTTTATATATAATCTAAAAAACAAAAGCTATGCCCTGTAAAAAGAAAACGACTGCAGCTGAAACGCTGTCGGATGACATGAAGAAGTATCCCGGTGTTGCAATAGACAACGCCGACGACAATGATGTAGACCGCAAATTAGTAAAAGAACGTACCAAGACGCTCAACAACAATCCCCGCGACGAAGGCGAATAAGGCCACCGGTCAACCAGAACAAAACTACATGACCTAAGGATTTTCGATAGTCTTTCCCTTGTCCTTAGCAAGTAAAGCTATTGCAAAATCGAGGATTGTATCTCTTCCATTGAAGGCTGCCTCCGGATCCATGTCCACACGGCAGCCTTCGGTGGGTTCTACCCCCCACTCCGTAATGCTTCCGAACGGATCATATACAGGAGATGCAGAAAAACGTACACCCCAACCACAAGGTAGACTTGAAGAAAAAGGCATCCCGTCGCCTCCGCCGGTGCAATCACCAACCACAGTGACGTTAGGAAGGGTCTTCATCACAGCCACAAATTGATTTGCAGCGCTGAATGTGCTTCTGTTCGTGAGGACCACAACCTTCCTAAGCCAGCGTACATGTTGTCTTTCAGGTTCATAATAAAACTTATATGGCTCCGAGAAGTCCTGATGACCCGGGCCGGTCTTATGACATATTGCCCCGGCCTCAATTCGATTCTCAAGAAAACGGCTTACGAGTTGCTCCACACGCGTGACATCTCCGCCTCCATTGTTACGGACATCGAGAATCAGACCGGGGCACTCCTTAAGATTTAGGAACATTGCATCAAGAAACGAATCGCCCATGGAATATCCGAAACTTTCATATCTAACATAACCAACGCCTTCAGGCAGCTCCTTATAGCTTAGGCCTCCGCCTGTCGTATAGTCAAATTCGAGATAATATTCCTGAATTAGGCGCCAATCGAAATTCTGGGGATAGTCGCTCCACCATTTTCGATAATACGAGACTGCGAAAGGCGAGGAAAGGTTCACGTGGCCGTCCTCAAGACGGTCGAGCATCGAGGAACAAATTTCAAAAAGCCCTACGGCATTTGTCTCAGGTTTAATCTGTGCTCGATATTCACGTCCTATTGCGTCCCAGTCCAGACCTTTATAATCAAAAAAACAATAGTGCTCATCGAGAATTGTCCACAAGGCATCAAAATTACCTTCCACACTATTCTCCCATGAAGGCAAGCTGTGACAAGCGCCTGCCAGAAGTGCGATCGCCGCGATATAAATTTTCTTCATCAGTAGGCCGATATATATTTTTGAACTGCGGTATCCGGCTTTCTTATTCCAAGAGCGGTCCACTCCTGCGCTATACCGAAAATGAAATTATGCGAAACCACACGCGTGACTATATCCGAAGTTTTCGACGAGAAAAATCTCGGAGCATATCCGACACGTAAAATTGTGGCACCAAAACGAAAATCCGCCGTCAATGAATTGTCCAGACGGAAATAATTGCCGGGCCAGGCTCCCCGTACGAGTCCACGATAGTTCCCAAGGTATATCTCATAATACAATTCGCCGTATGCCGGCGAAAAGAAAACACCGGTAAGAGGCATCTCCGCAAAATAACGAACTGCGAAGGGCACGCGTCCGAGTCTCACGTCATATGCAAGCCCGACCTTTGGACCAACTGTCCATGAGGCTTTTGCTGCAACAGGATTGTTGCCGTTTCTTGCGAGATAAAAGACGCCGACATCTGCGCGCGTAAAACCTCCGCAAAATACAGTGAAGCCTTTGTCGAGTCTCCACTTGTGCATCATTGACCAGTCAAGTTCCAGTTCCGCACGCCACTCCACCACATTGCGTGCCGGACGGGCAAGAGTACGGTCAAGCGTAAAGCGGGCGCCAAGTTCCATATGCCAGCGCTCGGGATTAAAGCGCATCGCCTGTGCTCGCCGGTGTGCAATACCGATGGTCCAGCCATCGTAATGCAAGGGAGACAGATACGTTTCGGCCAGATGGGTCGATCCGGCCTCGAACATATACGCAGAATACACCGGTCGAACTGTTGCAGGCTCTTCAGCGCATATCACGAACAGACATGAGCTGACGAACAAAAACAAAGTAAAGAGTCGGTATCTCATGTTCAGAATATTCTCTTTTGTCCGAGTAGCTCATCACGTACTTCGTCATCACTGCGCTCTTCTTCAGACTCTATGTGGCCGATCTCTTCATCAGCGATGATGTCCGTCACCACCGTATCTTCATACGCCTCCGACTCGTTCTCTGATTCAGAAGAACCCGGCCGAGGCTCAATCTCTTTAACATCCGCAAGATTCCATGTTGTCAGTCTCTTGCCCTTTGCCTCGACGGACTTCAGGCCTATGTATTCCTCGGCATCAATGATCTGAGGCTCACGAACACTGTCGGCCCCTCCGAAAGTAAGTTCAAAACGCGCCCCCGGCGTGTCCGACAGCAGTATCAAGGTAGATTTGTCGTTTTTACCAATGAAGCGCTGTCTCTTTGGAGACGGCTCGAAACGGAATCTTTTGATATACGGGAATCCTTGATCGGCATCGTTGAGAATCGCTGTCCATTCGATCTTAGGGCGGAACTTCTCGATGCGCATTATCCCTTCATCGTAATGATTTGTGGCCTCAAATCCGGTTGTGAAATACTCTCCGTTGTTCATAATCACTAACACCAGGTCACGCCCCTGGAACTCCCCGAGATACTCGCCACGGCCATCGTAATTGAGGCGCATCACATCATGGTCAAACCACACTTCACGGCCACCCAGGGTTGATGCACCGCGCTCCTTAAGGGAGAATGAATGTACTTCGTTTTTCGTCACGAGATTGCCCTGCGCTGCGCGCCCTTTGATGGCAAGCTTCGAAAAATCCACATCGAACTGCAAGGTCTTAAGTCGTAGCTTGGGTTTAAGCGTGACTTTCACGACCTCCGCCTCACCGTTGGGATTAGCGGAGAACCACACGATGCGTGTTCCCGGAAGTCCGGGTGTTAGGTTATACTCCTTGTCGCGGGTCATGGAGGTGACGGCAAAGCGCTTCATATAGTAAATGCCTCCGCGTCCGTTCTGATAGATGACATTGTAGATAGTACGATTGTCATTCCGTTTGAACACATTGACATATAGCACATTTTTATCCACAAAAAGCTTTTCTGCAACCTTTACAATCTTATAGCGACCATCCTTATAGAAGATTATTATATCGTCGAGGCTCGAGCAGTTGCATACAAATTCATCTTTCTTCATACCTGTGCCTATGAAACCTTCCTTTCGGTTGATATACAGCTTCTCATTGGCCTCGGCAACAGTTGAAGCCTGGATATTGTCGAAACCACGGATAGAGGTATGACGCGGATATGCGGCCCCATATTTAGCCTTGAGGCCTTCGTACCATTGAATTGTAACCAAATCCATATTGCCAAGTTTGGCAAGAATATCCTCGATCTTTGAACGCAGATCGGCAATATATCTGTCCGCTTCCTCTACATTGAAGCGCAGTATGCGTTTCATTTTTATCTCAAGGAGCCGCAAGAGATCCTCGCGTGTGACTTCGCGGATAAAGCTTTCCTTATACGGCTCCAAACGTGCATCTATATGATCGAGGGCTTCGTCTATGCTCGCGGCATTTTCATATTCCTTATCCTTATAGATTCGCTCTTCGATAAAAATGCGCTCAAGCGATGCGTATAGGAGGCTCTCGCGATGTTCACCCAGACGTATCTCAAGCTCTCGGCGCAGTATCTCCCTTGTCGCGTCCACACTATAGCGCAGAACATCACTCACGCCCAGAAACAGGGGCTTTTTATCTGAAATAACACAACAGTTAGGCGATACGCTCACTTCGCAATCCGTGAAGGCATAGAGCGCATCTATGGCCTTGTCGCTTGATGTGCCGGGCAATAGATGCACGATGATGCGCGCAGTCTTGGATGTATGATCCTCAACCTTGCGAATCTTGATTTTGTTTTTCTCGAGTGCCTTCAGAATTGATTCGATGAGCGTTCCCGTGGTCTTTCCATATGGAATCTCCGTAATAGCGAGGGTACGCGAATCTATCTTTTCGATTTTGGCGCGGATCTTAAGCGTACCGCCTCGGCGACCGTCATTATAACGGCTCACATCAATCATACCTCCCGTTGGAAAATCGGGGAAAAGCTCGAACTCCTCTCCGCGTACATATGCCACGGCCGCATCGAGAATCTCGTTGAAATTGTGTGGCAGTATCTTCGATGAAAGGCCGACGGCAATACCTTCGGTGCCGTGTGCGAGAAGCAACGGGAATTTCGCCGGAAGAGTAACGGGCTCATCGTTTCGGCCATCGTAACTTCTGGTCCAGTCTGTCACCTTCTTGTTAAACATTACCTCGAGAGCGAATGGCGACAGACGCGCCTCGATATATCGTGCGGCAGCAGCTGTAGCACCCGTAAGCGTATCTCCCCAGTTTCCCTGCGTCTCGATAAGCAGTTCCTTCTGTCCCATCTGCACGAGGGCATCCTTGATGGAAGCATCGCCGTGAGGATGGAATTGCATGGTATGCCCGACAATGTTTGCGACTTTATTAAGTCTGCCGTCATCAAGACGCTCCATCGCGTGTAGAATTCGACGCTGAACCGGCTTCAGGCCGTCGGCAATATTCGGCACGGCTCGCTCGAGGATCACATACGACGCATACTCCAGAAACCACGTCTGATACATGCCGCGCAGGTTGTGGCGCACAACATCAGCTGCATTCGTGTACGGTCGCAGACCCACAGTCTGTACGGCCGCGCTTTCCGCCAGCTCATCGGCATCATCAAACTCTACGTCCCCCGCCGCGGTGAGATCGTCATCGGGCATGTCCTCCGGATTATATTCGTCGCTCATGTGGCAATGATCTGTTTTAAGGTAATGCACAAATTTAATGTTTTTTTTCCACATTTCGAAACCGGAGGCGTAAAAAGAGAAAAACAGCCCCTCATTTTTGAGGATTCCGAATTTTCTGTGTAACTTTGCGCAACGAAACTATGGAAACTAACGAAAACAGAGCACCAGAAAACAAGCCGAAGCGTCCTTATCGTCTCGGTGTAGCTCTCAGCGGTGGAGGCGCTCGCGGCTTCGCACATGCCGGAGCCCTTATGGCAATGGAGGAAGCGGGCCTCAAGCCCGATGTTATTGCCGGTGTAAGCGCCGGCTCGGTCGTGGCTGTGCTGTATGCCGCGGGGCGTAAACCTATAGAGATCGCGTCGATTTTCAGCGAGAGGGGCTTCCGGGACTTTGCGGAACTGAAGCTTGGTAGCGGCGGACTGTTCGGGATCAAGCGTTTCGAACGTTTCATTCTATCCAATCTCGACGGGGCAAAGAATCTTGAAGACCTCAAGATTCCCACCTACATCGGCGTGACGGACTTCGACAACGGTTGTCCGGCCGTATTCCATGAGGGTGCCATAGGGCCTCGTATGGTTGCTTCGTGTTCGATTCCGATAGTCTTTACACCGGTGGAAATCGATGGCGTTCAATATGTCGATGGCGGCGTGCTCCGCAATATGCCTGCATGGATTTTGCGCGACAAATGCGACTATCTTATCGGTATTAATGTGAGCCCGCTGCGTAATTACAATGCAACTTCAATCGTCGGAGCGGCCATGCGTGCTTATAATCTGATGGCAAAAGCCAATCAGGCACAGGATATGGCCATGTGCGATCTTGCTGTCGAGACCACCGAGATTTCAAACTATAAGGTCTTCGATCTGACCCACATCCAGAAGGTGTTTGTCAGCGGTTATCTCAGCACTCGGCGAGCCTTGCGCCAGGCCGGGTTATGGCATCCCGACAAGACGAAAGATACGGGCCGCATTTCTGACCTGATGCCTACGATGGACGAATAATCATCTCCGGCCAAAGCAAAGTTTACACCCCATTTCTACCTTAGAATACGATGACGCAACACATAAAGCCTATTATCTATCAGCTTTTACCTCGACTTTTCACCAATTACTGCGAAACACCTGCCGTGAACGGCTCCCTCGTCAGAAACGGATCGGGGAAAATGAACGGGATTAGCGAAAAAGTACTTGCGGCGATCAAGGAACTGGGAGTTACACACGTGTGGTACACGGGAGTGATCGAACACTCGCACAATGCTGATTACAGCGCTTTCGGCATTGGCAGGAACAACAGACATGTCGTAAAAGGAAACGCCGGAAGTCCTTACGCAATCACCGATTATTACGATATCGATCCCGATATTGCGGAGAATGTGCCTGAACGTATGCGTGAGTTCGAAGAGCTTATCGAACGTACTCATGCCGCAGGGCTTAAGTCCATTATTGATTTCGTGCCGAATCACGTCGCACGTGAATATCATTCGGATGCCAAGCCTTCAGGAATTGAAGATCTCGGACAAGGGGATAATACCGATATGTTCTTTTCGCCGTCGAACAACTTCTATTATATTACGCGGCAGCAGTTCGCCCCCTCCGTAGATCTCGGACATGGTGATGATGCATACATTGAATTCCCAGCAAAAGCATCCGGCAATGACTGCTTCAGTGCATTTCCCGGTCCTAACGACTGGTATGATACAGCAAAGCTGAACTACGGTGTTGACCCCGCTAACGGCTCGAAGCATTTCGAGCCCATTCCATCCACATGGATGAAGATGCTTCACATTCTCCGATACTGGGCATCGAAAGGCGTGGACGGATTTCGTTGCGACATGGTCCATATGGTGCCGCTGGAATTCTGGCAGTGGGCTATTCCGAATGTTCGTTCGCATTATCCTGACGTGATATTCATTGCCGAGATATATGATATCGCGCTATACAGGCCTTTCATCGCCGCGGGATTCAATTATCTGTACGATAAAGTCAATCTCTATGACACTCTACGCGGGATTGAGACAAGCAACGTCAGCGCCGCGGCACTCACTTCCTGCTGGCAAACCGTGGACGGCATAGGTCCCAATATGCTCAATTTCCTCGAGAATCATGACGAGCAGCGCTTTGCATCTTCGTTTTATTGCGGCGAGCCCGAACGCGCCATTGCTTCTCTGGCCGTCAGTTCCATGATCTCCACCGGACCTATGATGATATACATGGGTCAGGAACTCGGCGAACCGGGAATGGACGCCGAGGGCTTTTCGGGCCTGGACGGGCGCACTACCATCTTTGACTATTGGAGCATAACTTCCCTCCGGATGTGGCTAAACAAAGGTAAATGCAATGGCAAGCTCTCACCGAAAATCGAAGCATTGCGAAAGACATATGCACGAATACTTAAGCTATGCAATGCCGAAGCCGCCATACGGGAAGGCCGCTTCTTCGACTTAATGTACGTCAACTACGACAATCCTCATTTCAATCCACATCGTCAGTTTGCGTTCCTGCGCTCGTCTGCGAAGGAGACACTCGTTATTATTGCAAATTTCGACAATTCGGATGTTTCCGTAAGGGTTAACATTCCACGTCATGCATTTACGTATCTCGACCTTCCTGAGGGTGTAGATTCCAAAGCGCGCGAGTTGATAACCGGCGATGTTCAAAGCAAGATTTTCGTTTCGAGCGAGCCATTCGAAGCCAAGGTGTCTGCACATGGCGCCGTAGCGTGGAAAATAACCCCGTCGGCTATCAAAGCTCTCCGCCGTCCCATCAAAACCGTTAAGTAACAACCCGACTCCTCTCCCGCCGGAACAACTCGACATCATCAATCCAAACTCAACAATACTCATCTCTAATTTACGATGAATCAAGCCCTACCCCCTTTCAAGATTTTCTCCGGCACGAACTCCAGATACATCGCCGAAGAAATTGCTAAAGACCTTGGTGTTGAATTAGGCAAAATGAACATCACCCGTTTTGCCGATGGCGAATTCGAAGTATCGTTCGAAGAATCCATCCGTGGCTGTGAAGTGTATCTCGTTCAGAGCACATTCCCCAACAGCGATAATCTGATGGAACTTCTTCTGATGATTGACGCGGCCAAGAGAGCTTCTGCATCAAGCGTTATTGCAGTAATTCCTTACTTCGGTTGGGCCCGTCAGGACCGCAAAGACAAACCGCGCGTGTCAATCGCAGCAAAGCTTGTATCGGACCTTCTGGTAGCAGCCGGCGTAGATCGCGTCATCACTATGGACCTACACGCAGATCAGATCCAGGGCTTCTTCAATATTCCCGTCGACCACCTCTATGCGTCATCCGTCTTCATTCCATATATCCAAAGCCTGAAGCTGGAAGATATGGTTATTGCAACCCCGGATGTAGGAGGCGCAAAACGTGCGAACAGCTACGCCAAATATCTCGACGTGCCTCTGGTCCTTTGCCATAAACAGCGAGCCAAAGCTAATGTCGTAGCCAAGATGACCGTTATCGGCGATGTCAAGGACAAAAATGTAATCCTCGTAGATGACATGGTAGACACTGCCGGCACCATTACCAAGGCTGCAGACCTTATGCTCGCAAACGGTGCTAAAAGCGTCCGCGCTCTGGCTTCGCACGCTATCATGAGCGACCCTGCCAGCGAACGAGTAAATGACTGCGGCCTTACGGAAATGATCTTCACCAACTCGATTCCTTTCCACAAGGATTGCAAGAAGTGCACTATCCTATCGGTTGCACGACTCTTTGCTGACACCATTCGCCGCGTGCACTCCAATCAGTCGATTTCATCGCAATACCTTATCAAGTAAACTCATAGCTTTCGCTATAAAACTTCTCAAGGCCGCGCAGACCTGCGATACACGCCAAGGCCTGCGCGACTCTTTTTTCATATATGAAGGACCATCTCTCCCTGCTTCTCATTGCTACATCCTTGTGTGTTCTCCCATTTGTCTGTGCAGGACAGTCGGATGATTTCGACGAAGATCCATACGTTATTCTCTGTGGCGAGGCAGATGCGGCTATAGCCAACGAAGATTATCCTACCGCTGCCCTTAGGCTGAAAGAAGCCATATATATGCGTCCACATTCGCCTTCCAATGTTCTGCTTCTGTCCAATCTCGGAATGATATATTCTATGATGGACAGCGACTCGATCGCACTCAATATCCTTGATGAGGCAATAGCCGCTTATCCAGAGATGAAGATCGCGCACTCCAATCGAGCAAAAATTCTGTTGAAATGCAATCGTGATAAAGACGCATACAGCGAGTTTGAGACAATTATATCGCTTGACAGCCTTGACGCAGAAGCCCGATATTATCATGGTCTAATAGCATTGTATGGAGGCGAATTAGCTCCGGCAGAAGACGATTTCACGGTACTTGAAAATCTGGAACCCCGAACAGTGCGCACAGCACGTGCTATGTCGGCACTATATTCGCTTTCAGGTCGAAGCAGAGAGGCAATCCCTCACTATATGAACTTAATCAATGAAGAACCTGCAGCAGAGTACTTTGCCGCTCTTGCAGGATGTTATCTGCATCTCCAGAATCTTAGCGAAGCCTCAGCTACGATTGCCGAAGGAATGGAAAAATACCCCGAAGATCCGGAGCTCTATTACTATCGCGCTTGGCTGAATCGCGATCGGTATAGACTGGAAGACGCGAGAAGAGACGGTGCAAAGGCAATTAAGCTCGGAGCCAATCCAATGAAGGTAAATGCCCTTTTCAACAAAAAATAAATACTGCATTCCGAATTTTACCGTTCGTGTAGAGTTCACCCCAAAAAAAGACCCAAAATATTTTCAAAATTAAAAAAAAAGGACTAACTTTGCAATCGCAAATCAGCAAGGAGTGATGCTCGAGTGGCTGAAGAGGCACGCCTGGAAAGCGTGTATACCCCAAA